>JAIOSQ010000176.1 GCA_021107535.1 Bacteroidales bacterium | reverse complement strand
TGTTTGGATGAGATAAGTGCTGAAAGCATCTAAGCACGAAACTCAGCTCAAGATGAGGTTTCCTTTAAGGGTCGTTATAGACGATGACGTTGATAGGCTACAGGTGTAAAGGCAGTAATGTCAAAGCCGAGTAGTACTAATTACCCGTAAGCTTTCTACCAGGATGACTTTTCACATCTATTAGCTTCTTGTATTTTCTTTCTCTAATATGTCTTTTAATGAAATTAGTTCCGCCTTTGATAAATCCAGGACGGACGAAAGCCTTATGGCGATTATAGCGGCAGGGCCCACCTCTTCCCATTCCGAACAGAGAAGTTAAGCCTGCCAGCGCAGATGGTACTGCTATTGTGGGAGAGTATGTCGTCGCCAACTTTTATTTAAGCCATGCGTTTGCCGCATGGCTTTTTTTTTGCTCCTGCTTTTTCTTTCCCGTACTCCTGCCAATTTTCATATCTTTGAAAATTAATCAGCGTATTAAGCGTTTATACTTTGCCCATGCTTAAACAGCAGGCATCACAATACCCACGGATGGCAAAAAGAAGGAACGTATTCAGTATCTATTATCTCCGGGCAAGCCTCCTCCTCCTGAGCATCATCCTCTTTTCCCCTTCCCACTCACAGGAATGCGATACCATTATCGAATCTAAGGATACTTCCAACGTATACTTCTATTATCACAATGTCGATAGTCTGGCATTGGGAAGATTGCATGAGTATAATATGACGCTGTCCGGGATTCAAAACTACGACCAGATCTATAAAGAAACCCCTTTCTTTGCAAGCCTCGGAAATCCGGGACTTCTCTACAAAAACCTGCTTTTTAACCCAAATATTTCATCCGGGTTCAATTTTGGAATCCATAGCTTTGATGCATATATCTTTAACAATAAGAATACGGAGTACTATAAATTAAATGAACCATTTACGGAATTGATATATCTGCTTGGGCCAAAGAAGGAACAGATGATCGGAGTTAAATTTGACACAAAAATATTCCCACAATTAACCCTTGGTGCTGATTTTAGGTATATTTACGCCCCCGGCAGATATCAAAGACAAAAATCTGATAATAAAAGTCTGGCTCTCACCGCTCAGTTCTTCACTAAAAGCAAAAGGTACGGCATCATCGGAAATTATCACTTTAACAAGATTTTTGTTTATGAAAATGGTGGCATCACTGAAGACAGCCTTTTCGAAAAAAATATTGATACCGACCGCTTTGTAATGCCGGTGAACCTTTCTTCGGCTGAAAATCAAATAAAACAATCATCTTTCTTTTTCAACCAGTTCTTCAACATACAGAAAAAGCATAAAAAGATCAACGACAGCACCTATGTGAGAAGAAATATACATGCCGGCAGGATCACCCATCTATTTGCGTGGACCAGGCAAACACAAAAATATATCGACGGCAATCCTACCGCCGGATTTTATCAGAATATTTACCTGGATTCAACCAATACCTTCGATTCAATATACCATTTTAATATCTCTAACAAATTCATGTGGTCGAACCTTGGTTATCTTGATTCAATCGAGAAGAAACCATTTTATCTTTACGGTGCAATACGGCATGAATATCATGAAGTTGGTGGATATTCTGAACGAAAATACTTCAATCAAATCATCCCTTCAGCAGGAATTTACTGGCTGATCAACAAGACCTTCCTGATCAGGGCAAGTGCTGAATTTGTAAGTGGAAACTACAACGGAGGAGATTATAAAGGAGAGGCAAGATGTGCATATATCCCTGGAAAAATTGAAAAAAAATACGGAAGGATAGAGTTCGCGTATGAACTTTCAAAGCAAAAACCGGGATGGTTCTATCAGTATTACTCAGCCAACAATTTCCAATGGGATAATGATTTCAAAAGCACCGACATTGGTTTGTTATCCTTGTATTATACACGGCCAAAGCTTAAAGCCGGCATTGAATATATCCAGCTGAAAAATTATGTATCCCTTGACTCACTGGCCCTGCCACAACAGTCTGATAGTGAGATAAGCGTATTAAAAGTAAGTATTTTCAAAGATTTCCGGATCAAGATCGTAGGCATTGATACCCGCCTGGCCTATCAGAAAGCCTCCGACAATACATATATCGCCTTACCGGAGATCATGGCTGAAGTAGCTATTTTTGTTACAATACCTATATTCAAAAAGGCTGCAATCATTCAGCCAGGTATTCAGTTATATTACAACACTATGTATTATGCCAGTGCCTACATGCCGGCATTGCGAAGTTTTTATGACCAAAGCCAAAAGGAGATTGGCAACTTTGTCTATGCAGACTTTTTCTTCAATCTCAGGATCAAGCGGGCAAGGATGTTCTTTAAATATTCACACTTCAACAGCCACTTTGGAACATATAATTACTACATGGTCCCCTCCTACCCTATGATGGATGCAGGGTTTCGGTTTGGGATCTCGTGGAAGTTCTTTGAATAAGCTTAAGAAACCCAAACCTGAGTGCCAAGTACCCAATGCCTAGTGATGGATGTAGAATATCACCTCACCCCCTGTCCCCCTCTCCTAAAGGAGATGGGGAAAACTATCAGGAATGCCGAAAGCCTGATGATTATTGGAGATTAATAATGAAGAGTGTAGAATTTACAAACATAAGGCCCCTTCGGGGTCAGCTTTACTAAATTTTAAATAATTTAAAATTTAAAACTCAAAACTTAAAACTCAAAACTTTAAAACCAACCCAACAACCTGTCCTGAGCTTGTCGAAGGGCTTAACACTCAACACCCAATACCAAAAGCTATCGTCTCCTCCTACACGTCCCTTTAGAAGATCCACCATAAAAAATACTTATCCCGAGAATGAATCCCAGGTTGTAGGTCCACCCGTTGTTGTTTACTTCATAGATGGTCACATTATCATTAAAGATACTGATAATAAAGGTTACCAGTGAAATAAATCCATGCCACAATCCCATCCAGAACCCAGCCGGGTCGATATCGAACTTTTCATTTCCGGCAGTACAGGAAGTTAGGAAAAATATTGCCAATAAAGCGATCGGAAGCCATTTGAGATACTTACTGATTTTCATTTTGTTTGATTTTTGTTATTACTGTATGTTAATTGCTGTGACAAGATACGAAAGCTTGATAAAATCATGATACCAAAGTATGAAAATTAATTGACACTGTATACCGGATGTCGGGAATTATTAGTTCTTAGTTATTAATTAGTGATTAATAAAGATTGACAATTAAGAGTGAACATTTTAGATTGAAAAATGATCTTCACTAATCACTAGGGATCTAATCAATAATCACTCAAAAAAAGAAGTATCATATAATAACTCTTTGCTTCTTAATCTCCTCATAAGCTGCCTGAACCATTTGAAATTTCTCTGTTGCGGCCTTTTTCACATCCTCACCGAGGTGGGCCACCTTGTCGGGATGGTATTTTACAGCCATACTCCGGTATGCCTTTTTAATTTCCTCATCAGTGGCAGAAGGTGCTATTTCAAGGATCTGGTAGGCATTGTTGATATCCTTTACGAACATCGCCCTGATAGATATAAAATCCGGGGTCCGGATACCCAGGTAAGCACTGATACTTTCGATCAGATCAACTTCTGTCTTATGGGTTTGCCCGTCTGCCGAGGATAATCCGAAAAGATAATGCAACAACTGCAGACGGGATGAGTAATCCATAAATTGCCCGATCTGACGGCTTACATCGGCAATGTTATATTCCTGTTTGAGTATTTCACGAAGCATGATCAGTTGCTGTTGCCCGGCTTCAGGTCCGAATTGCCTGATCAGGAATGCTTTGACATAATCCAGTTCTGATTTTGTCACCCGGTTGTCGGCTTTCATCACAGCCGCTGAGAGTACCAGGAGGCTGGCACTGAAATCGCCACGGCTGGTGCTGCCACTCTGATAAGCATACTTACCACTTTGCATGCCATCATACATCGACCCGAAAGCAAAACCCAGGATGCCACCAATCGGCCCTCCGACAGCCCATCCAAGCCCGCCTCCGACCCATTTCCCGTATTTACGTCCTCCAACAGAACTTCTCTGCCCTGCTTTGCCTGCCTGCTTGCTTTTCCTGCCGGAATAATAAAACAGGTAGTAAGCCACAATGACAACAAGAATTACAGTGATCGCTATACTCATTGATAAAGATTAAAAATATTGATCGTCAAAAATAGTACCAGGAGGGGAATCCTGTTAAAATGACAGCTAATATATCAAACTACTGAATATTGTCCTCCATCGGCAACCCGTAATCTTCCACCATTTTAATATCCATGGTTTCGAGCTGATCGAGGATGGGGTTATAGATTTCGGGGATCACCGGAATATAAACTCCTTTTGCCTGGATCTTTCCCTGCAGGATCATGTCTACCCCACAGGCTGCAGGAAGGGCAACCGTACGGGCAATGGAGGTATCGGTCTTCAGTGTTCCGTAGTCGATCATGGTTGAACGGATCACTTCTTTTTCTCCGCCATAATCGGCGACAAAAGTATGCTGCAATACCACCATGTCCCTTTCATCTTCTCCGATCATCATTTTGCTGATCATCACATCAGAGGTGACCTCAAATGGAGAATCCTCTGTCCTGTCGACCATCTCATCACTGAAAAAGCCAAGCCACTCAAGGGCATCAACAAGATAGCCGTTTGGGTCTCCGCCAACTTTTTCGGCAACAGCAGATTTCAGGCTATCAATACCGGGAAGCCCGGCAGTCTTTGCAAGAATCTCAGCATATGTCATCCCTTCCATATTGAATTTTTCGTTGGAAAGCAGGTTCAGGGCTTTCATTCCATCCAGTACCTCACACCATTTATCATAGCGGAATGTACCACGGAACATCGTCCTGGTTTCAGGAATGCCGTAAAGTTCGATATAGGGCAATGAGTCCCTGTTGGGATATACTTCCAGCGAGCCAACAGCGTCCACATCAACTTTAATGGGATCCTTGAAAAGGTCTTCGCCGGGAATATATTTTTCAACACCCCTGCGCAGGTACTTGCCGTCGTTGTTGCTGGCCATCACCACACCCTTGGGTGCCCATGAAAATTTATAATTAAATGGATTCTTTTCAACTTCAGGAGCAACAAGGGCCCCGCAGAATGAATAGAATTCTTCGATCTTTCCTCCTTTATCATGCACATGATCGATAATCCGCATGGCAGACATATGGTCTATTCCCGGGTCAAGGCCAATTTCATTCAGGATGATAATACCTGCTGCCTTCGCATCAGCATCAAGGGCTTTCATTTCCGGCTGAACATAAGAGGTGGTGACCATATTCTTTTTGTGTTTGATACACAGCCTGGCCACCATCGCATGATAAGCGTACGGAAGCAAGCTGACAGTCAGCTCATGTTCCTCCACAAGGCGATCAAGTGTTTCTTCATCGTCAACCGTCCAGGCCATGGAGGTGCCGTTCGGATGATCACCGATCATTTTATCTGCTTTGGATTTTGTTCGGGTAGCAACTGTTACCTGATAATCTTTTTCTAAAAGATAAGTTACAATGGGCTTTACCACCATTCCGGCACCCAGGATCAAAACTTTTTTCATATTGGCTTAAATTAGGTATGGTAAATGATTAATTCTCGAGGTATTCTGAAATATATTCATAATCAGGGGTTAATTTCCCCTGATACAATATCATGGCCCTTTTTACCGGCCCCGGGATGTCGAGTTCGGCAAAGGGTACATTATAATCCGCTTCGGCAATCGCTTTTACATAAGCGACGAGGGCATTGCTGAAGGCTACGGACGATTCGCGTGGCAGCTCACTGGGCAGAATGTCTACTGCCATGTCGAGGATGCCCTCTCCTTCAAAGCCCATCGTGGCTTCTCCCGTCATGGGATTGTAAACAAAGACCGGATCTTCTATTTCTGTTCCCTTATGGGTGCATTGAATGGATCCATCAGGGTCGCAGGTCACATCACCGATAACCCTAAGCTTATTATTCCCTTCACTGAACAGCTTTTTCAGGTATTTGTTGGTGAGGATGCGTGGGTATTGCTCAGCCCAGTACATACAGTTCATCAAAATGCTCAGATGAGGAACATATTGTTCAAAGACATTATGATATTCTTCAGGATGAGCATAATAATGCTGCAGGTCGAATTCAGCATTGGCATCATTGGGTTGGGAAAGGTCCCATTCCTTAAATACTGTTTTATAAATTACATTATTGGGAAGATCGCTGCGGTCTTTCAGGGTGAGCAGTTCTTCAGGTGAAACCTCCATAGAAGGAAGTAAGCCTGCTATTTCCTGTGCTCCCTGGGAAACATTACCATAGCCGGTAAAACCAATGGTGAGAGGGCATATTTCTGCCGGCAATCCTTTGGCAGCAATCTCCAGGCCTACCTTTCTGATATCTTCTTTCGCCTCTTCAAGTGAATCATAGGTATGCGATTGTCTCAATTTAGCAAAAGGCGTTTCCAGGCCCATCGCCCGTAGCCTGATGCCCAACGCCCACAACGAATTTATCATCCCTGCCAGTCCGGCAAATTTGCCGAAAAAGATCAGCCTGCGGCCCAGCTCATCGGTCACCTTTTCATATTCGATAAGGTTCACGCCCTTCTCCATCATAGCTTTCAACATAGGCATGTTGTATGATTGGCCCTTGATCACGTGGGAAAAGAAAATATATGTTTTTCCTTTTTCAAAGAAGGAAATTGGCATCTCTTTCACACCAAATACAACACTGGCCGGACTCAGGTCAGTGACCATTTTAGCACCTGCATTTTCAAATTCTTCAGCTTTAAATATCCTTTTGGGAGATTTTTCAACAATAAACTCCAGCCCCCCTTCAGCGATCAGCTTATTTATATGTGCCGGGATCAGGGCGACCCTGCGTTCCATTAGGTATTTATCTTCGTGGCGGATTCCAATGATGTGCTTCATTTGCAATGGTTTAAGCTTGTTAAAGTTTGCCATATAATGAGGTGAACAAACATACGAAAATTAGGCTTGAAATATCCAAGAAAAGGGCGGGATATTTTTAACAGTTACTGGTTGCTGGTTACTGGTTAAAGTTAATAATTGAGAAGTTTTTTCAACACAAAGAACACTAAGGGATTTCCTTGGTGACCTTTGTGTTAAAAATACCTTCAAAATTCAAAACCCAAAATTTAAAACTCCACCCAACAACCTGTCCTGAGCGCAGTCGAAGGACTCAACACCCAAAACTTCTAGTCCCGGTCTTCCGTATTATAATCCAGCTTGATCCAGATTGGGCGGTGGTCGGACATGTTACGCTTAACAGAATCAGCCTCTCCATAATCCTGCCACTTTTGTTCCTGATCAAATTCAATCACACCAATTACCCCTGATGCCCAGGTAACTGGCTCAAGGTTCAAAGCGTAATCAGTATTCCTTGAAAGAAGCAGATGATCATATAAGGGAGATAAAAATTTTGAGGAATCATCCACTTTAGGAACCATGATGGTTGTCCTGATTGGCGGCTCTCCACTAGCAGCAGGTTCATTAAAAACAACCCTGTATTTGTTATTACTAAAAATTATTGTATCAAAATAATTTGGTTGGCCATCGGGATTTGCATTGAAGTCACCAATTATAAAAATATTCTTTTCCGACACTGACGGATCCTCCAATTGTTCATTCATCCAATTATGCATAAACCTGAATTCAGATGCCCGAACATTATGTAAAGGCGGATTATATACGGTATGAACAGTTACTACCTTAAAATCAAAACCATTCCCATTCTTTACCTTGAAATCCACAGAAATAGGGACCTGTCTCAAGCTTTGATTATCAACAATTGGAGTATCAATGAACTTGTATGGCTGGTTGGGATCTACCAATTCAACTCTATCAATATCATATAGGAATGCATATCTTTCAAGATAGCCTCCATATCCTGGAACATCACCTGAATATCCTGTTTGATCACTAAAAAGCCGTTCATACTTATAACCACGCCTATTCAATTCCGCTTTCAAGGAATCCAATCTTTTTATAGATCTTGGCCCACGTAATTCCTGAATTGCCAAGACATCCATCGTTTGCACAATATCAGCCATCGCCGGGTAATCATGCCTATCTTTTATATAAAAACCAAACCACTTAATATTCCATGAACCAATTACAAGATCATCCTTACCCTCTGCTTCTGATATTCCATCACCGATCATTGTCCAGGCTTTACTAACATAGCCGATATCTCCATCGTCACATCTGATCTTATACCAACTAGAAATGGATTCTATTAGCTCCGCTGATTCACCCGGGCTCAAGGCACCCACGATATCACTTGAAGTGATGGGTAACTCACGTACATTTACATGATTCACCACCCTATCGCTCGGAATTACCCTTTGCGAATATGATGTGGAGATAAGTACGAATAGAATAAACAGGAAAGAAACTATTGTTTTCATAAGGCCCATGATTTGGAATTGTGAATAAATAAAACTGCCAACTAAGGTCAAATATACGAAAATGACAGATGTATGTCAAGGGGGAAAACCTCGCAATTTCACATTGGGTTCAGGGGGCAGGGTTCAGGGAGTGCATAGTGCCTAGTGCCGAGTAGCTAGTGCCTATCTGAAATGAATAATTCCAAACTCAACATTACGAGTGTTCGAAACCTTAAAGCAAAGATAAAAGTTCTTTGAAATATTGAAGAATTAATGGTTGTTAACAGTTGTTGGCTGGATGTTAACCGATGGTTTTAGTGTGTTTTGTAAAATCATTCG
>JAIOSQ010000012.1 GCA_021107535.1 Bacteroidales bacterium | reverse complement strand
TTTATCAACTCCATATCTTTTAGCATAACCATGAACAATACGTTTTCCAGAATAAGTTTTCACCCATTCTGCTCCAGATTTCAATCGTTTATTTCTATGCAGGGTCTTCATAGTATGCGGTACAACGTGCCGCAAATATGGCACGTAGCCGTTTACTTGTAGGATGTTTCTTGATTACCCGTATGTTTATTTTACTACTCATTTGTCTTAACAAGCACTAAAGCGGCTATGGGCTATGATTTGCTGTTAGCAAACGATTTAGTAATAGATTATTTTTCGATTATTCACCCATTCTTTCTTTTTCCATTTAATAAGCCTTTTGCGTGTAATCCAGTTTTTTTCGTCATCATACTCATATGAAATAAAAGTTGTGTCTTCGCTATTTGTAATTATCATGTATGGATTACTATATGAGTCAAAATATGTTGTTGAGCTTTTATTGAAATCAGTTAAAAATGAGGAATCAATTTCAGATGATTTAATTAATATACCAGTCGAATCATATGTAAATGTTTTTACATTTTTCGAATTTATTTTTTCATTATAGTGATCAACATCAATTTGTTCAATAAGTAAGCTATCTGTAAACTTAAGAAATGTAGTGTTTTCCAGTATAGTATCATTATAAAAAATTCTGTAAAATTTTTCAACTTTACTATTTTTACCATATTCAAATGATATAAACCAAATCTGTCCATTATTATTATTGTAATAGCTTTGAATTATCGTATCCCTACGCAATATATGTTCAGTTACATAAAAACTTTTTTTTCTTTCACGAAATGATTTAGATTTTTCGAGCATTTTTATTCTTGAATTTCTAGTTATGTATTTATAACGAGTTTGGGAAGTCTTTATCAAATTATTAGCAGAATCTGGGTAAAAGCTAACTTCTTTTTTAATGCTATCCTTTGTGTTGTAATAATATTCATGTAAAAAATACAGTTCATTATTCTCATCATACCCAATTTCTTTTAATAGTTTCCCTGTTTTGGAATAATTGAAGCATATTTTATGGGAATATTCCATTTTCAATGTATCCAGCCCATCATAATTAGGATACTTTTGAGCCATAAAAAATGAGCTATCAAATGGTAAAACTGTATCATTTACAACCTTAAGCATTTCATTGTAATCAGAAGTGTCAAATTTCATTTGATTATAAAAGAATCTTATTTCTTTCAACTGACCTTGAGTGTTGTAATCCTGTACGACGATACAGTCATCAATAAAATTAGCTCCTCTCTCTATAATAGTTTTTACTGGTCCATGAACATTTTTTTCAATTAATGTCATTTTATAATCGAAAGGATGCCAACTACAGAATAGTAGGAGAAAAAAAATTAATGTTAGTGTTTTAATTGTTTTAATCATTCAATTGTTTGCTAACGTTCCCGCAATATGGCCAGTTGGCGTTTTTCTCGCAGGATGTTTTTTGATTTGTATTTGTTTAAATATTCCAATTCTCTGTCTTGATTACCCAAAAGCGCCAATTGGCTATGATTGCGTGTTAGCCACAGTACGTCTTTCATTATCAAGGCGTTAAAAGTCTGTTATTATAAGTTTTTTTAACGGTAAACTAATTTCATCTTCCACAATTTGAAGATAATAGATTCCGGATAATAGATCTTGTCTTTGAATACAAAATGTTTTGCCAGAAATTTGTTCTATTTCCTTTATTCTTTGTCCAAAAGAGTTATAGATTATCAAAGTTGCATTTTTTAATATTCGGTCAGTTTGCAATGTTGTGAATGAAGTAAAGGGATTAGGGCAAACTTTCAATTCTATTCCACTGTATTGAATATTCTTTATACCAACACTTGTGCACAGCACAGTTTCTGTTCCGCCATCAACAATATTTGTGGCTGGATTTCCTGATGTACCACCAGAAGATATTTGCAATGTTGGACTTGTAACTATTGGGTTAACCTCAGAGACGACTGAATTATGATAATTTTCATAACATCCACTATTTCCATTTGCATCTGTTTTTATTAAATAAACATTGCCATAAAAATTTATTGGAGGACTTTGTATGTCACCTGTAATCGCCAATCCACCGTCATTAGTTAGTATTATTGAACTGCCTAAGTCATTCCCTGTTCCACCAAATGTTTTAGTCCAAAGAGTATCTCCGGTTGATGTAGTTCTGATTATAAGGACATTTTCCAATGTTTCACCAACAATTACAAATCCATCGTCCAATGTCTGTTGAACCGAATTACCATAATCAGGCTGTGTTCCTCCATATGTTTTTGACCACGAAACATCGCCTACAGAATCTGTTTTAATTAAATAGACATCCCAATTATTTGTACTAAAACCTCCAGTTGTTCCAGTTATTATATACCCTCCGTCAGATGTTTGCTGTACTTCATGACCGTAATCTGCATTTGGTCCACCATATGTCTTTGACCAAGAAATATTCCCGATATCATCAGTTTTTATCAAATAAAAATCCCAAGTTCCTGCTCCAAAACTTGTTCCATATCCTGCAATAATGAAGCCTCCATCTATTGTTTGTTGTACGGATTCACCATAATCGTCACCTGTTCCTCCATAAGTTTTTGTCCAAAGAATACTTCCTTCACTATCCAATTTAATTAAATAAATATCATAATCAGTTCCAGCTACACCTCCTCCAGTATATCCTGTTAAAATAAAACCACCATCAGATGTTTGTTGTATAGATTTGCCACCATCATTATGATCCCCACCAAATGTTTTGGTCCAGAGAGTATCACCTGTTGAATTGGTTCTGATTAAATATACATCTGAACCTCCCTGTCCGAAACTAAAAGTTACACCTACAATAATAAATCCTCCTTCATTTGTTTGTAAAACAGAAAGCCCTGTTTCGTTTCCTTCATCTCCACCATAAGATTTTGACCACATTAAATCTCCATTTGAATCTGTTTTAATTAAATAAAGATCATGATACCAAGACAATGTAAAACTATTAGTACCACCCGTAATAATATATTCACCATCAGTGGTTTGTTGGATTGAGTTACCCCAATCGCCAAACCCACCCCCATAGGCTTTTTGAAAAATAATTTGAGCATGTAGGAAGAAGGGACTTAAAAGAGCTAAAATAATTAAGAATAATTTTGGCTTCATCTGATTTTTGTTTTTTATAGTATTGTGGCTAACGCCGCGCTAAACGAAGTTCCGCTTTGAGAACGGAGGGATTCGAGCTTGCTCGATATACCGGGAGTTCGAAAAGTGGATCCAAATTGCGTTT
>JAIOSQ010000272.1 GCA_021107535.1 Bacteroidales bacterium | reverse complement strand
TTTCCGAAAGTCTTTCAAAACATGTATGTTCTCACTGTTGCAGCATCCACCCTCAATCAGGCCGATATCACATTGCTTGGTGAAAGTTTTGATATCATCTATCGGAGATTTATTGAATTCAACCAACTCTATCAGTTCCAGGATCCTTTCATCGATATCGAGAAAAGACATGTGACAACCGAAACAGCCGGCCAGCGATGTTGTTGCTAATACTGGTTTACTCATTATCTGGTCTCCTTTTATTTATTTGTTTTCAATTTCACTACCAATGGGCTGCTTGTCGTATTTCCGTTCCCCGATTGGATCATAATAACCACGTTCTTTTTTGAGGATCGCTCCGACGGGACAAATATCCATTGCGGCCTGTGCTTCTTCCTCTGTGAGTTGAGAAGCAAGCTCAGTATCGATCTTAATATGAATGTGTTCTCCTCCCCTGCTGTTTAAGGCAAAAACATGCTTGCCATCTTTTATTACGGTACGAACACATCGTTTGCATAATATGCAGCGGTTCCTGTCGTGATAGATGTATTTGCTTTCCGCATTGACACCCTTGTCGGGAAATTCATATGGGAAGCGGGGAACCAGCATGAGGAAACGATATCCAAGCGCCTGCAGTTCACAATTACCACTTTTTTCACAAGCCGGACAAAAATGATTACCGGCCACGAACATAACTTCAACAATCGCCTTTCTCAGTTCCTCAAGTTCAGGAATATTATTCACAATAGTCATACCCTCAGCAACAGGTGTGCTACAGGCGGTCATGTTTCTTCCGTTCACCTTCACATTACAGATGCGGCAGGATCCGGCAGCCTTAACGCCTTCAACATGACAAAGAGACGGGATAAAGATACCGTTATCCTTCGCGGCATCCAGAATGGTTTTGCCAAGCTCGGTCCAGTATTCTTTTCCGTCGATCACTATTTTTATTTTGTCGTTCATATTATAGTTTTTTCAGTTTCTTGAAATAGATTAATGCACATTCGGAATCCTGTCAACATATTTGCATGATTCTTCAACCGCTTTGTTCATATCAAATTCTGACATATAATCTTCATCTGTCTTGACCAATGCCTCATAAAGCGGACGGAAATTTTCAATGGTTGTCAGGATAGGGTTGGCAGCTGTTTGCCCAAGGCCGCAACGGTTGGCCTGTTTCATAAACTGTCCCCACTTGTATAACTCATCAATGTCATTCATCGTGCCGTGTCCATTCAGTAATTTTTGGAGCTTGCCTCGTAAGATCATCGTAAGGGATCGGCATGGAGCACATGAACTGCATGATTCTTCGATAAAGAAATCAATATAATTTGTAACTACATCCCGCAAAAGGTCGCGGTCTTTTCCGATAACAATAAATGCACCACCGGTAGAAAGGTCTTCAAAAGAAATGCCTTTATCAAACATTTCCGGGTTAATGCATACCCCCGAGGGGCCGCCAACCTGTACCGCCTGAACTGAAGTTGCCCCAACCAGATCGAGCACCTCGCTGACCTTTGTCCCGAATTCGAATTCGTAAACGCCGGGGTTTTTACAATCGCCTGCAACACTTAATAATTTTGTGCCAGCTGATTCTGGGGTACCGATGGCTTTGAACCAATCGGGACCATTCAGCATGATCTTTACAACCGTGCTAAGCGTTTCCACATTGTTCACAACCGTAGGCTTATCCATGTAACCTGCCTGCACAGGGAATGGCGGGCGGTTACGAGGTTCACCCCGTTTACCCTCCATGGATTCGATTAGTGCTGATTCTTCACCACAGACATAAGCTCCCGCACCCATCTGAATGCGAATATCAAAATTAAAGCCTTCAACACCAAGGATATTTTTACCAAGTAAGTTATCCTTTCTCATGGCTTTCATTACATCTTCCAGGTAGTCCTTCAGGTAAACATACTCTGCCCTGAGATACAATATACCTTCTTTCGCATTAATGGCATAAGCGGCAATAGCCATGCCTTCGAAAAGCTGCTCGGGCATCTCAGTAAGTACCACCCTTTCTTTGAACGTTCCGGGTTCCCCTTCGTCTGCATTGCAAACCAGATAAGTTACATCTCCTTCTGATCTACGACAGAACTCCCATTTAAGTCCGGCAGGGAAGCCAGCTCCACCCCTTCCACGCAGATTCGACTTCTTCACCATTTCGATTACCGCTTCACGGGTGATATGAACAGTTCTTCTCAATGCCCAGCCTGTTTCATACTCCAGACACATAATAGAACCTATTCTTTTCAGGCAGTTATTGTTTACCATTGACATGATACGCGGGTCGGAGTTATTACCATCACCCGTTTGGCCGATCATGTCTTTCACTTCTTTTCCGGCTTTGAAGCCGGCAATAAGCTCTTTTACCCTGGAGTTTGTAAGACTGGTAAATGGAACACCATTGATCAGGGCAGCAGGCTCCTGATCGTTCATACCAATATCTGATGTACTGAAAAGCCCGATCAGTCCGTCTTCAGTAACAGAACCGAATGTTGTACCGGCTTCTTCTTCAAAAGCTTTGGCAATTTCATCCCTTCCCATCATTTTAGCCACAATACTGTCGTTCAGATATACAGTATATTTTCCAGTGGGTTCATTGGTAAAGAAATGGTAGAACGACAAAGTCTGCTCCACATCAACTTTTGACATGTTCAATTGCCCGGCAATAATTTCTACTGCTTCATCGGGAATACAATTGTACTCCGCCTGAATATCGATTAGGATATCCATTAATCGCGTTTTGTCGTCATGATGCTTTTTAATAATGTTTTGCACTTTATCTTTCATAAAATCAATACTTTAGTAATGCTTTTTCGAATTATTCCTTTTATATGTTAAATAATTAACAACGCAAAATTAGTCTGATTTTTTTAATGAGCAATATAAGAGTAAAAATTTAGAATGATTTCAAATTAATCAAATATATATATACATTCTATGTTTGCTTGCATTAATAGATGAAGGAACTTAAATTTATGAGGTCTTGATGGAGATGATGCTGGATGCTTTGTGCACCGAAGCTTTAGCGTAGGTGTACTGGATACTTGATACTGGATACTGGATACTGGATACTGGATACTGGATACTGGTTGCTGGTTGCTTGTTGCTTTGTGCACCGTCCGCGTGTCGCCGTAGCTTTAGCGGAGGCACAAGCTTTAGCGTAGGTGTACTGGTTGCTGGATAGTTTTGAGTTTTGAGTTTTAAGTTTTAAATTAATTTGGGATTTAAAATTAGTAGTGTCCGGGGGTGGGTAAAAAGTATTGCAGATTGCAGAAATATTTCTCTTTGTCCCTCAGTTCTCAAACCCCGCAGTTCCCAGTTCTGAGGCTGTTTGCTAAACTATATTCTCTCAAATTGTTAATATAAATCATATGAAAGGGGTGATTTGTGGTGTCCCGCTATCTTTACCGTATATTTGGTTTAAAATATAAGCCCCAAGGGGGCGGTACTCAATAGCCCCGGGCATCACCCCGGGGGTTCTGTAGTGTAATATAATATGAGCACCACAGGTGCGGAAGCAATGATTCTAACAGAATATGATATCAATTATGATGAATGTTTTGTATGGATTAATGATTGCGCCCCGATGGGGCTATGTAAGTGTAGTAGCATATTATAAACCCGTGCTATGCACGGGGCTAATGATTTACGCACCTTTGGTGCTCGAAAAGTGTAAATTATGAACCATTCATGATGAGTAAGGAGGGGAGATTTTTCATTGAAACCTTATAGATAACGTTCCCCCTCACCTACTCGCCTCGCTCTGCCGAAGCTACGCGAAGGCGCAGTAGGGAGGGGGACAGGGGGTGGGTAAAAAAGGCATCCCTACCTCACCAACATCACCGTCCCCGACCGAACTCTGCTTTCCTCCTGTGCGGAAGCCCCAATAGAATACTCAATCTTATATGCATAGACTCCCTGTGGTGCTGGCTTTCCTTTGTATTCCCCATCCCATCCCAGGGATATTTCCTTGCTCTCAAATACAAGTGCACCCCAACGGTTGTATATGTACATGTGGTATGAAACTATGTTTTCTGTGTTGCTGATGGCTTTCAATTCATCATTCAAACCATCCCCATCGGGTGAAAAGGCATTGGGAACATAAAAGTTTTCATAGATCGGTTCGGGTGGTTCCGGTGGTATAAAAAATAATACGTACACGGAATCTTCACCCATGCAGCCCTGCTGGGATTCAATAATGACTCCGTACCAGCCATCATAGCTTGCGGTTATCCATTGAGTGCTTTCTCCTGTATTCCAGAGATAAGTTGCATAGTTTGCACCTGCATCGATTTCCACGGGTTCTTCTGTTATGATGGTATCCTGTCCTGCAAAGTCAGGAATGGGCAGGGGATACACAATTACTTCAACAGAATCATCCGAATAACAATCCAGCGTGTCAGTAACTCTGAGAGCATATGTCCCTGATTGGCTTTCCTGTGCATTGTATAGTGTTAAGATCTCATTATTGCTTGTATTGCCATCAGGATAAGTCCATAAGTAGCTTTCATCACCATTGCTTGAATATACAAGCGGAGAAATTTCCAGATCATCCCCTTGGCAAGCTTCTTCCTGTGCGCTTAAAATAAAGAGCACTTCATCATAGATCCTTACATATCCGGTAAAATAGTCAACAGGGATTGTTAAGCCGGTAGAATTCTGAAATAAATATGCCCCTGCTGACCCATCCCAATCAATAAGGGGCGTGCCCGGATCAAGAGACTCAAATACCAGGTCTGCCATAATCGAATTGTCAGGCAGGCTGACAGCATTTGAGGACCAGTTGAGTTCTATCTTTCCTTCCGCCGGGAATAACAGGGCTTGCAATGAATCTTCAAGCAGCACATGTGCATTTGCAAAACCTGTGCATGTCAGAAAGTCCTTATTATAAAGAAGGGTTGTTTTAAAATATGCCACATCATTGAAATTACTTACCATAAGCGGGACAAAAGCTGCATTGCCCGGACATACTTCATCCTCACCTGCTGTAGCCTGAAGGCGAATAGTAACCTCTTCCGGTACTTCTACAATAAATGTTGTATCACAGCCAATTTCATCCACTACCACACAGGTGTAGAAGCCTGCTGCAAGATTATAGAAGCCACCGTCATTGATCTGATAGTTCGCACCATTATCATTGGAATAAAACAAGGTGTCGGAGCTTCCTAAAGCAGTGATCTCAATAGAGCCGGTACTTTGCCCAACTGATGATGCACCAATCTGCACATCAA
>JAIOSQ010000307.1 GCA_021107535.1 Bacteroidales bacterium | reverse complement strand
GCCTGAAGAAACTTGAAGAAGATACCCTGCGGAGGCTGCCTTCCTTCAAATGGCTGGACGATAATTTGGGATATTTTATAAGTGGAAATAAGATATATATATACAATATCAGTTCTAATCAACTCAGGGAGATCAATGATTATCCTGAGGAAGCTGCCAATACAGATGTGAATGAAAGTAATTTTGCACTGGCCTATACAATCAATAATAACCTGTATGTTGCTTTTGAGGGACGCCAGATACAGATCACCAATGATGAGGATCCCGGGATCATTAACGGGCAGACCGTACACCGCAGTGAATTTGGGATAAGCGGTGGTACATTCTGGTCGCCATTTGGCAATTACCTGGCCTTTTACCACAAGGATGAAACCATGGTGAGCGATTATCCCCTGCTGGATGTCGGTGCCAGGGTGGCTGAAACAAATAACATCAAGTATCCTATGGCAGGAATGACCAGCCACGAAGTTACACTGGGCATATATAACGTAGGTTCAGGGAAGGTGAATTTTCTTAAAACGGGAGAGCCGGCCGAACAGTACCTGAGCTGCGTTACCTGGAGCCCGGACGAAAAATACGTATACATTGCTGTTCTCAACCGGGACCAGAACCATATGAAACTGAATCAGTATGATATTCGCACCGGCAGCCTGGTGAAAACCTTGTTTGAAGAAGAAAATGATAAATATGTAGAACCGGAAGATGATCTGGTTTTTCTGAATAACAGCAACGACCGGTTTATCTGGATCAGCGAAAAGGATGGCTACAGACACCTTTATCTGTACAATACACAGGGCGAACTGATCAGGCAGCTCACCTCCGGGGAATGGGTAGTCCGTAATTTGCTTGGTGTCGGGTCGAAGAACAAATATGCTTATTTCACGGGCACCAAAGAGAGCCCCTTGAATTCAGCTGTGTATTCAGTGGAACTGAAATCCGGGGAGATCACGAAGATCAGTAACAAGAACGGCTCGAACCGTGCCATCCTGAATAAAAATGGTAAATATTTTATTGACATTTTCAGTGATACCACCACTACGAGGGAATACTCAATTGTTTCCACAAAAGGAAAGATAATACAGGTTCTTCAGGAGGACAAAAACCCACTTGCCGATTATGATATCGGGAAGATGTCAGTCTTTAGCATTAAAGCAGATGACGGGACCGACCTCTACTGCCGCATGATCACTCCTCCGGGCTTTGACCAGGAAAAGAAATACCCGGTCATTGTGTATGTATACGGGGGGCCGCATGCCCAGCTGGTCGCCAACTCATGGATGGGTGGCGCTTCCATGTTTCTTTATTACATGGCGCAGAAAGGATATGTGATCTTCACCCTCGACAACAGGGGTTCTGCAAACAGGGGGAGAGATTTTGAACAGGCCGTCTTCAGAAACCTGGGAACCCTTGAAGTGGCAGATCAGGCCAGGGGAGTTGAATACCTGAAGTCGTTATCGTTTGTCGATCCTGACAGGATAGGCGTGACCGGCTGGAGCTATGGTGGTTTTATGACCATCTCCCTGATGCTGAAACAAGCCGATGATTTCAAGGTAGGGGTATGCGGAGGCCCGGTTACCGACTGGCAGTATTACGAGGTGATGTATGGAGAACGATACATGGACACTCCGGAGTCAAACCCGGAAGGTTATGAAGAAGCCAGCCTGCTGAATCATGCCGACAAGCTTAAAGGCGATCTGCTGATCATCCATGGAACATCAGATCCTGTTGTGGTCTGGCAACACTCCCTGAGCCTGATCAACAAATTCATTAAGGAAAGGGTACAGGTAGATTATTTCGTGTATCCCGGCCACGGGCATGGGGTAGGAGGCATGGACCGCCTGCACTTGAACGCCAAGATGGTGAAGTATTTTGATGATCACCTGTAGGTTAGTTCTTATACCGGAATCAATCTGTTCTGAATAAAAAGGTGACTATATCAAAAGCTAAATAACCGTTGAAATGGCTTTAAGACAGCCTATTGTATTATTTGCTAAAACCATTATCACCTTTTCACGAAACTCCTGCTAATAGTCTGCCCTTCGTACGTTACCCGGACATAATAAATACCATCTTCCAGTCCGGAAACATCAATCTTCCGGATGTCACTGTTGCTTGTCAGTTCAATCAGTTCACGGCCGCTGATGTCAAAGACCTGAACTTTTGCCTGTACGGGCAGATCCAGTTTAATGTATTCCTGTGCAGGATTCGGGTATATTTGAATACTTATTTCCTGTGGAGGATCAATTTCCTGCTCACCTGTACCGAAAGATGTAAAATGAACACCATCAAGCCATATTTCAAAACCAAAATCCCAGGTGTCGGCATGAACAGAAACATAATTTATTTCATCAAGGGAGACCTCACCGATCTGGGATTTGCTGTATGAGTATGGAGATCCGCCGCCGGCAAGCGGCACCTTGATAAGTTTCCACTGCCCATTTGCCGCATTCAGCGGGCTGGATGATCCGGTATATTTAAAATACCCGCCACAATTATTGCCAACGCGGATATGATGAAACTGGAAACCATAAGTGGTATTATTAGATGTCTTAAGCCAGAATGTAAGGGTATCGGCCAGCGACAGTGACCACATTCTTACAGTATCGCCCTCCGGCCAGTAATGCAGGCCAACATCCCATCCATTGCCGGTTTGGTGATGAATGGATGCTTCACCAACGACATAATCAGTATAATCCCATTCTGTGTAGGCTGCAAAACTTGAATCATACCCCCAGCATGCCTCCGGGTATGCATACCATCTTGCGGGCTCTTCTGCCATATCTTCAATGTAATCGGTTAAAACAACCGGATCGGGAACCGGGATATATGGATGCCAGATCACTTCTCCCAGTGCCGGATTATCAGATTTATCCCAGATATTACATTCAATGATATCTTCATCAGTAAAACCGAATGAATTTCCTGTAGCAGTAATATCATCCGTGGAACCATTTTCTATATGATAAAAACATGAGGTGGTAAAGGCATTGCCAAGAATGGTGTCCTGGCTTGCATCGCCCGACAAGCGCACTCCGTTGTTGTTATATTTAAAAATATTATCTTTTAAAACCAGATGTTCAGTGTTGTGTGCATATATAGCTTCACTGTTTCCTTCAAATAGGTTCTGGCGAATGAAATAATCATGGGAGTATTGATTTTGATATGGAGGTATGCCGTCACCTTCCCATAGTTCTATCCCATTTGGATTTTCTGAGATAATATTTTTAACGATGGTATTGTTAAATCCTCTATCGATTGCTATACCTGAATATTGATTGCCAATAACCTCATTACTGTCAACAAGGGAATTATATGAATAACCCAGCCATAAACCATAATGGCTGTAATTGCACTTGTTCCCATAAAACACATTCCCGTCGGCAAAGGTGGCTTCAATAGCATTATGTGGGGAATATGAACATTCGTTATACCTGAATATATTGTTGTTTGGGATATTCGAGTATTCGAATTGCCCCAGGAATACTCCGTCGCCGGAGTAGGAGAGGTCATTATGTTCTACAAGGTTGGCATTGGAGACCAGTACCAATAGAGCAGCACAATCACTCGGGTTAGTAAAAGGACGGTTTACATGCGAACAGTTATTAAAATGAATATGACATGTATCGCTAAAGTACATCCTTATCCCGAATGAAGTATTCCATGAAAAATCATTGTCCCAAATATCAATATTATCGCAATGATACAGTGCCACACCATCGTTCTGGAATTTCATCATGTTATCGTGGATCAGCCCTTGGTTAACCTGGTACATCATTACCCCACCACCCAGTGCAGAGGTGTAATTCGTCCATATGGAGATCCAGCCTGTTGAATCAACCTTATTATAATTAAAATTACAGTCGTGGACTTCGATGATGTCGGAATTGGTTATGTAAACTGCATAATAATATTGTTCAATAAGCTCAAAATTCCTGATAAGGATATTGGAAGAGTTATTGATCTTTATAAAATATCCTGTATAGTCACTTCCGTCAACTGATACACCGGTGGCATCAATTATTATATTTTCTTTATTATCTATTCTTAATATTCCGTCGTTACCCGGATCAGCAACAGAATAAACACCCGGGTTGATAATATAAGTAGTATTGCTTTCAAGATCGGTGTTGTCAACAGGGTCAATATATGTTTGAGCTTGAATACCGATGACCAGGACTGTAGTCATCAGATAGAGGAATAACTTTTTCATGGCACTTGGATTTTTTCATCTATAAAGGTACAAAAAGAACACCTCAAATCAAATTTACTATTTGGGCTCACTTATTTTAAAAATTTTATTGGCTTCGCCAGCTCGTAAACCTGGTTCACCGCCTTTGGCGGGTGTATGTACAATGTGATTTTCGATTTTTGATGTGTGGAGTAATCCAAATTATAAGTGCGAAATTTGAAATTTGATATTTGGATTTTTTTTGGATTTTGGTTTTTGAAATTTGTAATTTACCTTGGTTTTTGTTTTTTGTTTTTTGGAGTTTCCACACCAGTGGCGAGATTACCTTCGGTGATCTCTAAGGAGGGTAGTGACAAACCAAAAAAGACCGGGGCTCCGCCCCAATGGCCCTTTTTGCTTATAATGCTTATGAATGCAAGCATTCAACGCCTCATAAGCAAAAAGACCCATCACTTCGTG
>JAIOSQ010000225.1 GCA_021107535.1 Bacteroidales bacterium | reverse complement strand
TCCATATCGTTAAGCCTGGTATAGATCTGCTTCAATGTTTGCAATATTTCCAAATTGTCAGGGTTCAATTCATCAGATTTCTCAAGATAAGGAAGTGCTTTCTGAAATAATTCATCCGCTTTTGCTTTTTCAATATTATACTCTTCAATTGCATCCTGTGGCAGCTCAGTGGCAACTTCAATGATATCTACTGCCTGGTTGTTATACATAGCACCCAAATTGTAATAGGCATCAGCATATCCAGAATCAATTTCAATACATTTCTGATAAGCTCTTGCTGCTCTCTCAGGATTACCTGTATTTTCATAATTTGCTCCAAGAATAACCCAGATATCCGCATTTAAAGAGTCTGTCTCTAAGGCTTTTAGCAGATTGTTTATTACCTTTTCATTCTCTCCTTTTGTGAGGAAAAAGTTGGTTTCAGCAATAAGTAACTGATAGTTATCCGGGAAGATCTCCCTGCCCTGTATAATATATAGTTCTGCGGTGACAGTATCACTTTTCTGATTGAGATAAATCTCTGAAACTGATTTATATATATGAGGGTCTTTGAAGCCTATTTCGATTAGCTGCAAATAAGTTTCGAGTGCTTTCTCATATTCCTCAGCATAGATATATGCAAGTCCAACATTTGACAATGACAGCGTATCAAGCACTCCAACCTCAAGAGTTACTTGATATGTATTCAGAAAGTGTTGTGCAGCTCCAAGGTAATCCTCTTCGTCAAATGAAGCCAATCCCTGGTTATAGAAGTTAGAAGCAATTATACGGAAATTCTGGTTAATATCAGACTTGAATTCCCCCCTGCTGTCAAGTTCTAAACATTTTTTATATGCTTCATATGAAACATCAAGTGCATTGGGATCTAAGTACTGATAATTGGTATCCAATGCAATTTGCAGGTAGATGTTTCCCCGGTAATACCATGTTTTGGCAACATTCATAGTTTTCGGATGGGTGATTGTAGGATCAATGAATTCCTTGGCCTTATCAAGTTTCCCATTCTTAAAGTAGTTAAAAGCACTGGTGCGCTTGTTGTTCTGTGCGCTCAGCCCTGTTACAATGAATGCTGCAATAAGCAAAATGATCAATTTTTTCATAATACTATTTTTTGGTTTTATTGTCTTGTGACAAAAATATGAATTAACACTCAAAAGATCAATTTTCTTGCCAGAAAACTTTTTATACCGAATTAATCCGTTTCAGGCGAATCTTCAGGAGTTTTCTCAATTTCACCTGCTTCATCAGGAATGTTGACCTGCTCATTATTGCCGTTCATTTCCTCCTCCCCTTCGTATTCTTCACTTCCCTCCAGCACTTCAACTCTGGCCACAGCGGCAATGGCATCACCTTCCCTCAGATTTATCAGCCTCACACCCTGTGTGGCCCGTCCCATTACACGCAGGCTTTCTACTGCCATCCTGATGATCAGTCCTGATTTATTTATGATCATAAGATCATGATTATCAGTTACATCTTTTATCGCGATAAGTTTGCCGGTTTTCTCAGTAATATTGATGGTCTTCACGCCTTTCCCTCCACGGTTCGTGATCCTGTAATCATCGAGTCTGGAGCGTTTGCCATAGCCATTCTCAGATACTACAAGTACATCGTAGCCTTCTTCTGAAATACAGATCATACCAATGACTTCATCTTTCTTTGGATGCCCAAGCGTAATTCCTCTCACCCCTGCTGCATTTCTTCCCATGGCCCTGACCTTGCTTTCATTAAATCGAATGGCCCTGCCCGACTTCAATGCCAGGAGAACTTCACTCTCGCCATTTGTCAGGCGGGCTTCCAGTAGCTGATCTCCCTCCTTGATGGTGATGGCATTGATCCCGTTCTGTCTGGGTCTGCTATAGGCCTCAATAGAGGTTTTCTTAATGGTTCCCCGCTTGGTACAAAGTGTGATAAAGTTGTTGTTAATATATTCTTCATCCTTCAGGTCCCTGATATTGATAAAGGCCCTGACCTTGTCGTCGGGTTCAATGTTGATCATGTTCTGTATGGCTCTTCCCTTGGATGTCTTGGTTCCCTCCGGTATTTCAAACACCCTCAGCCAGAATACTTTGCCATTTTCAGTAAAGAAGAGCATATAATTGTGGTTGGTGGCAACGAAGAGGTATTCCAGAAAATCCTCATCCCTGATGGTGCTTCCCTTTGCTCCTCTCCCACCCCTGTTTTGCCTGCGGTATTCGACAAGTTTAGTCCGTTTGATATACCCCATGTGCGAAATGGTTATCACCACTTCTTCATCAGGGATGGTATCCTCGATCTTAAAATCATCGGCGGCATACTCTATTTGAGACCTGCTGTCGTCACCGTATTTTTCTTTGATCTCGAGCAGCTGCTCCTTCAGGAGGTTCATCCTGAGGCCTTCATCATTTAGGATAGTCTGAAAATGTTCGATCATCTTCATCAATCCGGCATGCTCCTCTTTGATCTTATCTCTCTCCAGTCCGGTCAGTTTCTGAAGGCGCATATCAAGTATGGCCCGTGCCTGTATATCAGTCAGCTCAAATTTCTCTATCAGGCCATTCCGCGCATCTTCCGGTGTGCGTGATGCCCTGATCAGCGCAATGACCTCATCGAGCCTGTCAAGTGCAATAAGCAATCCTTCCAGGATGTGAGCACGCTTTTCAGCCTGTTCCAACTCGTATTTTGTCTTCCTTATCAGGACTTCATGCCTATGGTCAACATAATGCAGAATCATGTCTTTCAGGTTCAGAAGCTTAGGCCTGCCCTTCACCAGGGCGATGTTATTCACACTGAAAGATGTCTGCAGCGCTGTAAACTGGTATAATTTGTTCAGGACGACGTTTGTAATCACACCTTTTTTCAATTCATACACAATGCGCAGACCGGTTCTATCGGATTCATCCCTGATATCACTGATGCCTTCAACTTTTTTATCATTCACCAGGTCGGCGGTCTTTTTGATCATCTCCGCTTTATTGACCTGGTAAGGAATGGATGTGGCGACAATGCGCTCCCTGCCCCCACTCATTTCTTCAATGGTAGTCTCTCCCCTGATCACAATCCTCCCCCTCCCTGTTTCAAATGCATCTTTTACGCCTTCATAACCATAGATGATGCCACCTGTCGGGAAATCCGGAGCCTTAATGTATTGCATTAACTCAGGTATCGTAATGTCGTTATTATCAATGTATGCCAGTATACCATCCACGACTTCGGAAAGATTATGCGGAGCCATATTGGTGGCCATCCCGACTGCAATGCCGGAAGCACCGTTTACGAGCAAATTTGGTATTGCAGCAGGAAGAACAGTGGGTTCCTCAAGAGAATCATCAAAGTTTAATTGGAAGTCGACGGTATTTTTATCAAGGTCGCCCACCATCTCTTCAGCGATCTTCTTCATTCTTGCTTCTGTATAACGCATGGCCGCCGGGCTGTCGCCGTCGATCGAGCCAAAGTTACCCTGTCCGTCGACCAGTGGATAACGCAATGACCATTCCTGTGCCATTCTCACCATGGTATCATAAACCGATGAATCACCATGCGGATGATACTTTCCGAGCACCTCCCCTACTATCCTCGCAGATTTCTTATAAGGCCTGTTTGACAACACACCCAGGTCAAGCATTCCATACAGTACCCTTCTGTGAACAGGCTTCATACCATCTCTGACATCAGGCAAGGCCCTGGACACAATAACCGACATTGCGTAGTCAATGTAGGCAGATTTCATCTGCTTTTCAATATTGACTTTTATAATTTTTTCCCCTTCAATCATTTACTGTGCAATTTAATTTTTCAACGCTATAATCTTCTTCTTTTCAGAAGTCACGAAAGTAGTGAAAATTCAAGAATTTGCGGTGATTTTCACCATGTTTATTTTTAACACATTTCTGTTAATAAGTATCTTGTTTAAATCTGAGGATATCAGGGTATGTATGAGTATCTTTGAAGCATGATCACGGGCTGATTAAAATGCATTTATACATACACAAGCCCTGATTGTTGAGAAACGACTGAACATGCCCATACATTTAATTGTTTATTGTGTATAGGGTAAAAATAATTCGTAATTTTCACAAATGGAAGCTAAATTTTCTCAAAGAGTTAAAGATGTGCTGACCTACAGCCGTGAAGAAGCAATGAGGCTTGGAAATGACTATATCGGGCTTGAGCATTTATTGCTTGGTATACTGCGGGAAGGAGAAGGACTGGCAGTACAGATCATGATATATTTCGGGCTTGACCTGCAGCTGATGCGCAAAACAATAGAAATGTCTATTGCAAATCCGGATAAAAGCACTAAAACGCTCGAGAACATCCCCCTGGTCAAGCAGGCAGAACGCGCACTAAAGATCACTTATCTTGAAGCCAAAATGTTCAAGAGCGAACTTATAGGCACGGAACACCTTCTGTTATCCATACTGAAAGATGAAGATAACCTGGTAAGCCGGACGTTCAAGAAATACGGGCTTGAATATGCCATGGTGAAAGATGAACTGAAAACAATCACTACACGTGACCATTCTGATCCCAGGGTAGAGCCAATAGATGAATTACCTGAAGACACAACGGACGATGAAATGGATGAAGGCGGACGTGGTTTTGGTGGAAACATCAAAAAGATATCCGATACCAAATCAAAGACACCCGTCCTCGACAATTTTGGAAGGGATATTACCCGTGCTGCGGAAGAAGGAAGGCTCGATCCTATCGTCGGCCGACAGAAAGAACTGGAGCGCATAGCCCAGATACTCAGCCGCCGCAAAAAAAACAACCCCATCCTTATCGGGGAGCCCGGTGTTGGTAAATCGGCCATTGCCGAAGGACTTGCCAGCAGGATCATCGAACGAAAAGTTTCCAGGGCACTCTTTGGCAAGCGGATCATCACCCTTGACCTGGCCTCATTGGTTGCCGGCACAAAATACCGTGGACAGTTTGAAGAAAGAATGAAAGCTGTGTTGAACGAATTGGAGAAAAACCCCGATATCATCCTGTTCATCGATGAGGTGCATACCATCGTTGGAGCAGGTAATGCATCCGGCTCGCTTGATGCATCCAATATGTTCAAGCCTGCACTTGCCCGCGGCGAAATTCAATGCATAGGTGCCACTACACTGGACGAGTACCGGCAGTATATTGAGAAAGACGGTGCTCTCGAACGCCGCTTCCAGAAAGTCCTTGTTGATCCTACCAACCCTGAGGAAACCTTAGAGATACTAAACAACATCAAGGAAAAATATGAAGATCACCACCTGGTAAAATATACAAATGATGCCCTTTCTGCCTGTGTCCATCTTACAAACAGGTATATGAGTGACCGTTTCCTTCCTGATAAGGCCATAGACGCTCTTGATGAGGCAGGTTCCCGGGTTCATATCACCAATATTCATGTCCCGGCAGAGATCATTGATATCGAAAACAGGATTGAAGAACTAAAAGGCAAAAAAACAGCTGCCATTAGCAGTCAGAAATTTGAAGAAGCAGCTGAATTCCGTGATCTGGAGCGAAACCTGAACAGTGATCTGGATAAAGCCAAAAAGCAATGGGAGGAAGAATCAAAGATTCATCGTGAAACTGTTGCTGAAGAAAATGTTGCTGAAGTGATTGCCATGATGACCGGCATCCCGGTGCAGAGAATTGCCACCAACGAAAGTGACCGCCTGATCAATATGGAAAAGGACATGGGGGACGCTGTGATCGGACAGGAAGAACCCATTCTTAAGGTGGTCAAAGCCATCAGGAGAAACAGGGCCGGACTGAAAGATCCAAGTAAACCGATAGGAACTTTTATTTTCCTTGGTCCCACCGGAGTCGGGAAGACACATCTTGCCAAAGTTCTGGCAAAATATCTCTTCGATACCGAGGAAGCACTTGTCAGGGTCGATATGAGCGAATACATGGAAAAATTTGCAGTTTCCAGGCTGGTTGGTGCCCCTCCTGGATATGTTGGCTATGAAGAGGGCGGACAACTCACTGAAAAGGTCAGAAGAAAGCCTTACTCTATTGTATTGCTCGATGAAATTGAAAAGGCACATCCTGATGTTTTCCACCTCCTGCTACAGGTGTTGGATGACGGCGTTCTGACGGACAGCCTGGGCCGTAAGGTAGACTTTAAAAATACCATCATCATCATGACATCCAATATTGGTTCACGGCAGTTAAAAGACTTCGGCCAGGGTGTTGGCTTTTCAACCGAAGCAAAAAGAGCAAGCAAAGCCTCATATACCAAAGGCGTGATTGAAAATGCCCTGAAAAAATCATTTGCACCGGAATTCCTGAACAGGATCGATGATGTGGTCATCTTTGATAACCTTGACAAGGATGCTATTCACAAGATCATCGATATCGAGCTTAAACAGCTATATGGACGAATTCACGGACTTGGTTATAAGATCAAGATCACTAAAAAAGCCAAAGACTATATTGTGGAAAAAGGTTGGGATCCACAGTTTGGTGCAAGGCCACTGAAACGTGCAATTCAAAAGTATGTTGAAGATGTTCTGGCAGAAGAAATGATCAAACACAAACTGTCAGAAAATGATCTTATTCACCTGGATTATGATGCAAAGACTGACCAGATGATAGTCAGGATCAGCAAGCCTCACGCCTCAGGATCAAAGAAATCATCTTAAGCTTTATTGTTAAATCTACTTATACCGGATCACATATATCCGGACATGGATTTTTTTTTCTATGCAGCATATTATATATTTGCAGGCTGTAATTCAAAACAAAAACATGGAAAAGGATAAAATTGAAAGTGGCGGTGAGTTTCTGATCAAAGAAACAGAAGCTGCTGATATCTTCATTCCGGAAGAAATGGATGAAGAGCAACAGATGATCATAGAAACTTGTGAAGGTTTCCTGGAAGCTGAAATATTTCCCAATCTTGACAGGATTGATGAGCAGGAAGATGGCTTGATGCGAAACCTGATCGCAAAAGCAGGCGAACTTGGATTATTGGGCATTTCACTGCCTGAAGAATATGACGGATTCAACCAGGATTTTGTAACCTCCATGCTCGCAAGTGACGCGATGGGAGCCGGTTATTCATTTTCAGTCGCCTATTCAGCTCATACCGGGATTGGTACCTTGCCTATCCTGTATTACGGAAATGAAGAGCAAAAGCAGCGTTACCTTCCCAAACTTGTTTCGGGAGAATGGGCCGCTTCCTATTGTCTTACCGAGCCCAATGCAGGCTCTGATGCCAACGCCGGTAAAACAAAAGCCGTCCTTTCTGAAGACGGAAAGCATTATATACTTAATGGTCAGAAAATGTGGATCACCAATGGTGGATTTGCTGATATTCAGACTGTTTTTGCCAAGATTGACAATGACAGGGTTTACAGTGCTTTTATTGTGGAAAAAGACTGGGAAGGAGTTGTGATCAACCCGGAGGAAAGAAAAATGGGGATCAAAGGATCATCAACTGTACAGATATTCTATAATGATGTGAAGGTTCCTGTGGAAAACCTGCTTGGAAAGCGTGGCAGAGGTTTCAGGATAGCCCTGAATATCCTTCATATGGGAAGGATCAAACTTGGGGGTACCGTGCTTGGTGCTGCAAGAAGAGCGATCACACAATCCGTACAGTATGCCAATGAAAGAAAACAGTTCGGACAGCCCATCTCTAATTTCGGAGCGATAAAATACAAACTCGCAGAACAGGTGATCCGTACGTTCTCAACCGAATCTGCTGTTTACCGTGTCAGCGGGAACATTGATGAAGCTATCGACAAACTTATGGCTGAAGGTAAAGAAAAGCCTGAGGCCACTATTGAAGGAATTGCCCAATATGCCATTGAAGCTGCCCTGCTGAAAGTATTTGGCTCGGAAGCGCTCAATTTCGTTGTGGATGAAGCAGTACAGATATTCGGCGGAATGGGATTTTCATCAGAAACTGATGCTGATCGTGCTTACCGCGATTCGCGGATCAACAGGATCTTTGAAGGTACGAACGAGATCAACAGGCTTCTGGTTGCCGATACCACGATCAAAAAATCCCTGAGGGTTGGTTTTGATGTTGTCAGGTACGCCCAGCATGTTGTTAAAGAATCCGATAAGGAAGCGGAAGAAACAGCTGAAAATAAAGGCTGCTATGAAGAAAAAAGCCATTGTACCCGTAACTTTAAAAAAGCTGTTCTTTTTCTTCTGGGAGTTGCCTCTGATGCTTTCCAGCGTGAGTTGTTCAATGAACAGGAAGTGCTGAGCAATATTTCCGATACCATCATGCAGACCTATACCGCTGAATCAAGCATGTTGCGTATTCAGAAACTTGAAGAAACAGGACATGTTAAGTTTGGCCAGCATTATAAAGATATCCTTGATGTCATCATTTATGATGCCGCTGATATGATCAGGAAATCAGGACATGATGCGATAAATTCTTTACC
>JAIOSQ010000157.1 GCA_021107535.1 Bacteroidales bacterium | reverse complement strand
GTAGAAAAAGAGCGGGATATTAAACAACTTGAAACCTGGCGTTACGGCCCGACATTCCGCATCGGTTATAAATGGTTCAACATTACCGTGTATTACCAGTTATCAAAAGTATTCAAGGTAGACAAGGGGCCTCAGTTGTATCCCATCTCCATCGGTATTGCAGTGATTCCCTTTTAATCCTCCTGTCAATAATACAGGATCAGCAGGATCATGACGAAAAATCCAAGAATGAATCCGGCATATATTTGTGCCTGCGTATGTGAACCGGCCCTGAGTCTGGCAAAGCCCACAAAACCGCTCAGGAGGATCGTTATGGAGATCTGCCAGAGCAGGTCAATTAGCAGGATACTTTGAAGGCCAATGAATGCTCCAAGCACAGCACCCATGGAAACCATGTGAGCACTGATTTTCCAGAACATATTAATGATCAGGGTAAGTACTGCTAAAATACTTGCTCCCAGAAGACAGTAATAATAAACCGGTGAAATATTGATCTTCCAGATCATATAATATGCCAGGAAGAAGAATATCGTGCTTGCGATGTACGGATATATCCGGTCCTCCCTGTTTTCCATTATGAGGGTTTTTACCAGTTTCAACCTGTACATCCCATATAGAATTATCAGTGGAAAAAGAGCAGAAGTCATAAATACCAGTGCTATGATCCTCCATTTGGCATCTCCGGGTATGATCAATGCAAAAAAAACATTCAGGTTGATCAGCACTGCTATGATAAAAGTAGGGATGAGCAAGGGATGAAAAATAACAGAAATAATCCTGGCAATACGGGCTTCCATAATGATATATTAAGCGACAAAGGTAATTAATTCCGGGTCAGAGTTCTTTCCGAAGCCGTGCTACAGGAATATTAAGTTGTTCACGGTATTTCGCGACGGTGCGACGTGCAATATTATAACCCTTTTCCTTAAGGATACTGGTAAGTAGTTCATCGGTATGGGGTTTGCTTTTATTCTCACTTTCGATGCATTCGCTCAATATTTTTTTGATCTCACGTGTGGATACTTCCTCGCCCGATTCTGTTTGCATTGACTCTGAGAAAAAGCTTTTTAACAGGAATGTTCCGAAAGGAGTTTGTACGTATTTACTGTTTGCTACCCTCGAGATGGTCGAGATATCCAGATTTACTATTTCGGCGATGTCTTTCAGGATCATCGGCCTCAGTGTGGTTTCATCCCCGCTAAGGAAATACTCTCGTTGATACTCCATGATGGCATTCATGGTCACGAACAGCGTATTCTGTCTTTGCCTGATCGCTTCCATAAACCATTTCGCCGAATCGATCTTTTGTTTAACAAACATGAATGCTTCCTTTTTCTTCTTGTCCTTTTTATTTTCCGCGTACGCTTCAAGCATATTCATGTATGTGCGGCTCAATCTGAGTTCCGGAGTATTTCTTGAACTCAGGCTAAGTTCAAGGTCTCCGTTGGTATTATGAATAATGAAATCCGGAATTACATAATGATTGGTTTTCGTTGTTTCGCTGAGGGAGTTACCCGGCTTTGGATTAAGTTTCAGGATTTCTTCAAGGGCGTCTTTAAGTTCATCTTCAGCGATCCGGGCCTTCTTTATGATCTTCTCGTAATGCTTTTTAATAAATTCGTTAAAATAATTTTCAAGGATAAGAATGGCTAATTCCACAGCCCTACTCTCTTCTCCTTTTTTACGTTTGAGTTGCAGCAGCAGACACTCCTGCAAATTACGGGCTCCAACTCCGGCAGGATCAAATTCCTGAACAATCTGCAAAACATCAAGGATCTCATCTTCATTTACCTGAATATTCTGGGAAAATGCAAGGTCATCTACCATCGCACTGATATCCCTTTGCAGATAGCCGGAATCATCAAGGTTTCCGATGATGGTTTCAGCAATGATCTTTTGTTCATCAGATAGTATACGCAGGCCAAGTTGCGTCAGAAGCATATCATGAAAACTCAGGCCGGATGCAAAGGGAATTTCCTTACGTTCGTCATCAGCCCCTCGATTTGATGTTGATAGTTTATAGGATGGGATCTCATCATCATCTATGTAGTCATTCAGGTCAAATTCATCTTCCTTACTATCGTATTCAAGATCATCCTCCGGGGAATCATCAGATGGTTCATCTCTATCGTCAGTGAGATCAGTCTGATCTTCATCTCCGACATCCTCCAGTGCGGGATTTTCTTCGATTTCCTGTTTTATCCTTTGCTCAATAGCTATTGACGGAATTTGAAGCAGCTTCATCAACAGGATCTGCTGAGGCGACAGTTTTTGAAGCAACTTTTGCTGTAGTCGTTGATTTAACATAATTCAATTCCGTAGAGAAAGATATTTTACCTCTCCGAAGGTAATAAAACCGATATAAAAAACCAATAAAAAAATTCAAAAAATCAAGCGGAATTATCAGAATTCAGCATTTTGGGGAGTTCTGGGAAAAGGGATCACATCCCGGATGTTCCCCATACCGGTCACGAACAGCATCAGGCGCTCAAAACCCAGGCCAAACCCACTGTGCGGAACAGTGCCAAACTGCCTGGTTTCCAGATACCACCACATACTTTTCAAAGGAATTTTCATCTCCCCGATACGCTGTAATAATTTATCATAATCTTCCTCACGTTGCGATCCGCCTATGATCTCACCGATCTGGGGAAACAAAACATCCATGGCCCTGACAGTTTTTCCATCATCGTTTTGCTTCATATAAAAGGCTTTGATATCCTTTGGATAATCCGTGATTATCACCGGTTTCTTAAAATGTTTCTCCACCAGGTAGCGTTCATGCTCCGACTGCAGGTCTATGCCCCAGTCTTCGATGAGAAAATTAAATTTTTTCTTCTTATTATAATTTGAATTTTTCAATACATCAATTGCTTGTGAATAGGTGATCCTTTCAAATTTTTCTGCAAGCACAAACTCCAGCCTTTCGATCAGGTTCATTGGTGAACGCTCATGTTCCTTTTTATGTTTTTCCTCCTCTAATAAACGCTTGTTCAGGAAATTAAGATCCTCCCTGCAATTGTCGAGGACATATTTTACGAGGTATTTCAGCATATCTTCAGCAAGGTCCATGTCATCATGGATGTCGGCAAAAGCCACTTCGGGTTCTATCATCCAAAACTCGGCGAGATGCCTGGAAGTATTTGAGTTCTCTGCACGGAATGTAGGGCCGAAAGTATATACTTTTGACATGGCAAGTGTAGCGAGCTCAGCTTCCAGCTGTCCCGAAACAGTCAGATTGGTTTCCTTACCGAAAAAATCTTCTTTATAATTCACATTTCCTTCATCATCAAGAGGAGGGTTTTTCGGATCCAGTATGCTTACCCTGAACATCTCTCCGGCTCCTTCTGCATCGGAGCCTGTGATAATTGGTGTGTGAATATTATAAAAGCCCCTGTCATTAAAGAACTTGTGAATCCCGAAGATCATTGCATGACGTATGCGTGTGATCGCACTAAAAGTGGAAGTCCTGAACCTGAGATGCGCTTTCTCTCTGAGAAATTCAAGGCTATGCCGCTTAGGTTGAAGCGGATACACCTCAGGATCGGCCACACCCAGTATCTCAACCTGTTCAGCCTGTAGTTCCCTTGCCTGGCCACTTCCCGTTGACTCCATCAGTAAGCCATTCACTGACAGTGCAGCCCCGGTAGAGATCTTTTCCAGTGTGGCTTCCCCAATTTTATGCACATCAACAACGATCTGAAGATTATTGATCGTAGATCCGTCATTCAGGGCAACAAAAGCCACATTTTTACTCTGCCGTTTGGTTCTGACCCACCCCTTGGCATTCACCCTGATATTAACTTTTTCTGATCCAAGCAGATTAACAATGTCCGTTCTTTCCACGTGTTCCTTTTTTATTATTATCATACCGGCAAAATTAATGACTTTTTTGTGCAGTTAGTTGTGATAATAAAAAAAATAGCCTTGCTTGATCAAAAATGCTAATTTTGAAGGAGTAAGCCAGTCCTTATGAACACCAACATTGATGATATTTTTTTGCCGCTTGAAAACAGGCCGGTTCTTATTGCAGGACCTTGTGCTGCCGAATCCCGTGAGCAGCTTGTCCAAACGGCTCTTGCCCTTGCCAGGATATCTCAGCTTTATGCTTTTCGTGCAGGTCTCTGGAAACCCAGGACAAGGCCGGGAAATTTTGAAGGAGTTGGTGAACAGGGCATTGACTGGCTCATGGAAGTTAAGGAGAAGACAGGCTTGCGGCTGGCAGTTGAGATTGCAGTTCCTGCACATGCAGAAATATGTTTAAAAGCCGGAATAGATATTGTTTGGATTGGGGCCCGCACCGTTGTGAGCCCTTTTATTGTTGATGAACTTGCAAATGCTTTACAGGGAAGTTCAATCTGCGTCATGATTAAAAATCCGGTCAATCCTGACCTTAAATTATGGATCGGAGGGGTGGAGCGACTGAAAAAAGCAGGGATCAAAAAACTTATTGCCGTGCACAGGGGTTTCGACGCATATTCAAAAAAACCATTCAGGAATACACCCCTCTGGGAAATTCCCATTGAAATGAAAAGATTATTCCCCGAACTTCCCATGCTTTGCGATCCCAGCCATATTGGAGGAAGCCGGAGCTTGCTGTCAGAAATCTCTCAAAAGGCAATAGACCTGGGCATGAATGGTTTAATGATCGAATCCCACATTGATCCGGATCATGCCCTGACCGATGTGGCTCAGCAGATCTCACCTGCCGGCCTGAAAAAAATAATTTCCAGCTTAAAGATCAGGGAACATGAAGGAAGTGAGACAAGCGCCACGCTTGAAAACTACCGTAGCAGCATTGATGAGCTGGATGGGCAATTGCTTGAATTGCTTTCCAGAAGAATGGAGATATCGGAATTGATCGGAGAATATAAAAAAGAGCAAAACCTGGCACCCTTTCAGGCTAAACGCTGGTCGGCGATATTGGAAGACCGCCTTAAAAAAGGAGAACCATTGAAACTTGATAAGGAATTTATTTCCGGAATATACAATCTTATACATAAAGAGTCATTACGCAGGCAGGGAGATGTTATGAATGAAGGGGACCTGTGAGGTCCTGCTGTGACTATATCCACCGTTTCCTTTTGAAATACAGTAGCATCACCACTACGATTACCACCATAGCAATGAGAACGATAAAGAATGAATTGGGATCGTTTTGCAGCGGCAGGCCAACATTCATTCCGTAAAGGCCTGTGATAAATGTGAGTGGAAGCAAGATAGTGGAAAAGAAGGTAAGCACCTTCATAATGTCGTTGATCTTATGGGCCTGTAACGAATCAAAGGTTTTTGAAAGGCCTTCGATCAATTCCTGGTAATCTTCGGTCATATCCCACATCTTCTGGTAATAGTCGAGGATATTACCCCAGTAGTCCTCCATATTCTCGGCATAACCTTCGATCTTTCCAATTTCAAACCTCTGGAACAATGGCAATTGTGGTTTAAAAATGGTATTAAGCAGAATGATGTTTTTACGGGTTATTGAGATCCTTTCAATGAGTTCCCTGGATTTTATGTTAAACAGTTCACTGTTTAAAAACTCGACATCATTTCCTATTTTGCGAAGCAACACCATGGTTTCCCTCATCAGGCGCTCAAGTATGCGGTATAATAGTGCATCACTGGTCCCAATTTCAAACTCTTCTTTTCTGGCGGCCTGCTCCTGGGCTTCCCTGAACATCTTCATCACTACCCAGTCTGAACTGCCAATGGTGATCAGATAATCTTCTCCCCAGAAGATCTTCACCTCTTTTGTCTGAAGGTTCTTACCCGACTTATCGATGTTCGGGAAATGAAGGATCATAAAATAATAGTCGTCATAAATATCCACCTTCGGCCGCTGGTTCAACCTTGAACGGCAATCTTCCAGGTCAAGCATATGAAAATGGAAATCATCCGCAAAGAACTGAAGATCCTCCTCTGTAGGGTTCATGACATGATGCCATCTCAGTGTGCCTATTTTTAAGGTTTCGATCATCTGCCTGTTTTATGAAAGCTTGAACCATGATCCGGAAAATCTCCGGCGGCATCAAAAGTATGAAAATTAACGCAAAGACCAAGGAGCAGTCATTTGTTTTAACGGAAATCGCATCTGAAAGTTACCATGCATATGTTATCAAAAACATTCCTTAATCGGCAAGCTTCCACTCGAAGGTGCTCAGCATGTGCCTGATATCCTCTTCGAGAAAGCCGATAACAGGGGCAAGAGAATCATTATTCGGGACAACATCAAAATACAATGCCCCTCTCACAAAGTGATCGGCACTATCAGTAAGAAAGAACTGGCAGGGAGATGCAGCCCCCATGCCTTCAATATAGTAGATAAGCCCGTATATTTTCTTGTTCCTGTCGAGGAGGAGAGAATCATTAATAGCGCTGGCTTTCGGAATATGTTTCATCACAAATTGGCGTGAATCTTCCAGGTATTCCACCAGGTTTCCGTTTACCTTTTTATAACTCAGATGAAGTCTACCTTTAAATGCGGGGAACTCCACATTTATCCAGTATGGCTCTTCCGGTGCATAGGGATCGGGGCTGAGGACTGCATATACGGGGTATTCAAACGTATAAGGGAATGTTGAATCAAAAAGCGTGTACTCGTGTTCGGGCAAGTCGATCCTGAAATACCCGGGTGGTTTTGGCGTATATTGTTCATCACAGGCATAAAGAACAACAACTGCCAGTATAAGAAGCAATATGTTGGTAGATTTACTCATCAGGCTCCTCTGTAATGGTAACCCTGATCCGCTTGATTCTTTTCAGGTCGACTTCAATGATTTTAAAGACATAATTCATAAAACTTGTTTCATCGCCCTGTTCCGGGATCTTTCCTTCAAGTTCAAGAATGAGGCCGGCAAGAGAGTCTGATTCCCCTTTCCCTTCATCGAAAATATCATCATCAATTCCAATGATCTTACAAAAATCATTGATGGTGGTCTTACCTTCGAAGATATATGTATGCTCATCTATTTTTTCATAAACAAACTCTTCGGTTCCGCTGTCCGATTCATCGGTAATCTCACCCACGATTTCCTCGAGTACATCTTCCAGTGTAATAATCCCGGAAGTTCCGCCATATTCATCCACTACAATGGCAAGATGAATTTTACGCTCCTGGAATTCCTGGAGCAGATCATTGATCTTTTTGTTTTCCGGCACAAAGAAAGCATCCCTGATCAGCTTTTCCCAGTTAAATTTAGTATCCTTATCAAGGTGTGGCAGCAGGTCTTTCACATACAGAATACCTTTGATATTGTCAAAGTTATCCGTATAAACGGGGATCCTTGAAAAGCCTGACTTCACAATGACATCCATGACTTCCGTATATGAAGCCTGTATATCCAGGGCAATCACATCTACCCTGGACCGCATGATCTCCTTCACTTCAATATCACCAAATTTAACAATCCCCTGCAGTATCTTCTTCCCTTCTTCAGGTGTTGATTCTCCGGCTGTAATCTCGATTGCATCCGACAGTTCGCTCCTGGAGAGAATATGGCTTTTTCTGGCAATCCTTTTATCAAGAAAAGAAGTTGATCTTACTAAAAGGGAACTAAAAGGATAGAAGACCCGTATCAGCCCCTTCAATACACCAGCCATATTTTTTGCAAACCGCAAAGGATAGACACTTGCATACATTTTTGGCAATATTTCTCCAAATAGCAAGATCAATGCAGTAATTACGATCACCTGAACCAGGAAAGCCAGTATAGGAAAGCTGGCCAGGTTAAACCAGAGTGCGGCAATATAGCTTGACAGGATCACGATGGCTACATTCACAAAATTATTTGCGATAAGTATGGTAGCCAGCAAGCGTTTTGGCCGTTCCAGTAACCATAACATCAGTTTGCCTGAACTTGTTTGGGATTCTCTCAGATCACTTAAATGCTGTGGTGTCAGTGAAAAGAAGGCTGTTTCCGAGCCAGAGATCATGGCTGAAAAAAACAGCAATACAAGCATGCACAGCAAAGATATCAGGATGGTAATTGAAAATGGCTGAACAAAAGCATCAAGGAAAATGAAAGATGCATTAAACAAACTTTCGGCAGCATCAGGTTCTTGCAAGGATAATAAATTTTTCTGCATCCAGCAGTTACTTCACAGGCTAAGTGCTGAACAACGCATGAATTACAAATAAAAAGCTATACCGCTGCATTTCAGCAGCGGTATATTCTGAAGCAAAATTAATAAAATTCTATTATGTAAGATTATAGTGTTTTCCGTTTCGACCAAGCTTGTTCACTTCCAGACCCCCGGAGCGAGCAGGAAAGACTAAAATGGCAGGTCGTCTTTCTCATCGCCCACATTATTGTCCGGGGTTTTGTCCTGAACAGAAGCAGAGCCTGCATCAGTTTCATCAGTATCCCTTCGGCTACCAAGCATGGTGAGGTTATCACCAGTAATTTCAGTGGTATATCTTTTATTCCCATCCTTATCGTCCCAGCTTCTGGTTTTGATCTTACCTTCAATATAAATCTGATTTCCTTTTCTCAGGTATCGTTCAGCAATCTCAGCAAGTCCGCGCCAAAGGACAATATTATGCCATTCGGTCTGGGTAACTTTTTGCCCCTCCTTGTTCTTATAGGTTTCAGAAGTTGCCAGTGTGAAGTTGGCTACTTTAGTGCCATTTTCAAGTGTTCTTACCTCCGGGTCTTTTCCGAGGTTTCCAATCAGGATAACTTTGTTGATTCCAGCCATTTTTCTTAGTTTTAATTTAGTTTACAAATGTAGTTAATTTAGTACTGCCTTTGCTGATCTGACATGCAAATCAAAGGCGGCTTTACTTATTAATACCGATTTTCTTAAAATGTCACACTTTGCAGGGATGTTTTTTTTATTTATTGTTGGATTTTAGTAAAGAGAAGACAGAAGTCAGGAGTCAGAAGTCAGAAGAATTTCATTTATCAAATATCGGAATACTCCGAAGGGTAGTAGGTACTTATGAAGCGCTCGATGAGGCGGGGAAGCGGAAGCGTGTTTATATTTTCGAGGGCAATGATTTCCCAGTTTTCATGAAGGCTCAATTCCGATATGGAAGATTTATCCACAAAATGAAACTGTGCAATGATGGTCCTGTGAGTCAATTGATGGCGGTAGAGGCCCGAACTTCCTCGAATTTGCTGTTCTTTTCCAAACCATACATCCCATGCCGGTTCTTTCTGCAAGTCTTCCGCTGACAGGGCCTTTTTTGTTTCAATCAATGGAAAATCATAAAGATTTTTCCAGATGTCATTTACATTTCTTTTTCTCATGACAATACTGTTCTCCTCCCGGATATTGATTACCAAATAAGAAAAGTACCTTGGTTTTGGCTTTTTCCCGGGAACTTTTACAGGCAGCTTTTCAACCAAAGCTTTTTTTCTCGCCACGCAATGATCGAAAAAAATACAATGATCACATAAGGGGTTCTTAGGTACGCAGTACAAGGCCCCGAATTCCATCACTGCCTGGTTAAAATCACCCGGAGGTTGAAAATTTATTTGTTCCGACATAATCTGCTTTACTTTCTTATACAGATCATTTCCGGTGTTTTTAAGTCCGAACAGTCTGGATATCACCCGTTTTACATTGCCATCAACAACAGCAACTCTTTGCCCGTAAGCAATGGAGGCAATGGCAGCAGCTGTGTATTCTCCCACTCCTTTCAGTTTTCTGATCTGTTCATAATCCCGGGGGAAGACGCCATTGAATTCCGACATAAGCTGCCTGGCAGCAAACAGCATGTTCCTGGCCCTGGAGTAGTAACCCAGGCCCTGCCACATCTTTAAGACCTCCTGTTCAGAAGCTTCTGCAAGCATTTCAATATCCGGATATTTTTCTGAAAATTGCAGGTAATAATCCATTCCCTGGTCCACCCTGGTTTGTTGAAGAATAACCTCAGACAACCATATGAGGTAGGGATTCCTTGTACTTCTCCATGGAAGGTTTCGTTTCTCCTTCCGGTACCATTTCAATATTTGTGAGGCAAAGTCCATTTTAAGGGAACAAATTTATTTAGAGAACTTTAGAAATAAAAAAATATTTTCAGAAATAAGTTTGCATGAAAAAAAATTATATATTTGCAGCCCATATTAAGAAACTTACGTTTAACTACTTAAAATAATATATCATGACAAAAGCAGAAATCGTAGCAGATATTGCAAACAAAACAGGAATTGAAAAAGTTGCAGTTCAAGCAACAGTTGAAGCATTTATGGATGCTGTTAAAGGCTCACTTATTAATGGTGAAAATGTATACCTCAGGGGATTTGGCAGTTTCACAGTGAAGAAAAGAGCTCAAAAAACCGGAAGAAATATTTCAAAAAATACAACCATTATCATTCCGGCACATTTCATTCCTTCTTTCAAGCCTGCTAAGACCTTTGTCAACGACGTAAAAAAGAATGTAAAGTAATCGTCTAAAAGAAATTATTATGCCAAGCGGGAAAAAGAAAAAGAGACATAAAATGTCAACCCACAAGCGCAAAAAACGCTTGAGAAAAAACAGACACAAGAAGAAATAAGTTAAGCAATTGCATAATGTACCTTCTAAAGCATTATGCAATTGTTTCATATTTCCGACCTACCGCTTTTCCATACCGCCTTTCTTTTTTATGATCCTTGATATATTATTATCAGTGGTTTTGCTATTTAAACCATATTACCGTGGAAAAGGAATTAATAATTAATTCGTTTAAGAATGAGGTGGAAATTGCTTTGCTGGAGGACAAATTTCTTGCTGAACTTCACAAAGAAAAAGTTGACAACAATTATTCTGTAGGCGATGTATACCTTGGCAGGGTGAGAAAGATCATGCCCGGCCTGAATGCAGCATTTGTTGATGTTGGTTACGAGAAAGATGCTTTTTTGCATTATCTTGACCTGGGCCCCCAAGTGAGATCACTGAATAAATTTGGGCGACAAGCAATGACTCCCAAAGGCCCTTCGCCTGATATCAGCAACTTTAAACTTGAAGGCGATATTGAAAAAACAGGGAAGATCTCCAATGTCCTGAAAACAAATCAGCAAGTCATAGTACAAATTGCCAAGGAACCCATCTCAACCAAAGGTCCCAGGATCTCCTCTGAAATTTCATTTGCCGGAAGATACCTGGTACTGGTGCCATTCTCTAATCGTATTTCGATCTCACAGAAGATCAAAAGCATCGATGAACGCAACAGACTTAAAAGGCTTATCCAGAGTATCAAGCCAAACAATATGGGTGTGATCATCCGGACTGTGGCTGAAAATAAGTTGGTTGCAGACCTTGACACCGACCTGAAAGGCCTGGTTAAAAAGTGGAGTATCCTGACAAGGAAGCTACGTTCACTGAAACCACCGAGCAAGGTGATCAGTGAACTGGACAGGACTTCGGCCCTGCTGCGTGATATTCTCAATGAATCATTTCACAATGTTTATGTGAATGACCAGGACATGTATGAGGAGACCAGGAATTTCATCCGCAAGATCGCCCCTCAGAAGCTTGATATTGTAAAGTTGTACAAGGGCAAGGCCCCTATCTTCGAACACTTTGGGATTGATAAGCAAATTAAAAGCTCTTTTGGCAAAAACGTTACCATTAAGAGCG
>JAIOSQ010000267.1 GCA_021107535.1 Bacteroidales bacterium | reverse complement strand
TTCTCCTTTTTGAATGCAATCACTTCAAGCTGAGAAATGCTTGTTCCGTCAGCGTATATGATATCAAGACTACTGCTGCCAAAAATATTGATACTTCCAATTCCTGTATATTCAATATTAAGTTTTCTGAGGTTCTTGATCTTTGAAATACATTGCAGGCTTGTAATATCCGTATGACTTATGTTCAGATCTTCCAGGTTCATCAGGTCACGGAGGGGGTCACAGCTTTTTATGGCAGTATTGGAACAGTCCAGTGATTGCAGATCCACCAGGTCAGCGATTGCCCAGAGGTTATCAATGCCGGTATGACTGCAATCCAGTGTGCTCAGGTCTATCAGTTCTTTTAATGGTGACAGGCTGGTGATCCTGCTGTTTCCGGAGATATCGATACTGCTGATCTTTACAACATGATGGAGTTGTTCTTTTGAGGGAACAGTATCCAATTCAGCCATGCTGCCGAAAACGCTTTGCCATTCCACTGACATGGAATTCCACCATTTGGTAAGGGCAACGGATTCGTAGATCACCAGGGTATTGGGATTTTCAGCCATGAATTTATTGGCTTTGCTTCCCGTAATACCGGTATAGTCACAATACACATTTTCAAGCTTCGACAGCCCGCTCAGGGGTTGTAGGCTGTTAATGTTGGTGCTGTCGAGGTATATTGTCTGCAGCTTATCGAGTCCTGACAACGGACTGAGATTGCTGACTGAAGTGTTACTCAGATACAGCCTTTCCAGCTTGCCCAGGTCTCTTAGTGCTTCGATATTATTAACATTGGTTCCGGAACAATTGATCAGTTGAAGTTCCGTCAGTTTATGAAGAGGGGAGAGATCGCTGACGATTGTATTGTTAAATCTGATATCCCTTAGCATGGTCATCCTTGTCAGCATTTCCAGGCTGTCGGCCGGGGTATGCGAAAAATCAAACTTTTCAAGGTTTCGCAGGTTTGCAATAAGATCAATGTCCGAAATCCGTGTCAGGTGAATATCCAGGTTTTTAAGGGAAACGGAATATTGCATGGGAGCCAGACTGCTAACGGCAGTCCCGGAGCAGTCGAGAGATACAATGTTGATGAGGTTTCTGAGCGGACTGAGATCATCCACAAGGGTGTTTGCACAATTAACTTTGAGCAGTTCCCCCATTTGGGCAAGCGGTGTAAGAGAGGTGATGTTCAGGTTTTCGCTTATGTCGATCTCGGTTTCGGATGCTATTCGCTGCAGAAGCCTGTAAGTGGTACCTTTTCTTAATGAGATAGTGTCTCTGTAAAAGCCCTCCACAATTTCAGTTTCATCAATATAAAGAGTGTCAGAATCATAGATGAGAAAAGTATCGACCGGCATCTCTTTGGTCCCCCAATATTCAGCGACAGCCATACTGTCGTTGACATAAACGACCTCCGACAATTTGATAGTGTCGAATATGTATGAATCGTTTCCGAATATATCGCGCCAGGCCTCCGGCAGCTTGTTCCACCAACTGAAAAGTTCGTCTTTTTCATCGATCCTGGTGGTATAGATTGAGGCAATCCTCAGGTCCTGTGCCACATCATCATAGTTCACCTCTATGAAACGCTCTTTGTTTGATGAAACGCTGTCGCCTGTAATGGTTCTGCCATTAAGCGTACGTGTTAATGTTACGATGAAATAAAGTTCTTTTTGCTCATTGAAATAATGATCGATGCTGCTTATGTTCAGGGAAAAAACAACTTCCCTGAAAAAGAAGTCGATGTCTTTAAGGTAAGCCTGCACGTCTTTGTTGATCAGTGTTGTCCTGTTGTCATCCAGGTCGTCCTCCACCTGCACATCCGCATCCATGAAGATCTTTGCATAGCTCTGGTTAATGATCACGTCTTTATCCCTGGCAGTGGTTTTGGGATTACCGATCATGTTGAAGGAGTACTCGAGAAAATCAACCAGGTTTTGGACATCGGCCTTATATGCTTCGATCTTTTCCGGCGTATATTCATCGCCGGTATGTTGCGCATAAGAGCTGAATGGAAATGCCGTTGACAGCAATAGAATAATCAGTCCTGAAAGCAGTGTAAAGAATTTATTCATGATAAATATAATTGAGCAGGATCTCCTTGTTCGTTGCATCGATCTCCATGAGATTAGAAATCAGCCACCCGGTATTATACCCTTTTCTGTTAAAGTAGGTGAGTTCGAAATACCATCCTTCTACCTGGAAAAAATGAAACTTCAGGTCTTTTACAGTTTTAAACTCCAGCCTCCCTTTTTTTAACTCGAAAAAAAACAAAGATAAATAATCCGGCTGAAAATCCTTGTTTGCAAAATATTCAAGGCTATCGGATTCATTGAATACCCTGAAGATGTTTATAAAACCGAGTTCATGACTTAGGGGGTGAAGGAATTTTTTATCGTTGAAATTGCTGTTATCCGGCTTTTTCAGGAGATCATAGAAGGCTTCGAAGTAAATACCATCGATCACCCATTTCGATCCTACCATTTCTTCCTGCAACCTGAGGAAAAGGCTTAGGTCATGTTCCTGCCCACCATAGGTAAATACTGTCAGAAGTTCACAGAACCATTCTCCTCCATGAAATTCAAGATAAACAGGATCATCTTTATCCAGGACCAGCTCGTTGAATTTTTCTTTCGCTGCATTGGTAAGAATGCTGTTGTCGAGATTGTACAACAAATTCATATACTTCTTGCGGAGTTTACGCGAGTGGAAGTTCTTGTCTTTTTCATACAGGCGTTCTCCCATTTTATCTTCTTCGCCGTTGAACCTGCGAAAGAACTGGTTTACCTGTTTGGTCTCGGCATATAGCTTGGATTCATCATACTGGAAATTCCCCAGGTTTTGCGCAGCAAGATTGCACGGAAGTATACCCAGCAACAATAGTATTGCTGAAGTCTGAAAATGCTTGAACATCTGAAATTATTTTGAGGTTTCTACGACCCTGATATCTCCGAGTAGGACATCCCAGAACCCGATAAGTTTACCGCCTATCTGGGTTTGTTTCCGCTCTACATAAACTGTAATATCTTTCTTAGTGACATCTTTGTAGATAAGTCCGTCGTCTGTTGTTCCTTCAAATCGCTGGAAGATTGTAATTACGCCTACGTATCTTCCGTCGGGTTGCAGTTCAAGGTCGCTGATGTATTGAATGTTAAACCATTCGATCTTTACTTTGTCGTAATTCAGGAGCATGAGCCTTTCCAGGTATTCACGAATTCCATAATATACTACTGTTTCCCTCGCAAGGGAGGAAACCCCCATCTGGGCTTCTTCAACAAAGAGTTCAAGGGTGCGGTCGATCACCCTTTTTGCTTCTGAAAATGGGGTTTGCTTGTTGCCGATGATACTGATGTATTTACCCAGGTCACGGATCTTTTCCATGGCCAGGCTATCGATGGCCTTCTTTCTTTCTGGACTGATATCAGTCTGGGCGCTTGCATTGTATGAAAATGCAAGTCCGGCGAATATGATCAATACTAGGCTTATTCTCTTCATTTTTTAATAATCTTTTTTAATAAGTTCAAGTAATTTTATTTTCCCATTGTCATCGTATTCGATGTTCCCGATCTCATTCAGATTTTTCTTCTGGTCTTTCAGGTAATCAAGGTATTTTTTTGCCGTGGTAGGTTTGTCATAGTCTACAATATCACCTTCCTGGCTGATGATGATCAAAACAGGTGTGTCGGGGCTGCCAAAGAGCTTCAGTGCTTCATTGATCTTTTGGTTGGCCTTGTCAACACTGGCTGCTCCTGCAATCAATGCAAAGTAATCATCCAGCGACATACTTGATGCCTCCAGTTTTTTCCTGTTTTCCTCTTCCTGTTTTCTTCGAATGGCCTCTTTTTCCACTTTTATTACTTCCTCTGCTTCTCTGATCAAAGCCAGGATCTCAGCCTCATTAAGGTTCATGTCCTTAACACGCTGAAGTTTGCTTTCTTTTTGCTGCAGGCTCATATTCCCCTCATCATTGATGATTGAGAGAAGATCTTTCTTAGCTGTTTCAACTTTTATGGCATATTCTGCTGCAGCCTGTTCACGTGCCAGCTTCTTTTTGCTTTTACATCCTGACATGCCCATGCCAATGCTCATGGCAATCATCAGCAGAAAGGAGAGTTTTAAAATTCTTTGGATCATCTTCTTGATGTGTTAATGGTTTAATAAAGAGGCATTCACCAATTTTGGTATATCAACGCACAAAACTATTTAAAATTTCATTATGAAAAAGATTTTGTGTCAAATTAGAATTAACAAAGCTTTGTGTATAAAAACCACCTCTTTTTCGATGGGAATGCTTTTCTTTCTACTTTTGCGGGTTGCTGGATGCTGGTTACTGGTTACTAGATACTGGATACTAGATACTGGATACTAGATACTAGATACTAGATACTGGATACTAGATACTGGATACTAGATACTGGTTGCTGATTACTGACTTCTGATTCACTATTTACACAGTTATCATGAAAAAACTTCACCAAGCAGTAAACTATCTTCAATCAGCCGGGATGGATTCCCCCGATCTGGGCATCATTCTGGGTACCGGACTAAAAAAAATGGTGAAGGAGATCCTGATTGAAAAGAGGATCAATTACGAGGACATACCGCATTTCCCTGTATCTACAGTTGAGTTTCATCATGGAGAACTCATATACGGTGACATGTTCGGGAAAAAGGTGATGGTGATGCATGGACGTTTCCATTATTATGAGGGTTACAGTATACAGGAGCTGGTATTCCCCGTCAGGGTAATGAAATTATTGGGAGTGAAGAACCTGCTGATCTCCAATGCATGTGGCACTGTGAACCTGGATTTCCCCAAAGGGAGCCTGATGTTGCTCAGAGATCACATTAACCTCTTGCAGGACAACCCGCTGATTGGTCCGAATTATGATGAGTTGGGTCCGCGTTTCCCTGATATGAGCGAACCATATTCCAGGGAGCTGAATGAAAAGATGAGGAAAATTGCGCTTGATCATGGTATTGAATTGCACGAGGGAGTATATGTGGCTTTATCCGGACCAATGTTGGAAACACGTGCTGAATACCGCTATCTAAAGCATATCGGTGCCGATGTAGTGGGTATGTCAACCGTTCCTGAAGCAATTACAGCCAGGCACATGGGCCTTCCTTGTGCAGCTGTTTCTGTGATCACGGATGTTTGTGATCCTGATAATCTGGCGGTGGCCGATATTCAGGATATTCTGATCACAGCCGGAAAAGCAGAGAAGGGATTGATTGTGTTGTTTTCGGAATTGATTAAGCAGTTGTAGGCAGTAGGCAGTGGGCAGAAGTCAGAAGTCAGTAACCAGTACACCTACGCTAAAGCTTCGGTGCACAAAGCAACCAGTAATCAATTTAGCTTAATCATCTTTCCCACAGCAGCTTCCGAACCCTCTTTCATTTTATTCTTCTTATACATCTGCTTCAGCTGAATGCCATAAAGCTGGGAAATGTAGTACATGCTTTCACCTGCCTTCAGGGTATGGGAATTTGCGTCTTTGTTTTTCTTTTTCTTTTTCTCAATATAAAGCATTTGTCCTTCGCTGAGGCTGTGGTTTTTATCCAGTTCATTGTATTTGTAAACTTGCCAGGAATAGATCTCAAAGTCGGCGGCTATGTCACTGAAGGTGTCGCCTGCTTTGGCAAAAATGAATTTTACTCCGTTGTTGATGTATAATTTCCGGCCTGTTTCCCAGATCTCTACGAGTTCAAAATGTGAGGCCTGTGGATAAGTTATGATGCTCGCGGCATTCGGTTCAGAAGATGCCGGTTCTTTCTCATAATGAGCAAGATATTCCGGGGTGATCCCTTTGTCAAATGCGTATAAGTTGTTTTCCTCTATGATCTTGATAAGAAGCTGCGGATATCTTGGGTTTGTAGCATAGCCGGCTTTTTTCAAGCCCTTTGCCCAGCCTTTATAGTCTGTGATCTTCAAGGTAAAAAGACCAGCATACCTGTCGCGCTGGGTCAGGAAAAGCGAATGGTCCCTGAACGACTCATCAGGTGATTTATACTTACGGAAACATTCATGCTTTGCATCATCATCCATGTGAAAAGTTTTCCCCTGCCAGTCTTTATGGCACTTAATGCCAAAGTGATTATTGGCTTTGCGGGCAAGTTCACTGTTGCCGCTACCCGATTCGAGGATACCCTGTGCCAGGGTGATGGATGCAGGAATTCCGTAATTCTTCATTTTGTCCATGGCAACATCCTTGTATGTCAGGATATACTCCTCCACTGTGATCCTTTGCTGGGCATGGACCAAAGTGACAGACAATGTCATGATCACCGCCGTGAACATTATTTTAAGTGCGCTCGTCATTTAAAAGCTTTTAATAATAATGCAAAAATATAACTGATAGTATATCTCTTTTGTTATTGTATATTTATTTTTTCACAACATATTGTTATTAAAACAGAAGACAGTAGTCAGTAGTCAGCAGCCAGCAACCAGTATCCAGCATCCAGCATCCAGTATCCAGCATCCAGCATCCAGCATCCAGCATCCAGCATCCAGCATCCAGTATCCAGTTTCTGTTTTCTTCGTAGCTTTGCTCCCTCATGCACCTCATCCAAAAGTATTTTCCCGATTTAAGTGCTGAACAGCAGCAGCAGTTTGCACTTCTGCCTGACTTATATGCAGACTGGAATGCGCGCATCAATATAATATCAAGAAAGGACATAGATAAACTGGAAGAAAGGCATATTCTGCATTCCCTGGCCATTGCAAAGGTCATTCAGTTCAAGCCTGGAACAAAGATCCTGGATGTAGGAACAGGCGGGGGTTTTCCCGGCCTTCCACTGGCCATTATGTTTCCTGAAACAAAGTTTTTGCTTATTGACTCCATTGGGAAGAAGATCAAAGTGGTGAAAGAGATCGTGCTGGCCACTGGTTTGAAAAATGTTAAGGCAATACAGATCAGGGCTGAAGATGTGAAAGGAAAATCTGACTTCATTGTGAGCAGGGCCGTTGCCCGCATGCCGGAGTTTATCAGTTGGGTGAAAAATAAAGTTTCTTCCCATAACAATAATACACTTGACAATGGCATTTTATATCTGAAAGGTGGGGCGCTTGAAGAAGAATTACAATCTATGCGCCGGCCTTATGCCGTTTATGAACTTCAGGAATATTTTTCTGAGAATTTTTATGAAACCAAGAAGCTGGTATACATCCCACTTTCCGATTAAGTTTGAAAATAAAATGTTCTGTAGCAGTCTTTGACTATTATTAATTGTTATATTCGCTCCCTCTATTTTTAAGAAAAAAATTCAAACCATACAATTATGACTGAAAGAATTATTAAGACTTTGCGTGATTCGAAAACAGCACGCTGGAGTGCTCTCGCAGTTGTCTCCTTTACGATGATGACGGGTTATTACATCAATTATGTAATATCTCCCCTAAAACCGAAACTGGAAGAGTATATGGGCTGGACCAGTTCTGATTTTGGTCTCTGGAACAGTGCATATGGTTGGTTTAACGTGTTTTTTCTTATGCTCATTTTTGCCGGAATTATCCTTGATAAAATGGGAGTGAAGTTTACAGGTATTGCCGCCAGTTTAACCATGATCCTTGGTACTTTTCTCCAATACCTGGCTTTATCTGAGATGATTCCTGTTGAAGGAATGGTCTTTGGGCTAAAAACCCAGATCGCCATTGGAGCCCTTGGTTTTGCCATATTCGGGGTGGGGGTTGAGGCTGCCGGTATTACGGTCTCGAAGATCATAGTAAAGTGGTTTAAAGGCAAAGAGCTGGCGCTCGCTATGGGCCTGGAAATGGCCACTGCGAGGTTGGGGACTGCCCTGGCACTGGCGCTTCCACTGCCAATGGCAACAAGATGGTTTGGTACTGACGCTGTCCCGGCAATTTCTGCACCGGTCATGCTCGGACTTGGACTATTAGTTGCAGGCTTCGTAGCTTTTATCTGGTACACATTCATGGATAGAAAGCTTGAAAAATCGGCGGGTATTAAAGATGAACATTCCGAAGAGGATGAATTTAAGATAAGGGATATCTTGTTCATTATTAAGAATAAAGGCTTCTGGCTGATAGCCATACTATGCGTTCTGTTCTATTCAGGTATATTCCCGTTTTTATATTATGCTACTGACCTGATGATCAATAAGTACAATGTGGGCGAGAATTTTGCGGGTTCAATACCCGGATTGTTACCGTTTGGTACGATCATCCTAACACCATTTTTCGGTAATTTTTATGACAGAAAAGGTAAAGGTGCCACAATAATGCTTATAGGCTCTGTAATGCTGTTAGTGGCCCATACAATTTTTGCAATTCCTATAATAGATAATTACATCGTTGCCATTGCACTGATCCTCTTTCTTGGCGTTACTTTCTCTCTCGTTCCTTCAGCCATGTGGCCGTCTGTACCTAAGATCATCCCTGAAAAACAACTTGGAACCGCTTATGCACTAATCTTCTGGGTGCAGAACTGGGGATTGATGGGAGTTCCGCTGCTTATTGGGTGGGTGTTGGATAGATATTGCCAGGTCATGGATGCAAACGGTGAGTTTAGCCATTATGATTATACCATACCAATGATGATCTTTGCATCTACCGGATTGTTGGCAATTATAGTGGCTTTGATGTTGAAAGCAGAAGATAAGAAGAAAGGCTATGGCCTTGAATTGCCTAATATTGAAAAGTAATTTATAATAATAATTCACGGCTGAAGGTCATCTCTCAGTGAATGGGGAATGGCCTTTGCTGACAATAAGAATCAAAAAATCTATAAAAATGAGTGATGAAATAAGAAAATTGGAACCGAAAGCGCTATGGAATAATTTTTATCTGTTAACACAGGTTCCCAGGCCCTCAAAACACGAAGATGCCATACAGGCATTCATGATGAAATTTGGAGAAGATCTCGGCCTTGTAACGAAAAAAGATGAGGTAGGCAATGTGATCATAAAAAAGTCTGCAAGCCTTGGTATGGAAGGCCGCAAAGGCGTCATCCTGCAGGCCCATCTCGACATGGTTCCCCAAAAGAATAGCAGTACAGACCATAATTTTGAAACAGATCCAATTGATACGTATATCGATGGCGACTGGGTAAAGGCAAGAGAAACCACCCTTGGCTCGGATAACGGTATTGGTGCGGCTGCTGCCATGGCAGTGCTGGAAGATAAAGCGTTGGTCCACGGCCCCATTGAAGCCTTGTTTACTTCGGATGAAGAGACAGGAATGACAGGCGCTAACGGACTGATACCCGGCTTGCTTGATGGTGACATCCTGATGAATCTGGACTCGGAAGATGAAGGCGATTTGTATATTGGCTGCGCCGGTGGTGTGGATACTGTGGGGGTTTTTAATTATACGGAGGATGAACTCATCCCCGATGCCACCTCGTTTAAGATCAGCATAATGGGCCTGAAAGGCGGGCATTCAGGTCTGGATATTCATCTGGGCCGTGGAAATGCCAATAAGATCATGAACAGCCTGCTGATGGATGCAACTGATAAATTCGGCCTCAGGCTTGCCTCCATCAATGGCGGAAGCCTCAGGAATGCCATTCCGCGCGAATCATTTTCCGTGGTTGTGGTTCCCGATACAAATAAAGAGGCTTTTAAGGAATTTGCAGCGAGCTATGAAAAGGATGCACAGGCTGCCTTCAAAGATGCCGATCCCGGCTTGCAGATCGAGGTAGAACCGGCCGGGATGCCGCCATACCTGATCGACCAAAAGACTACACAAGCTTTGTATAATGCAGTTCATAAGTGTCCCAATGGAGTGATCGCTTTTGACAAGAACATGCCTGATGTGGTGGAAACTTCTACCAACCTGGCAGTAGTAAAAAGCGACAATGGGACGATCGAAATGGCCAGTCTGCAAAGAAGTGCCATAGATGCCGATAAAGACAAGATCGCGAAAGCCATTTATGATGTGTTCACTGAAGCAGGGGCCAATGCTGAGAACTCCGGAGACTATCCGGGCTGGAAGCCAAATGTGGATTCTCCCATCCTGTCGGAGATGAAAGAGGTATATTATAAAAAATTCGGAAAGGTTCCCGCAGTGAAGATCATCCATGCCGGGCTTGAATGTGGTATCCTCGGATCTGCATATCCTCATTGGGACATGATCTCTTTCGGCCCAACCATCCGGAATCCTCATTCCCCCAATGAAATGGTGAACATCCCTACGGTCGCGATGTTCTGGGAATACCTGCTGGAAACATTGAAAAATATTCCTTCAAAATAATTTGTTATAATTAAAAAAAGGTCTATTTTTGCACTCCCAAAATTTAGTATAAAATGAAAAGAACATTTCAACCATCGAACAGGAAGCGGAAAAACAAACACGGATTCCGTAAAAGAATGTCTACCGTCAACGGGCAGAAGATAATCAAGGCTAGAAGGGCGAAAGGCAGGAAGAAACTTTCCGTTTCAGATGAGATGAGATAGAATAGGAGAGGCCGTCGAAGACGGCCTTTTTTATTGCTCCCTAAATGCAAACCAGTATCCAGTATCCAGTATCCAGTATCCAGTATCCAGTATCCAGTATCCAGTATCCAGTATCCAGCATCCAGTATCCAGCATCCAGTATCCAGCATCCAGCATCCAGTATCCAGCATCCAGTAACAAAGCATTAAGAATATGATAGACATAAGAAATATCGCAATTATCGCTCATGTTGATCATGGAAAAACAACTTTGGTCGATAGAATCCTACACCAGGTGAATTTGTTCAGGGATAATCAGGAAGTGGGTGAATTGATCCTTGATTCCAATGATCTGGAACGGGAGAGAGGGATTACTATTTTATCTAAGAATGTATCAGTAAGATATAAAGAGACAAAAATTAATATTATCGATACTCCGGGCCACTCAGATTTTGGAGGAGAAGTAGAACGGGTTTTGAATATGGCCGATGGGGTGCTGTTGCTTGTGGATGCTTTTGAAGGCCCCATGCCACAAACACGATTTGTTTTGCAAAAAGCCCTGGAGCTGGGTTTAAAGCCTATTGTTGTAATTAATAAAGTTGATAAACCAAATTGTAATCCTGAAGAGGCCAATGAGAATGTTTTTGAACTGATGTTTTCTCTGGATGCTGCAGAAGAACAATTGAATTACCCTGCTGTATATGGTTCTTCAAAACAGGGTTGGATGGGAGCCGACTGGAAAACCCCAACGGATGATGTTACCTATTTGCTAGACACTATTATTGAATATTTTGATCCGCCAAAAGAAAATCCCGGAACTTTACAATTACAGATCAGTTCGTTGGATTACTCCTCATATACAGGACGCATTGCTGTAGGAAGAATACACAGAGGAGGTATTAAAATGGGTGACCAGGTTTCTATTGTCCAGAGAAATAGCCAGATAAATAAATCAGTAGTCAAAGAGCTTTATCTTTTTGAAGGGCTGGGAAAAGAAAAAATCAAAACAGAAGTAAAATCCGGTGAAATAGTAGCAATAGTAGGTCTTGAAAACTTTGACATAGGAGATACCATTGCCGATTTTGAAGAGCCTGAAGCTTTAAGCCCAATCTCTGTTGATGAACCTACCATGAGTATGCTTTTCACTATTAACAACTCACCATTTTTTGGTAAAGAAGGGAAATATGTTACATCAAGGCATGTCAGGGAGAGATTATTTAAGGAAACAGAGAAGAACCTGGCATTAAGGGTTGAAGAAACAGGATCACCTGATAAATTGCTGGTTTATGGTAGGGGGATCCTTCATTTATCTATATTGGTGGAAACGATGAGGAGAGAAGGGTATGAATTTCAATTAGGTCAGCCTAAGGTGGTTATTAAAGAAATAGATGGGTATAAACATGAGCCGGTTGAACTGTTAAATGTAAATGTTTCTGAAGAGTTTTCCGGGAAAGTAATAGAGATCATTACCAAACGTCATGGAGATATTATGAATATTGAGACAAAGAATGACAGAATAAATCTTGAATTCAAAATATCGGCCAGGGGTTTGATCGGACTTAGCAATCCTATATTAACAGCAACCAAAGGCGAAGCCGTGATATCGCATCGCTTCAAAGGTTATGAACCATGGAAAGGTGAAATACTGAGTAAAAGAAATGGCGCCTTGATCGCAATGGAAACAGGCCCCGCTATTGCTTATTCCATTGATAAGCTGCAGGACAGGGGTAAATTCTTCATTGATCCAAATGAAGAAATATATGCAGGCCAGGTGATTGGGGAGAGTACAAGGTATGATGATCTGGTGATCAATTTGATCAAGACTAAAAAACTTTCCAATATGCGGGCTTCGGGTTCTGATGAAAAATTATCTATAGCTCCGGCAATAAAATTCTCCCTGGAAGAAGCCATGGAATATATTGGAGAAGATGAATATATTGAGGTAACCCCCAAATCTATCCGCCTGAGAAAGATCATGCTTAATGAACTTGAAAGGAAGAGGAAGAAGAGAACAGAAGGGTAAAATATTAACATTAAGAATAAAAAAAAAGCTGGCAACAATACCAAAAACCCATTGCTTTTTAGCCGGGACAATATCAGTAATTTGATGGAAAGAAGATTTCAACCATCAAACAGGAAGTAGAAATACAATAAATAAACAACAGTGCAGTTTGATTTACGCGTGTGTTAAAGTGCCCGTAAGTAATTTATAGCTTTCTGATAGGCGGAAATTATGAAAGAGAGATTAACTGTAAGAATACTCAATAAGATTGATGCGGTACTCAAGTTTCCCAATCTTAGAAAAGGTGAAATTGGCATTCAGGTAGGATTTGACTTATCATCTAAAAACTTGACAACCGATGTTATTAAAATGCATTTAAGGGTCAAAAATGTTGGTTTGGTGATAGCAATTGACCCAGATCCTTATAATCATAAAATGCTAAAGCCAATCATTGAAGAGCGAAAGTTAAGTGTAAAGCTTGTTCAAAAAGCTACATTTTCTAAGCGAACTACAGATAAGCTAACCCTTGGCACACGGGCTTCATATAATAAAATGGATTTCATTCAAACTGATAATAGCTCAAATTATACAGATAAGAAGATTGAAGTTGAGCTGGATACACTGGACAATATAGTTCGTGAGCTTAAGCTGGATTATTCTAAAATAGCTCATATAAATATAACCAATAATGGGGCGGAATTTGAGACCCTTCTCGGAATGAAGGAGATCTTTGAGAATTGCAAAAATCTCAATTTGACAATCGTATCAGGCCGGCCCGATAAAATGGGAGAAATAAAAGGTAAAAAAGACTATAATTTAATTATGGAATTTCTTGCGGACTATGGCTTCAAATGCAAGTTATTAAGAATGAATGAATCTTTCTGGTGGGGGGTAGTAATTCAATTGATAATCAAGAAAAAATGGGTTTTTGGACAAAAGAGATATGGAGTAATAATGGCCTCAAAAGGCAATAGAAATTTAAAATTTTATCAATCATTCTCCTGAGCGAAGCGTTTTTACTAAGGCTTGAAATGATCGTGATCCAGTATCCAGTACACCTACGCTAAAGCTTGTGCCTCCGCTAAAGCTACGGCGACACGCGGACGGTGTACGAAGCATCCAGTATCCAGCATCCAGCAACCAGTACACCTCCGCTAAAGCTTCGGTGTACGAAGCATCCAGCATTCGAAAATAGACAATAATGTGCGTTTTATAATAATTTAAGAACTCCATTCGCTATTAATTAATAATTTAGCACCACAAAATCATCCCTTGCGGGTATAAACAGATATGGACGGTTTTCTGAAATTTGTATTGATCCTTATCCTGATCTGGTTCGGGTTTTCCTTGTTTTTCAGGTATCTCTTCCCCAGGCTTCTCTTATACTGGGTGAAGCGGAAACAAAAGAAAATGATGGAACAGATGGGCCTCAATCCTGATGACCTGAAAGAAAAGAAGGACA
>JAIOSQ010000218.1 GCA_021107535.1 Bacteroidales bacterium | reverse complement strand
AGCTTGGGAAATTCAGTTTGTTGAGAAAGCAAATCTTGTTGCACCACACTTAGAAGATATTATTGTTAAGAGTAGAGAAAGTAAAGGGCACCTTAAAGATACTATGACAATAAAAAACTTCATTGAAAAACGAAATATCCCAATTTGGAAAGGACATCCAGACGAATTATTTGATAAATTAATTCAATGGACAGAAAGTGGTAGTGGTTATATTGACAAAAACGGTGGTGTTCCTAATCATAGTGTTGGCTTTTGGATAAGTGATATAGATTTAATCCGTAAAGAATATAGAGGTATCAGATATCAATATCCTACATCTGGTTGGCGAAGTATAAAATATAAAGGGCTGGATAATCCTGTGGATAAAATACCAGCTGGAACTCTTATACGGGTTTCTTTAGCGAGATGGGTGACTTTTAATGAAGAGGAAGACCCTAAATGTTGGTTGCAACTTTCTGGTTGGTATGATATAGGGAACCAATCAGATGAAGTTGATGATTTACCATTCTAAGTAAAAATCACAACACCCCAACAATTAAGCATCGTTTTCGGCGCTAGCCGAATATGTGCTGAGTGTTGAACTAAACCGGATTTCGGGCACTACACCTTATTTATTGTGGAATCAATTTTTTTTTAAGTTTCATCCACAGTCATACCAGGAGGAGGGATCATCAATAATTAGATGACATAAGGGGCAGTTTAGAAGTTTGATCATCTGTTTTTCTCAATTTTTCCGGACAATATTGTAGTTAAAATACAAAACCTAAGCATTGTTGCACAGTTATCCCATTCAAACATGGGCTTGTTATTTATATAGCTGTATTGTAAATATTTATAGTTGTAACGGGGTTTAGAACTGGAGGGGCCCTTTGGCGTACCCTGAACCGGTTGGGGATAGTTTCAATAATTTCCATCTTCCCACCGCAACATTTGCAAATACCTGGGTTTATGCCCATCCTTTCAAAAGCAATTTCCTGCCAGGTCTTTTTGATTATTTCAGGTGCAGGGGCTGCATTTAAAGATGTCCTGATAATGGCCAGGGATTTTCTTTTTGATGCATTTGAGAGGAACCCATAATGCCTGATACGTGTAAAACCCGGTGGCAGGATATGCATGCAGAACAGCCGCAGGAACACTTCACCTGGCAATGTGGTTGTCTGTGTTGCGTAGTTGTTCTTGTAATCTTTCCATGTAAAGGTTACGTTTTTGTCATCAACGTTTTTTATCCTGTCGTTGGAAATAGCCGTACGGTGCGTATACCTGCTTAGGTAATTGATTACTTGTTTGGGACCACCAAATGGTTGTTTGGCATAAACAACCCATTGCTTATCATATAACCCATTAGGGATTTTCCCGGATATTGCCCGGGCCTTTTTCAATAACCTGACTTGTCCTACAAAACGTGCCCGAAATACATGGCTGAGCTGCCCTGTGTTAAAAAGGTATTTACCCCTGTTGCGGGAATGTTTCCATTTTCCGATTGCCATCAATGCGCCTGCAGGTACAACCATGTGCAAATGGGGGTGGTAATTGAGATTTTGCCCACTTGTATGCAATATTGTTGTGGCACCTATCCCCCCTCCAATCCAGCTTTTTGTTTTCCCAAAATCTTTCATTACACCCCAAACAACAGTAAACAATAGGTTGTACATGGCCACCTGGTTGTTCATAAAAAGGCTGTTGAGCTTATCGGGGACAGTAAATACCACATGGAAATATTTAACCGGCAGCAGGTCGGCTTCCCTGTTTATAATCCATTTCTCTTTGTCTATCGCCCCACATTTGGGACAGTGGCGATTGCGGCAGCTATTGTAGGCAGAGCGAACTTCTCCACAATCTTCACAGGCTTCAATATGTCCTCCCATATATTCTGTACGGCAATTCTGCAAAGCACTTAATACCCGCAGTTTATGTGCCGGAAGTTTATATGTCCTAATAAAAGCTGGTGAAAAGCTGGTGATTACTGTGGAGAGTTCAGCTTTCGTGGAACTGTTGCTCACCGATCTTTGGCATAAAGAGCATCCATACAGCCAAATCTTCTGACCGTGTCCAACTGGGCAATATGCAAGTACATCAGGGTGGAGGCAATGGCTTCATGTCCTAATGATTCTTTTAGCACCATGATGTTCTGGCCTGCTTCCAATTGATGCGTCGCATAGGTATGCCTTAAGGAATGCACGCTAATATCTTTCCTGATATCTGTCCTTGCCAGGGCTTCTTTTAACAGGGCCCTGATACGTGTTTTGCTGATGGGGATGCCTTTTCTTTTGTAACTGTCAAATAAATATAAGCGGGGGCTATTGATGGCCAGGTGTTTCTTTATCCCTCGAACGACATGCGATGACATGCATAAATACCTGTCTTTGTTGTTTTTGGATTGCCGGATATGGAGCTGTTTTCTGTCAAGATCAACATCTTTGATTAAAAGATTGGTGACTTCTGATATGCGTAGACCTGTGTCATAAATAAGCGCAAACATCACTTTCTCACGGATGTGCACAGGCGCTTTTATTAAATCTTTCATTTCCTGTTGCGACAATACAACCGGCAATGTTTTTGAGCGGTTGATCTTTGGCAGTTCCAACAGCAGGGCTTCTTTGTCAAACAAATGGTACAGCTTGCGCAACCCGTAAACCAAATGCTTATATGAACTCAGAGCGTCTGTATCTTTTTGGATCAGGTAATACAGGTACTCTTCCAGTTCATCTACCTCTATCTCAAGGGGACTGCGTTTGTAATGAAGTGCCAGCTTGGATATCTGTCGCAAATAATTCTCATGGGTGGATTTTGACTTTCCGTTGATTACCAGTTTTCGGATAAACTCTTCACCCATGGCTCTGAAACCATCAACCTTGTTGCAGGCCTCAGAATAAATTGTAATTTTACTCATGTTACTATTTTTTAATTAAACATGAGCGAAATGTAATGATTTTGCTGTTGGACTAAAGCTACCTCCCGAATGGGAGGTTTAGTT
>JAIOSQ010000097.1 GCA_021107535.1 Bacteroidales bacterium | reverse complement strand
GGTGACTTTTTTAATTCCATGGTATTCCTTTTTTAATTTGTGATTCAGCCTCTTAGAACAGGATGGCTAAATTAATTATAATTTTTAGAAGAATGCAAATTTTTCTTTTCATTTCTTCTGATGATGTACCAACTTATATATCCGAGTATGCATCCGGCCGCATCTGCGAAAAAATCATAATAATTTCCGTTACGCCCGGGGATGATAAACTTTTGCATCATCTCTGTAAAAATCGCAAGAACCATGCCAAGCAGAAGACTGAGGATTACAGTGTTTTTAAGAAGGAAGGGGTATTTTGTCTGCCTCTGAAATCCTTTAAGCAAAAGGTAGGTGTAAATCCCGAAAAGGAATAAATGTATCAGTTTATCCGGACCGATCCAGTCAAGAAAGGGGGTAACTTTTGGAATATAATTACCCGGAGTCAGGGTAAGCAGGACAATGAAAAATGTCCAGATGAATCCCGGGAGTAAAGGCCTTTTGAACATGAGGAAGCTTAAGCTTCTATCAGTTCCTTATAGCTGTCAGCATCGAGTAGCTCATCCAGTCCGGCGGGATCAGTGATCTTGATCTTAATGATCCATCCTTCGCCATAAGGGTCTTTATTGACAATTTCCGGGTTGGATTCAAGCTCTTCATTAAATTCAAGCACCTCAGCTGCAAGAGGCATAAACAAGTCGGAAACAGTTTTTACTGCTTCAATGGTGCCGAAAGCTTCTCCTGCATCCAGGCTTTCCCCTTCCGTTTCAACTTCGATAAAAACGATATCACCCAGTTCTTTTTGGGCAAATTCGGTAATGCCGATCAGAGCTTCATCACCATCAATTTTCACCCATTCATGGTCTTTGGTGTACTTTAAATTGTCAGGAATGTTCATCTTGTTCTGGTTTTATTTTGAAGGCTCAAAAATACATTTTTTTGTGAAATCACGTGAATAAAGAATTGTTTTTTTAGTTTTTATCCTAAGTTCTGTAAAACCGCCTTGTTTGATAAAATCAAAATGGGTTTTCTTGACATTGTATCGAAATTTAATTAAATTGATCCGCTAATAAATCCTGTTCTTTTGAAACGCTCCCTTTTTAAATAACTATTAAGATGAATAAATATCCACTATTAATTCTTATTGGAATAGTTTTTTTTCTTTTACAAAATACTACGAAGGCACAGGAATATGTTCCATTTCCTGATTCGAACGCAATATGGAGTGAGGTTTTTACAAGTCTACAACCTTTTGAAATTTATACCTATCAATATGGAGTTTTAGGAGATACATTATTAAATTCGAAATGGTATAATAAGGTATACTTGCTAAATGATACATTATATCCTTTAACCATTGGTCAATATTGCGGCAGTATTAGGGAAGATAGTTTAAAAAAGGTATATGCTATAAACTGTATTTGTGTGTATCCAGGTGCAGGAAATGAAGAAGTATTATTGTACGATTTTTCTAAATCTATCGGAGATACTGTTTTTGTTGGCATGGATAGTATTGGTCCTATGGGATTTATGGTTATTGATCATATTGATTCAATCCTTATTAATAACAACTACAGAAAAACATTTCATTTTGGTTATGATGATTATTGGATTGAAGGAATAGGTAGTACACGCGGATTATTTTCTCCCATTGTTGCTCAACCAACAGGTTTTCAGGATTGGGATTTAATATGTTTCAATCAAGACAATATGGTTATGTATTTAAACCCTGAATACAATAGCTGCTTTCCAATTCTTACCGGGATAAACGATTATATCCCTCAGAAAAACAATGTAAAAATCTACCCTCATCCGGTATGGAATATTAGTACGCTTGATTTCAGTAAAATGGAAGCTGATTATTCTATTTTGGAGATATTCAACATACATGGCAAAAAAGTGAAACATGTCAATCTTCATGGTGAAAACCACGTAAAAATATACAACTATGAATATAAACCAGGTATATACATATTCAAACTGTCAGGAGATAGTTCGGAAATAATTAAAGGGAAAATGATCATCATGCAATAAAAAACAATACCCGGCTGCAGGCTGCCGGTTTTCGCAAAGTCCCTTTGTCTCCCAGTCTCTCCTCATACCTCCAACCTCTTCCCCTGGCAACCAGTATCCAGTAGATCCAGTATCCAGTATCCAGTATCCAGTATCCAGCATCCAGTACACCTACGCTAAAGCTTCGGAGTACAAAGCATCCAGTATCCAGTATCCGAAGGATTAACCTAAACTTAACATTAAGTTAAAATTTTCTTTATTCTGCCGGTTTATATTTGCAATACAATTAAAAATAAAAAAAATGAAAAAAATTATTCTGTCATTAATGGTCCTTGCTATATTAGGCGTTTTATATGCAGATAACGAAGGTGCCGGGTCAAAAGAGAAACCGGCAATAACGACTCAAACTATTTCATTATCCGGTAAAGTAATAGATTATAATTCAGGAGAAGCTTTAACTGGTGTAGAAATAACACTTGAAGGTACCCAAATAAAAATTTATACAGATTTTGATGGTAAGTTCGAAATAGAAAATATAAAACCCGGAAATTATAATATCATAGCTGCATATATTTCTTACGACAAAAGCTTAATTGAAAATTTTAAAGCAGATATTGAAAATAATGAAGTGAATATTAAATTACATTGCTTGAAATAATATTAATATTTTCGTTCGCTTTTCAGATTGCCATCTTTATCATACATTTTCCATATACCGGTTTTCACCCCATCCTTGTAATGCATTTCATACATTAACAAGCCTTCATCATCCCAAATAAACCAATCCCCATCTTTTAGATTGTTTTTATACGGAGCTACTCCTGTTTTTACTCCCTTTTCATTCCAGCTCATCCATACCCCATCCTTTAATCCTTCTTTATATGATCGTTGCTCCTGCTTATTTCCATTTTTAAAATAAGTCATCACCAGCCCTTCTTCAACACCATTTTTAATGTTACGTTCGATCTTAGGATTTCCGTTGTCATAATATTCGATATGCGTACCTGTATAAAGCATCCCTTTTTTATAATAATGACCATCACGAAATTCAAGGTTCTGCGAAAATCCATATCCGGAAAACAAGAGCAAAAGAAAAACAATTCCAAATTTATTTATCATCATGAATGCGTTTGAAAATTTTAATAAAAATGTATACAAATAAATGTGTCTTATCATGAATTACCTGAAATTATATGCAATTCCCAGGCCAAATACCCTTCCTAATGAAAATTCATAATAAGAATAATCGATGTCTTTATAAGTATAAACTTCTTTGATTACGGAATTTAATAAATTTTTGGCTTTAAGGGTCAATACAAAATGTTTACCCAGGTTTTGCTGAATGTTTAAATCCAACAGTGGAAAGGCTAGTTCATACACATCAGGTGTACCACCTTTCGTAACCAGTGAAATTCGTTTGCCGGTCATATTGTACATCAAATTAGCCGATAATCCTATTCTATCACTTTTGTATCCCAATATTCCATTAACAATATATGGTGCCTGTCCGAAAAGCGGCCGGGTATCAGGATGATCCGGAACCAGTGCCCGTATAGATTCCAATTCCTGCGGATCGATGGATACTTCAGATCGGATATAGGCGAAATTTAACCCAAAGTACATGTTTCTGATCGGATTGATAAAATCAAGCAATTTTCTGAATTCAGCTTCGAATCCATAGTTTCTGGCTCGTTCCACATTCTGGTAGGAAATCTCAGGGTTAACAGCTACCGGATTATCAACCATTTCGATAGGGTCAATAAATTTTTTATAAAATACACCAAATGAAATTATTTCACCTTGTTTCATGAAATACTCCCATTTCAAATCAAAATTGTTAATCAATGTTCTTTTAAGATTGGGATTACCAACAATGGTAGGGGCTACCGGGCTGAAGGATGCAAAGGGGGCAATTTCACGGAAGGTAGGCCTTGAAAGTGTTCGTGTGTAGGCCAGCCGCAGGTTCATGTTTTCAACAAGTGTGTAGGTAAAATTAATAGCTGGTAAAATATCCTGATCGTTCAATTCTCCCTTTTTTATATTTTTCTTTTTACTTTCGGTTTCCATTCTGTTTCCTTCAAACCGTAATCCCAACTCTACCCGGAATTTTTCAGTAAGCGGCATATCTACCATTGCATAGCTACCCAGCACCGATTGGATGCCATCATAACTGTTCCGGGTGTCAGTGGCATTTTGAACATAAAGTCCATAGTTTTGCTTACTTACAGGGTCATACATGGGGTGGTTCTGGCCTATATTGCTATCATCAAGGTAGTCTGATACACTTCCATTGTAATATTGTATCTGAGATTGATAATCTATTTTTTCTTCGGTAAATTCCCTGTCTTTATAAACATAAGAGGCTCCGAATTTGAATTTTGAGTTGCTGCCTAATATAGTGAACGGAAGTTCAAAATGGATTTTGTTATCCATGTTTAATTCATCCATTGTCCTGTTGAAACGGGAAGGGGCTTTGTATTTAGAGGGATTGATTTCAAATTGTGCATTGCCGGTAGCATCCGGATAATAACTGTTCGTGAAAAACCTGAGATCGGGTTCCTTTTGCTTTGAATTCGTATATGAAATAATCCAGTTTATTTTTAATTTCCCCCATGAGTCAATAAAATGTTCACCTTTCAATTGGTTAGCTAATATGGATCTTTCCTGGAATCCCAGCTCACGATTTTGAATGATCATACCAATTTCATCTGATGGTTTTTCACCTATATGATAAAAGGCATTTTTTATTCCGGAATGGTTGTACAAAAGGACATATCCCAGCTTATTGTTGTTATTAAATTTGTAATTAATGCTTACAAGACTACCCAGCAAAACTTCTGTCCGCCCGGCTGTTTCATTATATTTTTGTTCCATATTCAACACCCTGGCATTGGCGTCCGTTAATTTATACAGACCCCTTTCACCATCGTCAAAATAGCGTTCTTCACTTTTATAGTTGATCCCAATATTATAACCGAGGGGTTTCCCGAAAAGTGTTAACTGATCACCAACTCCCAGGCTATAGCTTTGGTTAAGGAATGAAGTTTTTGTATTAGGCTCCATGATTTTGTTAAACTTCATGCTTGTTGCATCTATGGCGTCCCGATTGGTAGGGTACAAAGGAATATCGATAGCGCGAACAGGAAAATCCCTTATGCCATCATCAAATCCCAGCCAATCTGTTTTTCCTCCTTCATAGCTAAGAAAATTATTGTTTAGCGAAGATTGTGTATTAAATTCATAAGAAACAGAGAAATTCAGGTTAAATTCTTCTGGAAAATCTTTTGTAGCGATATCAATTAATCCTCCGGTAAATGAATTCAGGTTTGGAGAAAAACTTTTATAAACGATCATGTTGTCTATTGCATTTGTCGGAAATATGTCCATTTGAACCGTATTTCGTTCAGGGTCAAGGCCAGGAATTTCAGCCCCATTTAAAGTGGTTTTACTGTACCTGTCGCCTAAGCCTCTTACATAAACATATTTGCCTCCTTCCACAGAGACAGCGCTTACACGCTTTATTGCCCCTGCTGCATCACTGTCACCACTTTTAGAAATTTGTTGAGAAGATATTCCATCCAAAACAGATGCCGATTTTTTTTGCAAGGTCAACAATGCGGATTCTGTATTCCTCACAGCTTTAGCCGAAATTACTACTTCTTCCAGGCCTACCGAAACTGAATGAAGTTTAATATTAAGTATACTTACCTTATCAGGCCCAATATCAATTCCTGTAATAGTTTGTGATTCATATGAAATATATGTACACCTGATGCTTATCCTTCCAGTTGAAATACCCGGGATAGAATAATTCCCGTCAAGATCGGCTGACGAACCCTGAAAAGTGCCTTCAACCAGTACAGCTGCCCCAATTAATTCTTCACCCGTTTCGGCATCCGTAATTTTTCCTCTTAAAGTCCCGGTTTGAGAAATAACTACGGATGAAATAAAAAGGAGGATTGGCAGGAAGAGTAGTTTTTTCATTAATGGGTATAAAATATTCAATAGATGACTACTTTCCGGAAAAATATCTTGTCCATCCTGCTGCCCAGTTATCAGAACCAAATGCACCTTTATAGCTTACAACCTCAAACCAGCTATCGTTATATGGAGCCAGATTATCAGTTTGTGGATTTGATGGTACCGGATTTTCCATGGAAATTACCGGATTAGCTACTGCATTTCCGGCATCTTCAAAGTATGCTGCAAAAGCTTCAACTGCTGCAAGTGAATCAGCCGGGCTGGCACCGGATCCTGAGATTTTAAATAAACCTTCAGCTGTGCCATCAGATACAACCCAGAATATATTGTTCTCCAGGCTAAGATTCCCATCTGTAAATTGCTTGTAGCTATCCTGTGCTTCTTCCAGATTTTCTATATCTATACCTTTAGTCTGTTCGGTAAAAATAGAGTTGAAGTAATGTCCTCCGGCATTATCGCGGAAAGTAATTACACGTTTTCCGGCATCAGTGCCACGTCCGATATATGTGGCATTATAAATAGTAGGGATGGCGTAAGGCTCTCCTGTTTCCGGATCGGTACCACCATCATGTTCACCTAAGCGATCACCATCATTCGGATCCTGAATTGCACACCAAAACTGGCCTTTACCACGGAAGCCTTCATCGTAATCGAAAGAATCATCACTAACATAAGCTACCAGGATATGTTTCAGTTGTGGATTGCCACCGAAAAACTCAACACCATCATCTTTGTTTGCAATCACTTCAACATAGTCAATAACAGTACCACTACCTATTGCACCAAGTGTTAATCCATTGATTTCATTTCCTTCACCAATATCGGTGCCACCATGACGAATCGATACGTATTTAAGCACTCCTGAATTATCGGTATCATCGTTTCCGCCATACCTGCCTCTTGCTTCACTTGAAGGAATTCCTTCAATTTGTGATTCTCCGGGCGCAGAATTGAGTTTGGCTTTTCCCAGCATAATCAAGCCGCCCCATAATCCTCTGTCGGTGATGCTAACAGACCCATTAAGATCATCTGCTTCAGCAGTAAAAATAATTGGATTATCAGCATTTCCTTCTGCTATAATTTTCCCACCTCTGGAAACGATCAATGCACTTGCATTTTCGCCCTGGCCTGCCTTACCTTTAATTACACAACCTGGCTCAATGCTTAGGATTTGTCCTTCATTCACAAAAACAAAACCTTGCAGAAAATAAGTCTTGCCGGATTTCCATGTGGTCGTTCCGGTTCCATTGCCATCATCCACTATCGTATATTCATCTGGTTGTGGCTCTGGCTGTGGCTCATCTTCATCTTTTTTACATCCGGTAAAACCTACTACAAGTGCAGTAGTGAGAACAGCCAATAGTTGAAAGTTGATTTTTTTCATTTTTAAAAACTTTAGAATTTATTTGTAATTATTTATTCTTGCTACAAAAGAATAGCATTATTGGAGATTTAAATTTAATTTAGTCTTATCTTTTCGTTAAATATTTTGTACCAAATGCTAATAAAAAATTAACATTAGCTTCACATAAAAAGTTTAAATAAGAATATATTTGTAAATTATTATGGAGACAAATCAAATCGGAATTGTCATTGTTGATGACGAGAAGGATATCCTGGAGTTTTTACGGTATAATCTTGAGAAGGAAGGATATAAAGTATATACAGCAAGCAACGGTGTTGATGGAAAAGAGATTGCAAGGAAAGTTAATCCGGATCTAATTGTACTTGATGTAATGATGCCCGGCATTGATGGCATTGAATTATGTAATGAATTAAGAGAATTACCGGAGTTTAAGGATACCCTCATTATTTTTCTTTCGGCCAGGGCTGAAGATTATTCGCAAATTGCAGGCTTTGAAGTTGGGGCCGATGATTATATTACAAAACCGGTAAGTCCCAGGGTGCTTATTGCACGGATTAAGGCTTTACTAAAAAGAAAATCACAAACAAAAGCGATAGAAAATGTCATTGACCTTGGATCTATAATTATTGATAGGGATAAAAGAAATGTTATTGTAGATAAGCAATCTATACATGTCCCGAAAATAGAATTTGACTTGCTCATACTCTTTACGTCATCTCCCGGAAAAATATTTCTAAGAGAGGAAATTTATGCCAAAATTTGGGGTCCCAATGTATTTGTTAGTGACAGAACTCTTGATGTTCATATCAGAAAATTGAGAAAGAAAATTGGCAATCATTACATAAAAACAATAAAAGGAGTAGGATATGGCTTTAAGGAATGATAATATTATGGAGTTTAGAAACTGAATTTTCAGCATGTAATTTAAAGAATAGATGGCAATAACATCAATATTAAAAAATCCAACCCCCAAATTAGTTGCCCTGATATCATCTTCTATAATTGCAATTAGCACATTGGTAGTATTTATTATTTGTAAAATCATGTTTACGGGCATGCCAGATTGGTTCATTGTTATTATTGCGACGATACTGGTTTTTGCAATAGGATATATTGTTGTTTACAGTTTAGTTGAAAGGTTTATTTACCGGAAGATTAAATTAATTTATAAATCAATTTCTGATACTAAATTGTCAACTGAAGGTACGCCTTTGAAATCCAATGTGAAGAATGTTAACCTGATTGAGGATGCTGAGGATGCAGTATTAAACTGGCAAAAATCTAAAATCAATGAGTTGAATAAACAAAAAAAACTGGATAAATACCGAAAGGAATTCCTTGGGAATATGTTTCATGAGCTTAAAACTCCTTTATTTAATATTCAGGGTTACCTTGAAACCTTAATTGAAGGAGGGATATATGATGAAGATATAAATCTGAAGTTTGCAAAAAAGGCCAGTAAAAATGTAAACCGAATGGCCAAAATAGTTGAGGACCTACAGATGATAGCTAATCTGCAGGATGCGAGTTATGTTTTGGCTGCAGAAAAATTTGATATAACGGACCTGATAAATGACGTTATAGAATCGCTGGAGGTACGGGCAAAAAAGAAAAAAAACAAACTCGAGATTAAGGAAGGTTGTAAGCAATCTTTCACAGTTATGGCTGACAGGGAAATGATACATCAGGTGTTAAACAATCTTATAATTAATGCCCTGAAATATGGAAAAGAAGGTGGAAAAACACAGATTGGTTTATATGATATGAACGAAAATATTTTATTAGAAGTAAGCGATAATGGAATTGGAATGGATAAAGATCAAATACCCCGCATATTTGAAAGGTTTTATCGTATTGATAAGGATCGCTCACGTAAATTAGGAGGGACCGGCCTGGGTCTTTCAATCGTAAAACACATCATTGAGGTTCATAAACAAACAATTCATGTAAGAAGTACACCAGGAACTGGCAGTACTTTCGGATTTACCTTAAAAAAAGCTTAATAATTAGAATTTCCCACCTCTCTGACTCTCTGACTCTCTGACTCTCTGATTCTCTGATTCTCTGATTTCCACAGTTTCCCAGTCTCATAGTCTCAAAGTCCCCCAGTCCCTGACTCTCTCATTCCCTGATTCTCTGATTCCCCCAGCCTACTGCGACAACGAGAACCTCAAACTGATCCCCCCGTTTGTAGTTGAGTTTCTGTATTGGTTAGAAACAAACGGGTTGTTGATGATCTTGTCAAAGAAAAAGCGGATGTTCAGGTTCTGGTTGAGCATATAATCAATAGAAGCATTGATAGATATGATTTTTTGTCCGGCAGAAACCTGGTTGATATCTTCATCGATCCTCCGAAGAATTGTTTTGTTGCTCCTGATGGAAAAATCAATTTTAATGTTTACATCGCTTTCCATCCGTGTCTTCCGGCCTCCTCCTCCCATGGCGCGTACTGAAAACCCAAGACTTTTGATCCGATATCCGAGCCCCACTACAAGTTCATTGCTCTTTACTTCGGTAACCTGGTTGTTGGCGAAACTCAGGTTAAGGTTCCGCGCTTTTTTGTACTCTACCTTTGTGGATAAGCTGTTATGCCAGGTCATATCTATTCCGAATAAAGGTGCGAACTGCTCCGTAATAGTAATTTGTCCCATATCGTACTGGGGAATATAATTGGAAGAGAACTGCTGAGTTTGTACAGGGTAGCCGTTTGCTTCCACATAGTTTACGTTTGTCCTGAAGGAATTGATGGAATAGGTAGACCTGTAGCTATGGGAGATCGTAAGTTTCTTGAGAAAGCGTGAAATAAACTCGATCTTTGACAGCCCTGAATAGGTCACCCTCCAATTAGGCAGAGGGAAGGCCGGGAAGTACCCCTTATTAGCTTTTTCCGCACTTTTCCCGGAATAGGCTGCAAGAAACGCAGGTCGCAATACCATTGGCGAGGTTGGTCCGTATCCTTCCGGATAATAATCACCTGTTATGGAGTCATAAACATATTGTCCATTCCAATTTGGGTTCTCCCTGGCCAACTGTTCCGCGATTTCCGGCCGCATATCCTTCATTTTCTCAAAGGTGGCAGAGATATTATCCTTCGAATCTTTTTCAAATGCAGTTGCCCATGTAATATAGGAAATGCTGAAACTACCGGCATCTATGGGAGAGAACGACTGAAAAGATGCCAGGGAATCAGAATAGCGAAAATATTCCTGGTGGTTTTCAGAATAATTCCTGTCAGCATTTACCTCGATCTTGAAGTCAGGAAAAGGCTCAAGGTTGGTTCGGAACACGAAGGCATCCTGATATTTTTGCAGATAGGGTTGGTTCAGTGTTGAATCTTGTGTTATCCAACCTTTATCAGCGGCTTCTTGCCTTATGTCTTTCTGGCTTCCAAATGTAAATCCCAGTCCGGGTGCCCCGTCACTCCATCTGCTTCCGAGGATATCCGGTTGAGGAATAAAGCCGGGCAATGCCGTACCGCTGCTCTGGGAGTAAGTGAAGGTTGCTTTCTTCACACTCAGGAGGATCTTAAGCACGCCTTCTCCAATAACTTTAAAGTAATTCACCCCTGGCTTATCGGTAGTATCAGCTTCAGCACCATCCTGGGCCTGCTGGTCATTTTGTCTGCCACCCCTCTGTGGGGCAGGCCCTCCTCTTTGTCTTTGGTTTTTGGGCCGCAACAACTGTTTCAGATATTTCGACTTGTTATATAGTTTGTCGAAGGCCAGGTTGCCGTTTAATTGTACTGTCCTGGAATTTTCGATTTGATTTCCGAAACGGTCCTGAATAGAGAGGGGCGAAGCGGTCCAGCTGTATCCCGACTGGTAAGTAAAGCTTGCAGTTACCCATTCGAGGAATGGGAGCTTATCAATCGGGATAGTATAATTTAAAGTAAAATTCTGAACATACCTGTCCATTATTCCGAAACTGAAAATCTGGCTTTTTACATCGATTGAATCGCGGGCTTCATCGTCATACCATTCACTGTTCTTGTTTTTACTGCCTGGGGCTTCATTAATAAAAGAGTTTGCAAGCGCGTTGAATTGCAGCGTGAGTGATTTGGCCAAATCAAACTTCAGGTCATATTTACGATCCCATTTCCAGTTTTTATTAAATGTTGGTCTGATCTTGATGTCTCCCACACTTTTATCCCTGAGCTTCATCTCACCATACCCTCTGTTCATTTCGGTGGTGAAACTGAATGATTTCGGCAGAAAATAAAAGTTGAAATCCTTTATGATCTGCAGGGCTTTAGTTTTGGAAATGAACCCGATCTTTTCCAGCGGCCTTACATTTTTAGGAGAAAGAGCAAAGTTATACCCGAAACCTCCCCGGTATTCCTGGAGCAGGTCATATTCTATGTCTACATTCCTGGCATATACCTCAGAATAGGCATAAGTAAAGTTGAAGTTTTCAATGTCGTAGATCCTGGGCTTCTTACTGCTTCCAACTCTGTCTTTCCGCATATTCATGAAGTTGATATTCTTCCTCTGCGTATAGTCGACCACCAGTCGTTTAACTGAATCCTGCTTGTCTTTAGCTACATAGGAATCCAGATCATCTTGCAGTAGGATATCCGGATCGAGCGGGTTGTATTCAGGTGTGATATGTGTTTCGGAATAGTCGAAATGCATGGGTACTCTGATCCCGGCTTTTTCCGGGAAGAACTTACCCAGTTCAAGGTCGGTGGAAACATCAAACTGGCTTATTGATTCCAGGTTCACATCACTGATCTTGCTATCGAGGCTGGCAAATCCTGCTGAGCTGTGCATGCCGGATACAGTCACCTGTCCGAAATCAGCAAGTTGTGCCTGCAGGGTAGTGGTGGCAGCCCATCCTCCCTTTTTATTAAAATCAGTAAGCCGCAATTCATTCACCCAAATTTCCGCACATATTGGTTCCACTTCTACAACGCCTGGCTTTTTAGGGTTCCTTACTCCAATCATAATAGTTTTTATATCACTGATGGTAGGAGAGCCTAGAACCGTAATCTTACGGTCACCTGAATATTCTACATAAGGAAATGTCAGCTGCACTCCTGAAGCAGGTTCGCGCATGGCAATGTTTCTGCGGTGTTTCACACTCACAAGGTGAATCAGGTCAACTTCAAAATTATTGGCGATCGGCCAAATGGCATCAGGATTATTAGCCGATGTTCCCCAGGGAGTAAAAGTCAGCGGGACCTCATATTCGTAATAGTTTTCGGTAAAATCAGTTCCTATCCTGATAAAGCAGGTAAGGTCACCGTATTCCAGTTCCTGTGATTCGATTGATTTTTCAGCGTGGACGAACATCTTCAGGTACTTGTACTGCCGGAAGTCGAAGTCCGTAGTTTTATATGCTGCCCTGGCATCTCCGTCAACAAGCTTACACACATTCAGTACCATGGATTGCTCATTGAGTCTGATCAGGTTGGTGGTTCCAAGATTGATCTCCCTTTCAATACCGGGGGGGATCACATAAGGGATCGGCTGTCTGAATCCATTTTCCTCAATATTGAGTGTGGAGATATCGAAGGTTGTGAGGGCCTGAATGTCATCAGGGATATATTCACCGGCTGCCAGCAGGTCGTGCTGATATTTACGCCATTCACCCCTGACCAGTTCAAAAGTGGCAAACCTGAGTATCACCGGGCGTTCAAAATCTTTCATAAAAATACGCATAAAGCGAATGGACCTAAAATCTTTGATACCCCCGATTGCACGGTCCGGCTGGCTGACTGGAATCTTAAACTGGTACCATTTTGTACTGGCCATTTTATTGTTGGGAAGATGAATTCCCTGGGCAGTGAAAACATCAGTGATGTATTGGCTTCCTACCTCCATTTTTTGAGGGTCCAATTCGATCTCATACTGGAAATAACGCTCTGATTCACTCAGCGTATTATCGCGGTTGAGGTCTTCAACATCCGGAAGGCTGGTTGCCGCTGTGGGATAATTTTCTGGATTCTGGGCATCGGTGGGTGAGTTCCCGTCGGGTCCGTTGAAGTTTTTATAACGTTCCAGGACGCTTGAATAAAAAGGGTCATTGTCAAAATCACTACCTCTGAAATAGTGATAGTTATCAGCAGAAGGGTCAAGGAATGCATTCTGGTATGCCTGGGAGTTAGGTCCGAATACTGTTGCGATAGTATCGAGGTAAGGATGCATTCCTGAACTTGAATAGAACGACCTTTCGGCATTGTCGTCCAGTCCATCGTAACCCACATCCTGGTATGGCCTTGATCCCTCCTCGGTATCGAATGATTCTACAAGAGCCTGTACATTGGGTACCCTTCCCCATCCTGTTGTGTCCACGTTCTTTACTTCTGCAGTTGTGGGAAGTCCGTTCTCATATGATTTCCTGGAGTCGCGCAGAATGTCTTCAGAAATATCCCCCAGGTTGAAATACAACTTTCCTTTATTGGTGGAGTCTTCTGAAAACGGGTCCATCAACCAGAACTCAATGTATTCCACATTGGTGGCTTCAAAGTCAGTTGATTCGATCTTTCGCATGACGCCGCCCCATCGGGTTTCCGGATCAACCAGGCTACCATCTGCATTGATACCACTGGTATAGGGCCCGGGTGCCACATCAAAGTTATATGGTCCGCGTTCCGTAGGATAATATGCCAGGTTGAACACAGCAATGTTGGTTGGGGTTCCGCTTGGAATATCCTTATTTGGGAAAACCTCAGTTTCAAGAACCTGCCTGACAGCATCTTTCGACAATTCATCCTTGGTAACATTGGATGGCACCAATGAGCTGTTTCTGTCGTAGAAGAGGGGGTCAATGATATACCAGGCAAGCTTTGCCCTGTTCATACCGTAGTCGATCTGTGTTTTAAAGTTAAATGCCCCTGCAATGTACGTTTCGGGGAACAGATCCGGCTGGCCCTGGGGAGTACTGGCGGTAAACCAGGTTCCGTAGTTTTTCAGATCTATGGTTGACTTGGCGCCTTCAAAGTCATCAATATAGGAAGTTCCTGTTTTTCCAATGGCTTTTGAATGCCCCGGTAAAAAATGAGCAAATTCCGCTGTAATACTGACCATCGAAGGTGCTTTGGTCTCTATGAGCGGAATCTTGTCGACCATTTTGGTCAGGAACCTTGATTCTGATTGGTAGTTCAGGTCCAATCCCCAGATGGTGTTGTTGATAGGATCATTTCCATAACTTACCTTTTGGGTGAGAGGTCTTTCGCGAAGGTTCAGGATAGTACCGCCAATAAGGAAGTTAGGATTAATGACATGCTCAATACGGGATCCCATCAGGCGTTTGGTTTGAATGTTGAACAAGGTGTTGTTCTCCATGGAAACGTTGATAGGTGTGCCCGAATTCAGGATCCCTTCGTTGATGATCCTGACACGGCCGAGGGTATAATCCACCGTATAATCCACATTTTCTGTCAGCGTGCGTCCACCTGCCGTAACTTTTACAGATCCTCTGGGTACATTGAAGGCATTCAGGCTGATCTCCGATCCGGAAGAAGATTGATAAAAGCCTTCGAGGATATATCTGTTTTTATCCGGGAATTGCTCTGCTCCGGTTTTCGTGAGCGTATACAGCGAATCATAGCAGTACCTGTTGGCCAGAGCTGAGTCCCCGCCATTTGAGATGATCTTGTTTCTCAGGTAGCTGCCGAACGGCTCCAGTACTGTAAAAAATATCTTACCATTTGTTGATTGTATAGTACCTCCGTTAGTAGCAGCACCATCAAGGAAATCAAAAAGGCCGTCATCCGGAGGGTTCATCTGCTGGTTCAGATTATCAAGATTAAAGACATGCAGCAGGGGAACCCCCTTAATATTATCCGGGCCTTCTCCAAAATATCCTGTTGGCACCCCATTATCATTACCTGAATAAAGAATATTCATGATAAATTTTTCCCTGCTGACCTGGTATGCGCCGATAGAATATATGTTCTTCATCATGAGGTTCCACATTGGCACAGTGATATCCAATGTGGGGCTTTTCAAAAGTTTAACAACCAGACAGGAAGGAGCAACAATACCCTGATCAGAAAATTCCCCAACCTGGAAAACAGAACTGTCCTGTCCGATCACAGTGAACTGGTATGAAACAGCGAGCGTCTGGTCTGAATTCAGTGTAGTATTCAATGAAATAAATCCGAGTTTGCTGTTCAGTGTGTATTCACTCCGATCAAGTTTTCTGGCCACTTCCACTTTCTCGAAATCAATACCGGGATCGAAGCCCAGGCTCTTAAGATAGTTTGATGCCGTATTGATATCCCGGATCTTGTTGGTATCCAGGTTTTCGAGCAGGGTATTCGAATTATTCGACGGATAAGTCCTTCCCGGGTTTGGAAATACAGAAGAGTTGTAAATCACCTTGTTTTCTCCCAGGTCCTGGAAGGCAACGATGTTCCTGTTTTCCGTAACAGCTGCACCGATATTTGTTACCCATACCTCTACCCTTGTTATGTTGATATCGGAAATGACAAGGGGCAGTTCAGCAAGTGCTTTTTCATAATGATCCCTGAAATAATGAGAGAGGAAGAAATGCTTGTTTTCGTCATAATCAACTGCGGTGAGGTAAAAATCATTTGACTGTGCTCCTCCCTGAACGGTAACCGAGGAGGTTTCACTTTGCTGTTCAGAGTATACGGCAGTGACCATGGTTCGCCCAAACTGCAGTTTCGTTTTGATCCCGAATAAGCTCTGGTTTCCTGTGATCAGGGATGTGTTCAGTGGCAGTGAAACATTACCGGCTTCGATGAGCTTGATGATCTCATCCTCCTTCCCTTCATATTTCAGTTGAAGTTTGTTTTCGAAATCGAAGGTGGCCTCCGTATTGTAATTTGTCCTGAACTCAATCTTGTCACCAATCTTTGCAACAACGTTCATCTGGATCTTCATGTCGAAGTCGAAGTTGGTGGTCCTTCGCTGGCGAACATTCAGTGTTGGGTTGTCGGTTTTATTATTCATGATACCGAAGATCAGTTCGGCTGATCCCTGCGGACGTATGTCGATGGTATTGTTCCCGAAAATGGTTTCAAAGAATTTGCCTCCGATATAAATTTTTGGGATGATGCCATCCCCACGGTCAAGGCCTGTAGAGCCCATGGAGCGCTCTTTCCAGTAACTTCTTACAGAATTTTTCAGTTCGAATTCCTGGTACTCATCGAAAGACATATAGGTTGGATTGCGGTAATTCAGGTCTCCGATCTTGTTTTGGAATAAGTACTGATTGGTTTCAGGATCGTATTCGATCTCTGTTTGCAGGTTGGAAGGGTTGCCTAAAAAAAGACCATGGGTGTCGGCCGGAACAAATAATAATTCACCATTGTCCTGAAAATTGTATATCAGATTTACGGGCGGGATGGTATCTCCTTCCGGGATAGTATCAGGAGGAAGCCAGGGAACAGCAATGGTCTCATCCCCGTACCCACCGGCAGATGTTTCCCAGACAATGATGAAAAAGGAAACAAATAAAATAAAAGTGAACAGATATTTTATTACCCGAATCAATTACTATTGTTAGTTATGTCCGCCCTAAGGCAGAATTGTGCAAAAATTTATAGCTCGCAGATTGCGGGGAAACAATGGGAATCAAAGGAGTTTCAGGGTTTCCCTGATGAGCTCCTCAACCGTAGGTGCAAAATCTGGGTTATTATCTTTTCTACTGGTAAATGCTTTGTCCAAGGCCTTCTCTGCTTGTTTCCTGTTAAACCCTAACGAGCTTAACCCATTTAACGCATCATTAAAGAGCGTATTGTGCGACATAGTATATTTATCTTCTAATATATAGCCGTCTTTTGCCATCTTATCTTTAAGGTCGATAATGATTCTCTGAGCTGATTTGGCTCCAATCCCCTTAATGGATTTAAGTAAGTTTATATTTTCAGAGACAATGGCCGTGCTGATCTCATCCGGAGAATATGAAGAAAGGATGAGTCTTGCTGTATTTGCCCCAACACCTGAAACAGAGATCAGATTGCGAAATAATTGTCTTTCTTGTACGCTTGAAAATCCGAACAGCATATGGACATCTTCCCTCACAACGAGGTGTGTATACAGTTTGGAAACCTGATCTTTCTCAAGATGTGAATACGTAAAAACAGAAATGTTTATAAAATAACCTACTCCATGAACATCAACAACCGCGTAAGCAGGATTTATTTCACTTATCTTACCTTCAATATATGCATACATAAAGCCGCTTGATTATTATTGTTTCATTAATGCTGCAAATCTAATAAATATAATAAATCTGAAAGTTATTAAAACATTATCATTTGATCCTGGATTTAAGTATTGAAACGGAGGGAGCTGGAGGCGGTGGGCGGTGGGCAGTAGGCGGTAGGCAGTATCCAGTATCCAGTATCCAGCATCCAGCATCCAGCATCCAGCATCCAGTATCCAGTATCCAGTATCCAGTTTGACTTTTGTTAATCCAAATTTAGAAATAATAAAAATTAAGGATTATACTATAAAAAAATCTAAATATTTGTAGTTTTGCGAAATCTTGTTAATCTATTAACAATCCCTTAAAACCATGGACAATCTATTTCGCAAAGATGCACTGATTTACCATTCGGGAGGCCGACCCGGTAAAATTGAAGTAATTCCCACAAAGCCTTATTCAACCCAGAGAGACCTGTCTCTTGCATACTCTCCAGGAGTGGCAGATCCTTGTTTGGAGATTCAAAAGAATCCTGACGATGTTTACAAATATACGGCCAAGGGTAACCTTGTAGCTGTTATTTCCAATGGTACTGCCGTGCTGGGTCTTGGCGATATTGGCGCAGCTGCCGGTAAACCCGTAATGGAAGGGAAAGGCTTGTTGTTTAAGATCTTTGCCGACATTGATGTGTTCGATATTGAGATCGAGGAAAAAGATGTGAATAAGCTTGTGGAAACGGTGATTGCCATTGCCCCAACCTTTGGTGGTATTAACCTGGAAGATATTAAGGCACCGGAATGTTTTGAAATTGAAGAGCGTATCAAGGCAGCCCTTGATATACCTGTCATGCATGACGATCAGCATGGAACAGCGATTATCACATCAGCCGGTTTGCTGAATACCCTTGAATTGACCGGAAAAAAGATAGAGGAGATGAAGATCGTTGTGAATGGAGCCGGTGCTTCAGCTATTTCTTGTACCAAACTGTATATTGCCCTGGGTATGAAGAAAGAAAATATCATCATGCTTGATAGCAAGGGAGTACTTAATAAGAGCCGCAAAGACTTGAATCCCGTGAAACAGCAGTTTATTACAGAACGGGATATTAATACCCTGGAGGAGGCTATCAATGGAGCAGATATGTTTCTCGGACTTTCAGTGGCCGATGCCTTAAAAAAAGAATACCTGAAAACGATGGCAAAAAATCCTGTCGTTTTTGCCCTCGCTAATCCGGTTCCGGAGATCGGATATGAAGAAGCTATGAGCACAAGGGATGATATTATTATGGGAACCGGACGTTCAGACTTCCCAAATCAGATCAATAACGTTTTAGGCTTTCCTTTTATCTTTCGCGGAGCGATGGATGTTCGCGCCAGCACCATCAATGAGGAGATGAAACTGGCTGCATCGAAAGCACTTGCTGATCTTGCCAAAGAACCGGTGCCTGAAGAAGTAAATATTGCCTATCATGAAAAGAACCTGAAATTCGGAACCGATTACATCATTCCGAAACCAACGGATCCGAGGCTTATTTTACATGTTGCACCTGCTGTAGCAAAAGCCGCTATGGATACAGGGGTGGCAAGAAAACCTATCGAAGACTGGGATGCTTATCGCGAAGAGCTCAGCAAAAGACTCGGGCTCAGCAATCCATTGATGCGACAGATCAAAGGACGTGCGAAAAGAGATATTCAGCGTGTGGTATTTGGAGAAGCAGAAGATTATAATATGCTGAAAGCAGCCGAGATCGTGCTGAATGACAAAACTGCCATTCCGGTTCTTCTCGGGAATGTAGCTGTAATAAATGAGATGATAACAGAACATAGCCTGGAACTGGATGGAGTGGAGATCATAGATCCGAAATCAGAAAAAGTAGCAAAGCTGCGTGAGAATTTTGCGGAATTGTTACACAAGAAAAGACAAAGAAAAGGGATTACTTTAAAGGCTGCCAATGATCTGCTTCTGCATCGCAATTATTTTGCCCCTATGCTGGTGGAGAATGGTTATGCGGATGCAATGATCTCAGGGATTACACGGAACTATCCTTCTACCATTAAACCTGCCCTGGAGGTCATTGGTAAAAAAGATGAATCGGCCCTGGTTTCAGGAATGTATATCATCAATACCAAACACGGGCCTTATTTCTTTGCTGATTGTACGGTAAATAAAAATCCGAGCATGCAAGACCTGGTTGAAATTACCCTGCAAACCAAATATGCTGTAGAGCAATTCAGAATCCAGCCGAGGATTGCCTTTGTTTCTTATTCTAATTTTGGTTCTAATCCGGGCAATATCCCGGTTAAACAAAGCGAAGCAATTGCCTATCTCCATAATAATTATCCGGATATGATCGTAGATGGAGAAATGCAAGCCAACGTTGCATTGAACCAGGAGATACTGGAAAAAAACTTCCCCTTTTCAAAACTTGTTGGCGGAACTGCAAATACCCTGATCTTCCCCTATCTTACAGCAGGTAATATAGCCTATAAGTTGCTACAGGAACTTGCGGATGTAGAAGTGATAGGGCCTGTTTTAAATGGACTCAAAAAATCGGTACATGTTTTGCCCATAGGTAGCACTGTGAAAGAAATTGTTAATATGGTTATGATCGCAGCCCTTGATGCCCAATGTGTCCATCGCCGGGAACGTGGTGAGAATTGCCCATAATTTGTAATTTCCTGCATACATTTTTTAATAGCTTTTTTGTTTTAGTTCTTTTTCGGGTACCATCGCCTGGTTCTTGATATCTAAATTTGTGTATATTTGTAACCTTTTCAGTTAAAAAACCGAATAATATAAGTCATCATCGTTGCGAAGAAACATAAACTTAAAGACTTCATTATGAAAAAAATAACTGTTATCGGAGCAGGAAATGTTGGTGCGACATGCGCCAATGTAATTGCTCATAAAGACCTCGCCAGAGAAGTGGTCCTTGTTGATATTAAAAAAGGCGTTGCTGAGGGTAAAGCGCTCGATATCTGGCAGACTTCTTCCATCAATGATTTTAATACAAGGGTCACAGGAGTGACGAATAATTATCTTGCAACCAAAGGCTCCGGTGTGATCGTGATCACTTCAGGTATTCCGCGAAAACCAGGTATGTCACGTGACGACCTGATCAAAACAAATGCAGGCATCGTTAAGGAAGTTACTGAAAAGGCAATCAGGTATTCACCCGATGCCATTATAATCGTTGTGTCAAATCCCCTTGATGTTATGACATATGCGGCCTACCAGGCGGCTAACAAGGATCACAGGAAAGTATTCGGAATGGCCGGGATCCTCGATACGGGGCGCTACAAGGCATTCATTGCACAGGCACTGGATGTATCTCCCAAAGATATTCATGCCATGCTTATGGGTGGGCATGGCGACAGCATGGTCCCACTGAGAAGGTATACATCCGTTGCAGGGGTTCCGATCACGGAATTGCTGAATGACCAAGAACTTGATGAAATTGATGAGCGTACCAGGAAAGGTGGCGGTGAACTGGTCAACCTCATGGGAACTTCTGCATGGTATGCTCCCGGTGCTGCAGCCGCAATGATGGTTGAAGC
>JAIOSQ010000265.1 GCA_021107535.1 Bacteroidales bacterium | reverse complement strand
GTGACGCTGATGTTCGGATAAATATCCACCAGGCCACCATTGGCTGTACTGGCCTTCATATAGGAATAGTAATTCATATTTCCATAATATTTGAATACAGCCCCGTACATCCGGTTAAAGGTTTTCTCCTTTGTTCCGTAATCGTCATCATTTGCATTGTCGCCGGAAATATAATCACCACCCAGGCCTATGCGGATCTTCCGGAATGTGATCCCGGGATGCAGGGTAAACATGTAGGCAAACACGTCTTTCCCCGACTGTGCTGTACCATTCTGGAAATAAGCATTTGTGCTGAGATCGAATTTCCCATTGGCATATTTTAGCCACAGGCCGTAGGTTCCGGTCATATAGATCACAGCCGGGTGATCGGTTTGCTGGTAACCGGCCCCGATAACTATGATCGAAGCAGTCAGATTTTTATTAAAGCTCCTTTGCAGGTGTAGAAAATTTAATGTTTTAATAAGATTGTTCTTATTAAAAAGCTCACCATCGGCAAGGACTTTGCCGGTATGCACGCTCATGTTATTGTTATAGGATAAGGCAAGTGCAAAGTCCCATCCGCTTTTCTTCAAATTATAGACCAGGGCGTCGTATGCCAGGCCAAACTGGTTCCAGTTCCGGGCTGCGATCAGGCGCTGGCCATCCAGTTTCAGCACCTGGCGACCTATGGTAAGCTGAGAATGTCCTCCCAGCTTCAGCCGAAACCAGGCCTCCTGTATGTCGACACCTCCTGTGGAACCAAATACACCCGTGCTGGTATAAATATCCCCGTTTCCCCAGATACGGACATCCTGCAGGCTTAATCTGAGCTGATATTTTTCCCGCTTCAGGTCAAATTTGATCCTTGTCCGCTGAGAAATATAATACATCGTGCTGACAGAATCAGGCTGCGGTCTAATTGTTCCGTTATCCATTTCGAAACGTGGCCGTAACTCTGCAGAGATCGTAAACTGAGAAAAAGCAATTCCCGGCAAGAAAACCAGAGTTATAAAAGTGATGGCGTGAAGAAGGTTTTTCATGCTACAGGTTTTTTGGGTTGTTCAAAGATAGAAATAAATCCTGTGGGAGTTCCTGGTTCCGAGTGCCTGGTTCCGAGTGCCAAATGTGAGTGAAGAGTTGTCATTGAAGATTGTTTGAATTTAGCTGCCATTGCTACTTCCATGTTCTCATTCTCATTCTTATTCTTATTCTTATTCTTATTCTTATTCCTTGTTCTTTATTCTCTATTCACAAGGGATCCCGGGTACCCGAATTTCCCTATCTTTACGCCACCAATGCTTCAAAGAGTAAAATATGTTCTTATTATAGCAATCCTCATGCTTCTGGGGATACAGGAAATTCACGCCCAAAAAACTGCCAAAGTAAAACTGATCAAATCCAATGAGCTGCTGATGGATGATAACTTCGGTAGAAATATCCAGCGCCTGATCGGTAACGTGATCATGCTGCACGATAGCACATACTTCTATTGCGACAGTGCCTGGCTGAACCGCAAAGAAAACAACTTCAGGGCCTTCAGCAGGGTGCATATCAATGTGAGCGATACTCTCGACATCTACAGCGATTCACTCAACTATGACGGCAAAACGAAAATAGCCGACCTTTTCGGGAATGTGAAACTGGTCGACAACAGGGCCACACTTACCACCGATCACCTGACCTATAACCGCCGTACAAGGATCGCCTGGTACAACACAGGGGGGCATATCGTGAGCGATACCAACGTGCTTACCTCCCGGATCGGGTATTATTATACCGGTACCAAGGAATTGTATTTCAGGAATACAGTGGTGCTCACAAACCCGAATTATGTGATGAGATCCGATACCCTGAAATATAATACGGTGTCGAAGACCGCCTGGTTCTTCGGCCCTACCACCATCGTGGGGGAGGAAGATAGCATCTATTGCGAGGATGGCTGGTATAATACGGATTTCGATGTTTCGAGGATGAAGGTGAATGTCTTTGTGCAACACAATGAACAGATCCTGTGGGGCGATACGGTCTTCTACCGCCGCTTCCCTGGCTTCGGGCAGGCCGAAAACAATGTAACCCTTTATGATACCATTCAGGATGTATATGTGAAAGGTAATTTCGCGGAATACGACCGCGAGCTGCACTATGCCTATATCACCGACAGTGCCCTCGCCATCCTTCCCGACAAAAAAGACTCACTCTTCATACATTCCGACACCATGTGGATGCTCACCGACAGTGCCGGGAAGGCAGATGTCATGCTTGCCTATTATAAGGTGAAGTTATACCGCAAAAGCCTGCAGGGTATGTGTGACAGCCTCGTCTACGCCTTCCCCGATTCAACCATCATCATGTACAATGATCCGGTGATGTGGTCGGAAGAAAACCAGCTCACCTCCGACTCGATCAAGATCGTAATCGCCAACAGCCAGATCGATACCATGGTAATGTACAATTCCTGTTTCCTTATCTCGCAGGACGACACGGCGAGCTATAACCAGATCAAAGGGCGCACCATGATCGGCTATTTTAAGAATAATGAAATGGTGAGGATACGTGTGAACGGCAATGCCGAAACCCTTTATTACCTGCGCGAGGAAAACAAATCCCTGATCGGTATCCAGAAAGCCATCTCTAACAAGCTGATCATCTACCTCGACAGCAACAAAATCAAAGGCTTCACTTACATCGACAATCCCGATGGTGCCATCTATCCCCCGCTTGAACTCTCTTCTGAAGAACTCTTTCTCCGCGATTTTATCTGGATAGAGGGGGAAAGACCCTTACGCAAGGAAGACATTTTCTGCTGGTAACCCAGATGAAGTTTTGAGTTTTAAGTTTTAAGTTTTAAATTAATCTCTACGTTCAAGGCTTTTCTTCGTTGTTTTGACGATAGCAGTTATAATATTAATAATGTTTTTAACATCTTCAATGTAGTCAGCATAATTAGTGTTAACCAATTGACTTTCCTCCAATAATTTTAACCAGTAGTATGACTCCCTGGCTTCTTTGGATGCAATTGTCATTTTATGAACAAAGTCTTTTCTGCTACCTGCTGCAGATGCTTCAAATACATTGGCACCTATACTAGTAGCAGATCTAAGAAACTGTTTTGAGATGATATATTCTTTTTCACTAATCAAGTTTCTGTATAGTATAATTGCTTTCATTGAAAACTTGAATGATAAATCCATTATTTGACTACTCTTCATAATTTAGGTATTTCTCTATCTATTAATACCATTTTGGAAGATTTGTCCCCATTTAATGTCAAAAAAATTAATTTAAAACTCAAAACTCAATATCGAATACCGTATATCGAAAATTAACTTAAAACTCAAAACTTAAAACTCAAAACTCAATATGTAGTTTAGAATAAATCTAATTAACAAATTAACCGTATCTTTGTCCGGTAAAATAAATAAAGGAAAAAATCATGGCAAAGATTGGTATTTTCTACGGTTCATCTACCGGCAACACTGAATTGATTGCAGAAAAGATCAAGGCATTGTTTGGTAATGATGCTGATACCTGTAATATAGATGCTGCATCAATAGAAGACATTGAGAAATATGAATTCCTCATTTTCGGGACTTCAAGCTGGGGCATTGGAGATACTCAGGACGACTGGGATGATTTTATGGATATCCTGAGCGGGATGACTTTCAATAAAAAGAAGCTTGCCCTTTTCGGCCTTGGCGACCAGATAAACTATCCCGATAGCTTTGCGGATGGCATAGGAATCATTTATGATGCAATCTATGACAGGGTCGATGTTGTGGGTGCATGGCCGCTCGATGGCTATACATTTAATGAGTCTGCCGCTGTGAAGAACGGCATGTTCGTTGGACTTGCCATCGATAAAGAAAACCAGCCGCATCTCACCGACAGCCGCCTGGAGAAATGGGTGAACATCCTGAAAAAAGAGATGATCTCATAACGACATACGTTAAGCATGCGGAATGAATAAACCCATAATTCAAAATTTAAACCTTAAAATTTAACATTAAAAAAAGGCCACCCTTTTCAAGGCGGCCTTTCACCAAAAACCAAATTTTGATCATGAAAAATTGCAGGGTATGCAATGCTGTTTATGAAATCTTTATCTCTTTGCTTTTTTGTTGGACTTCTTCGCTTTTCGGGAGCCTGATGCTTAACACTCCACTTTTGTAGTCAGCCTTGATCTCATCCTGGTTTACGGTTTCCGGTATG
>JAIOSQ010000276.1 GCA_021107535.1 Bacteroidales bacterium | reverse complement strand
GCTTTGAAGTCGTAGAGTGTTTGCATACGTATTTGGTAGTAGTTTCGCCAGTAGTTACGCAGGGCCTGGAAATATCCCTTCAAGGCATTGTCATTGTCGATCTGGGCATTGCTGAGTTCCAGTACGTCGTTCACCTGGCCGATCATATACCTTTGCTGGGTAACCACATATCTTTTTCTTGCAATAGTGTCAGACTTTGCAGCAATTCTAAGTTGATTTTCCTGCATGTTGAACTGCATCACCTGGATGAAGATGTTCTGCTCAAAGTCGATTTCTTCCTGCTCGACGGATGTGACAACAAGTTCTTCGTTCGATTCAGCCATTTTTATCCTTCCCCGGGCAGAACCCCAGTCAAGTATTGGCAAGGTGAAGTTAAAAGCTACCATTTGTGCATCGAGCGGCTGTGTATATGCGCCCGGGATGCTAGCCCCTTGTTGTTCAAGCCCGAATGTTGCGCTGAAGTCAGCTTCAAAACGGCCCTGCATCTTTGCCAGGTTTACCTGACTCTGGGCTTCCAGCCTTCTTTTTTCAAAATCAAGCGCTGTGGATGAATTATATTTGGCTTCGTCAAGGGCTTTGTCGGCCTTAATGGTGAAAAAATCATCTACATCGGGTGGAATAAGCTCAATGGGAACATCTTCCTTGATGCGTAAGTATGATTTTAGTCTAAAGAGGTTGTTTTCAAAATCAAGTTCAGACTGTTCCACTGCAGCTTCGGCCTTTAAAAAGTTCAACTCCAGCTGAAGTAAATCGTTTTCGGCGATCTTCCCGAGCTGGTATCGGCCTTGTGCGATCCTGAAAAGCGTATCATAATTATGCATATTCTTTACTGCGATCTGCATATCGATCTGAGTTTGCAGCATATTGAAGAAGTGCTGCGTGGCAGTGATCGCAACCTGTTCTACATTCTCAAGATATTTCCGTTTGGCCATTTCATATTTCATTGGCTCTATGTGGCGGTTCCATTTATATGGATTGTACCTGAAAATAGGCTGATCAAACCTGACATTTATTATATTGGCTTGATAGGAAGGATCAATACTGGCATTAGTAAAATCATCCAGCCTGCTGAGTCCGGTGTTCAATGATATCTTCCCTCCGGTCAAACCGATGTTCTGAGAAAATGATAATTCAAGCATGGAATTTGACTGGTTGATTCCCCGGTATTCTACTGTTCCATCTTGTTGCGTAATGGGCCTGATGGACCGGTTATAAAAAGGAGTAGTTCCTTCAAGGATCAGCCCGGGCAGGTAATCAGCTCTAAATGACCGGAATTCCCAGTAATTTGAACGGAATTGGTGCTTGGCGATCAATGCGTCAGGCGATTGTTGCTGGGCAATATAAATAACATCATCCAATGAGAGGTAATTGATATTGTCTTCCTGTGCCCCGGCCGGTAAAATGAAGGACAGGGTGAGCAGATAAATAAACAGCAATTGAATCCTGAAAAGTTTCATTGGGAACTTATTTGATAAGTAATTATTCATGGCGAAGTGATTCGACGGGGTTCTGATTGGCGGCTTTGCGTGCCGGCATATAACCGAACAAGATCCCGATGGCCGCTGAAACACCAAATGATACCAGGATGGATAACAGGGATATGATAGTCAGAATGCCGGTAAACTCAGTGATGATCTTAGCAAAGGTCACACCGAGAATGATCCCGATAAACCCGCCCGTAACACTGATGAGCGTTGCTTCAGTCAGGAATTGGGCAACGATGTCGCGCTGTGTGGCCCCGGTGGCCCTGCGTACACCAATCTCCCTGATGCGTTCCATCACCGACGCCAGCATGATGTTCATAATGCCGATCCCGCCAACAATAAGCGATATGCTGGCAATTACACCCAGCACGATATTAAAAACATCTTTGGTGCGTTGTTCCTGTTTGAGCAATAATTCGGGCACGGTGATCTCGAAATCCACGATCTCGGAATGTCTTCTCAAAAGCATTTTATTCAGCAATGTAGTAGTTGCATTGAGGTTTTCGCTGTCGTTAACCTGTACAACGATCTTGTCGAGTTGGTTCTTGTTTGTTTCATCGTCCGAAGAACTACTGCTGAAACTGGATATGACCATTCCTCCCCGTATGACCATTGAACTACCACCGCCACCTATATCTCTCTTGTCAATAACCGAGCGGTCCCTGAAGCGTAAGAGTACGGTTTGTAATGGTGCATAAATATTGTTGTTATAATCACTTATGCCAAGGTCTTCGGAGGTTCCGGCAGCCATTTTTCTGCTTTCGAGGATCCCCACTACCTTAAGCCAGATATTACCGCATTTAATATATTTTCCCAATGCATTTTCCGCAGGAAAAAATTTTGTTTTGATAGTAGGCCCGATAATGCATACAGGATTCCCATTTTCCATCTGAATGGCATTAAACATCTCGCCTGCCTGCAATGTGAGACTGTATACCTTGAAGAAGTCGGGAGTGACTCCGTTGAGTATGGCTTTTTTCCGGATCCCATCCTTGATAATGTAAGTTTCATAAGTAACCTCAGGACTGACCCTGACCACTGTTGGGATGATCACTTTAATACTTTGTGCATCTTTAAGTGTTAAGCCAGGGGAGTATTTTCCTTTCAGGCTTTTGCCATCTTCCCCATCTTCCTCATCTGCTGCTGAATTGTCGAGGATGGGCATGATCATAATGTTGTTCACGCCAACCATTTTTATCTGGTCAAGGATCTCCTGTCTGGCGCCATTGCCAATGGCCATCATAGTGATCACGGCGGCTACGCCGAAAATGATTCCAAGTGCTGTAAGGATAGACCGGAACTTATTTGCCAGGACAGCATCTATAGCAATGTTTAGAATATGGTAATACCTTTCCAAAATTGTATTATTTGGTTATGAATTAAACGACGGTAATGGCCGGAAATTTTGATTTCACGCAAATTTAATCAAATATTTTGTTTGTGAACAAGAAACCAGCAACCAGCAACCAGAAACCAGTAACTACAATATTTCAATATATTACTTAGATGATTATTTCTGTGCTTAGTTTAATAGGGAATAAAGACAGAGATTAAAATCCAAAATCCAACACAATGAATGATGAAATCCAAATTATTAATGATTAATGGAGATTGGCAGTGGAGAGCTATGAGTTTTTGAATTTTGAATCCGTGCTAATCCGTCACATCCGTGTTATCCGTGTTCTATAAAAAGTTTGCTAACGGCAAACGGTCAACGGCTACCGGAAATTCATAATCCAAAATTCAAAACTCAAAACTTCAAGCATCCAGTGAAGATGAACTGGAAAATGCTTCAAGTACCCCCTTGACATATGTTTTTGTCACAAGCAGAGAGATGGAAGGTTCAATGCTAAGTTCAAGGTGCAGGCCGTCCTGTTCTTTGCGTATGATCCTGACTTTATCCAGGTTGACCATGTATGACCTGTGGCAGCGTATGATCCTGCTATCCCTGAATTGCTCCTCATAGGCATTCATGGAATTCCTGACCATGAATTTCTGGACCTTGTTATGTTGGATGAAATAAATGCTCACATAATTATCGGCTGCTTCCAGATAAAGCAAGTCCTGTTGTTGAACAGAAAGCCTGAGTGTTCCTTTTTCATCCCTGAAAGGGATCATCCCCGACTTTGTCTTCGGGGAGGGCTCATCCTTTTCTTCAAGGGCCTGAAGTTTTAGAGATTTATCCTGCCAGGAGAAAAAAAGCCACAAAATGGTATAGGGCAGAAGGATCACCAGCAAAGTGTTTTTCATGGTCACGTTGAAGAGTTCCATAAAATCCCGTCCATCTGCCAGAATGAATTTTACATAGATGGAATAAACAAAGGCCATCACAAGGATTTCGGCAAACACCCATAAAATATATTGCCAATAATTCAGGCGTTTTATCTTGCTGTAAAAGTACATGATCACCCTGCTGATCACCACTACCAGCACTCCGGTGAGGATCACAAAACTGGAGTAAAGGAAGAGCCGGATCCCGCTCAGCTCAAGGTAAGATTCAACGCTAAAGGGGTCGTAGATGTTGATAAAGGCCAGGGCAAAGATGGCAGTAAATAACACCAGCCTGACAAGGTTTCCCTTGCGGATAAGATAATCAGGAATGCTTTTTTCAAAGAATAGCATGGCTTTATCGCTTTTGGCTTAAGCGGCTTGGAAAAACACAAAGGTAACAAAACCATTGTTTTTTTTCTGTCAATATACTGAGACAGGAAATGATTTTGCCCCTGTATTTTGTTTTTCACCCCTATATGAAGCAATTGGCCACCATGATCTGTGCGGCATACCTATTATTTGATATTTGTTGCCGGCATGCCGAATTTTGTTGCAAAATCTTATTTATATAAACCTGGTGAGTTACACTTGTGATCATAAAATTCTGGAAAAGGCCTTCAGTCTGGAGGATGAAAAGGAATCGATAAACGGGACGGGGATCGGTTACAGGACCTTTGCTTTTAGTTCAGCACATGCCGGTCATCTTCCTGGATTATCATATCTTCCAGCAACGGGAAAAAACTTACTGGCCCGGATTCCGGATACGGAGATCATGGAAAACATTAATTTTCGCTATCCTGTGTTTCTCCCTGAAGGGATGAATTCAGCAAATAAAGCGATCATTCTGTTGCACGGACTAAATGAGAAAAGCTGGGCTAAATATCTTACCTGGGCGCGGAAGCTTGTGCTGGCAACCGGGTCCCCGGTCATTCTTTTTCCTATCAGCTTTCATATGAACCGTTCGCCGGAAGAATGGATTGACCGGAGAAGCATGGCCGCCTTAAGCCGGATCCGGCAAAGCAGGTACAAGGAGTCCGGCAGTTCCAGCTTTGCGAATGCTGCGCTCAGTGAAAGACTCGATAAGCTGCCTGAGCGCTTTGCCTTATCCGGGTATCAGAGTGTAATGGATTTGCTGAGCCTGGTAAAAAATATTAAAAATGGTTCTCACCCGGCTTTTGAGAGAGATACCGGAATTGATTTCTTTGGATACTCTATCGGTGCATTCCTGGCTCAGGTATTGATGATCGCAAACCCCGGGTGTGTTTTTAACCATTCAAAATTTATGCTGTTTGCCGGCGGAACCGTCTTTAGCCGGATCAACGGAATTTCCCGGTTCATAATGGATCGTCAGGCCTTTGGGCAACTTCGGAAGTTTTACCTTAACGAACAGGAATGGCGGAACAAATTACTGAAATCCTATGTTGAGGTGATGGATATCAAGCATATTGCCAGAGCATTTATGGCGATGTTGTCGCCAGATCATTTCAGCCCGCTTCGCGAACGTGTGTTCAGTGAATTTAAAAGCCGCCTGAAAGTGGTCGCTTTAAATGAGGACCTTGTCTTCCCGGCAAAATATATTGAAGAAACTTTTCATGATTCCGGAGTTTCTGTAAGCATGCTGGACCTCCCATATAAATACACACATGAAGCACCCTTTCCGCTTAACTCAGATCTGCAAATCTCAGCATTGGTCGACCGCTGGTTTGAAAAGATCTTTACAGAGGCTGGTGAGTTTTTTTCACTGTCTAAGTCCGAACTTTAAGTACTTTAAGTACTTTAAATACTTTAAATACTTTAAATACTTTAGTCACTTTTATTAGCGGATACTGGATACTGGATACTGGATGCTGGATGCTGGATACTGGATGCTACACGAGTTTGTTCAGACTAATCCATAATCCATAATTCAACAACCTGTCCTGAGCTTGTCGAAGGGCCCAATACCGTCATCCCGTCATCCCGTCTTGGTGTCTTATTCATCTCCATCAACAATAAGGTAGATGTCTTCATTGTCGCGTTTCATAAGGTATTGCTCGCGGCCGAATTTTTCAAGGGTGAGGGTGTCGGTTCTGAGCTCATAACAGGCCTGGCGGTCTTTTTCGATCTCTGAGAGGTAATAATCCTTTTCCATCTCCAACTCATTGAGTGTTCTGCTCAGCCGGAATTGCGCAATGAAGTTATTGTTATCGAAGAAAAGCATCCATAAGCCGAAGATCAGGAAAGTGTAAAAGTATTTGTTACGTAGCCTGCCGGCGAACTTTTTGAACATAGTTATGGTTTTGAATCATACAAAGTTAATTCTTGCTGCTGCGCTTATTCATTAATACTTTCGATTGTTATTATCATGGGATTGTTAATAAAATTAGTAGTCAGTAGTCAGAAGCCAGAAGCACTTTCTCACATAAGCAAGCCTAAGGCCACCCTATTCTGACTTCTGACTTCTGACTACTGACTACTATTGCATACAGTCTCCTCGTACTTCAACGCCATACTTCAACACCCAACACTCAAGTAGCAATTACATAATAATAATCGTCATCGGGAAAGAAGTCCCTGCTGATTGTCTTGAAACCGGCTTTCTTCAGGGCGTCATGTAACTGGATGTAGCTTAACGGGAAGAAGTCGAAGGCATAATGCCTGTATGTTGTTTCATCATGTTTCCGGATATCTACAAACATCTCGCAAAGCGTATTCCACCCTTTAAGATCCCAGGCGTACCTGACATCATATTTGATGCCTTCATGTTTGATCTCGAATTTCTGGGGAAGCAGGGAATTTTCCTCAAAGGTTTTTTCCCAGTTACGGAGGTCGAAATAAAGTGTACCGTCCTTTTTTAGTACTTTCCTGATGGACTTAAATGTATGGTCCAGCATGTCGAATCCTGACAGGTGTGAAAATGAATTTCCGGGGCTGAAAATGATATCGAACTTTTTATTTGTATTCTCTGGCAATTCCTCCCATGAACTCCGGATAAAAATGATGTTGGCATTTGCGGTATTTGCCTTTTTCCTCGCCTGCCTGAGCATGCCGTCACTGATATCAGAAGCAAATACTTCAAATCCCTGCCGGGCCATCCAGATCACATGATCGCCTGTGCCGCATGAGCAATCCAGGATCCGTGCCCCTCCTGGCAGTTTGTTCAGTTGCTGTTCAGCAATATTCCTGAAAAACAGAAAACCATCATCTCCTTTGGACAGTATGTCGTACAATCCGGAAATTTCATCATACTGTTTTTTTGATCGCATCGGTTTTTATCATTTGAAAATTGTAAAAGAATTATAATCCCAGCTGGTCGCTGATCCCTCTCATTGCATTAACTGCCAGTTCGGCAAATTCAGGAAGGGGGATACCGATCTTTTCACATTCGCGTATGGTGTCGCGATTTACCGAGGCTGCAAAGGCTTTTGCTTTCATTCGTTTGACAACTGATTTAGGTTTTACACTTGCCAGCTTCTTATCAGGATACACCAGTGTAGTGGCCACGATGAGCCCGGTGATGGTTTCTCCTGCTGCCAGGGCATGATGAAACTCTTTTGAACGCGGGATGCCGCTGGCCTCTTCATTGTGGAGTTTGATGGCCTCAATGCTTTCAGGATCCATTCCTTCTTTTTCAAGTATAGGCACAGCTTCCAGGGCATGCCGTTTCGGGTCAGCATCGGTGATCTCCACATCAATATCATGCAGCAGGCCTGCCAGTCCCCACTGCTCAGTATCCCTGCCAAGCCTTTCCGCCAATGCCCTCAGCACTGCTTCTGAGGCATAACAATGATTGCGCATCCGCTCATTCTTAATGTACTTATTTAGCAACTTAATGGCCTGCTCCCGTGTCATTTCTGAATTCTGATTTCTGATATCTGCTATCTGATTTCTTCTGCTCAATGTGCATCTAATCCATGCAACATATAAACCATATGCCTCAATGACTTCATTATCTCCGCCATGTATTCGTTTACTGCTTTTACACTGCCCGGAAGGGCGAAGATCAGGGTGTTGTCGGCTGAGCCGGCTATACTACGGCTAAGCAAGGCATTGGGTTTTTCTTCACCGTATTTCATCCGGATTATTTCCATGATGCCGGGAATTTCTTTTTTTATCACACTTTTCACTACTTCCGGACTGATGTCCCTCGGGCCTATGCCGGTGCCGCCGGTGGTAAAGATAAAATCAACACCCTGCTCAATTGCGTCCAGCAGCAGAGCACTGAGGGCCTGTTCATCATCAGGAATGATAATGTTTTCAATATCATGAAGCCATTTCCGGCCTTCGAAAAAATCTTTCAGTAAACTGCTTAAGCGCGGTCCGCTCCGGTCTTCGTATTCCCCTGCATAGGCCCGGTCGCTGAGCGTGATCACAAGTGCACTGTAAACCTTGGGAATGTATCCCAACTTATCTCCGGCTTGTAGATCTCCGTAGCCGAGTACTCTGCAAAATATCCCTTCCTTTGGCATTACGCAATTACCTACCTCCCGGTAGATGGCGCAATTATCGCCATGGCATTTTTTCCCTATCTGGGTGACTTCAAGCTCCACTTCACCGCAATAGAAACGGTCGAGCGGTGAGACTTTATACAGCAGCATCCCTTCAGTGGTAATATTCTCGGCAAACTCTCCGTAGGCGATTTCCCTGCCGGCAATGACAGAGAATTCATCAAAACTTTCTTTTGCCAGCATACTTACCTGCCGGTGCCATTTTCCGGAATGTGCATCCCCTTCAATCCCTTTTTCGTTCAGGTGGATCTCACTGACAGGTTTTTTAATGGTTCCTTTCTCCTCTGAAATGTTTACTGAAACTATGTTGATATCTTTTGCTTCGATACTCATCGTTTTATTTTGAATATGATATTCTGTTTCCTATATTTGTTTGCCGGGCATATAATTGCCCCTCGATCCAATCACAAAATTAACTAAAACATGTTTACCATGGAACAAGCAAACACAGACCAAAACAATTTGATCAAAGAAATTAGTACTCCAGTATACCAGTCGCGCGGCTGGATGAAATTTCTCGGAGTGCTAATGATTATCGTAGGAGTATTCTATGCTCTCACCATTGTTGGAATAATCATTGCCTGGCTGCCCATATGGATGGGTGTCGTCCTATACCAGGCAGGTTCTTCTTCCGAACAGGCTTTTTTCAGTGGTGATAAATATAGTTTACTGAAATCCCTTAATCAGATAAAATTATATTTTACCATCATGGGTATCATGTCTCTGATTGGTATTCTATTATCCGTGATCGCTGTGATCATGTTCATTGTCGGTGGCCTGGCTTTCGGTGAGTATTTTGATTATAGGTATTAAGGTCGGGAATTATTTATAGCAAAATCTTTTGATTACCCCATAGGCCTCTTTAATGCCAAGTTCCCCGGCTTTGCTGAGGTCGCCGCAACCATTGTCGAGCTGATCGAGATAGATATAGGTCATCCCACGGTTGAACCAGGCTTCTGCCAGTTCAGGTTCAAGCTGGATAGCCTGGGAATAGTCAAGTATGGCGCTGTTATAGTCTTTCAATCTGTTTCGGATATTTCCGCGGTTAAAATATGCGAAAGGCAGGCTTGGCCTGAGCTGGATCACAGTATTATAATCCTGTAAAACTGTTGTGAAATCCGGCTCTTTAATAATATCCTCTTTGGCAGGGGGCGGTACCTTGTCCCAGGAAATGGTCACATCATCCGTGTAAACTTTGTCATTATAGAGATATTCTTCCAGTTCATATTTTGTATTTGCCCGGTTGAAATATGCAAATACAAACTTGGGGAAAAGGGTGATAGCATTGTCGTATGCATCAAGCGAATTGGTGTAATTATGGGCCATACCATTTACCACACCTTTTAAAAAATGCCCGATGTAGTTGGAGGAATTCTCTCTGAGCAGGCTGTCAGCAATTTGCAGATGATAGTTTAAAGCTTCGGCATCCTCCTGAATATCGACATTCAAAATAGCAAATGTGAGATCTTCCTCGTTGTTCAAATTGAATTCAGTGATCTCTTTGATGGTATAGCCTGCACGTTTTTTCTTTACAAAATCTTTATCCTTCTTAATGAATTGAACAATGAAATTGGGTTGAAGCTCTATGCCTTCAAAAGCCCAGTTCAGTTCACCTGTCATATTCCCGCTGTTGAAGTCGGATTCAAATGCAATCAGTTTATGGAAATAACTCGAGTCGGCATAAGCTTTAAGGAGGGCTTCCGTAGACGCATCCCCCTCATTCAGCATGTTGATGATCTCAAATGCTTTCTCATTATCCTGCCTGGCGCTTTCGTGTTCATTCAGCATGTGTTTTGCTCCCGACCTTTGCAGGTATGCCCCGGCAAAATCGGGGAACAACTCAATGCACTTTGAATAATCAGTGATGGCTTCTTCGTATTGCTCAGTAGCCTGGAAAATATATGCCCTTCCATAATACGCATACACATTATTTGGATTGATGCTGACCACCATATTGTAATCCCTGAGAGAACCTTCATAATCCCTGGTGCTGGCTTTCAGCCATGCACGGTTGTAATAGGTCAGGGCATTATATGGGTTGTCGCGGATCACTTTGTCGAAATCACGGAGCGCAGCTGTTGTATCCCCTGTGTTGATCCGTGCAAGGCCGCGGTGAAAAAGTGCCAGGGAGTTATTCCCGTCCAGGTCAAGGATCTGTTCAAAATCTGCGATAGCCTTATCATACT
>JAIOSQ010000252.1 GCA_021107535.1 Bacteroidales bacterium | reverse complement strand
TAAAAAAGTGTAACTGAAAATTAGTTAGTTACACTTTTTTTATTCCATTCTATATCAATATTAGTAAAATTATCACAGAAATACACTAAAAATAAACCAGGCGAGCAATCAAAACTCAAAATTTCCATTTTTATTCCCATAATCTCGAACTCCCAAACTCTTTATATCTCATCATTGGGATCCTCTTCGAAGATTATCTTTTTTGGTAGTAAAGCGATGATCTCAGCGGCGATCTCTTCAATGGATTTGCTGGTCACGTTTATCTTCTGCCAGTCGGGATGTGAGTCAAATATCCGGTTGGCATAATTGATCTCCTTTCTCACGTATTCAGGGTCAGCATAGTTTCCGGTATTTCCTCCCAGGCGTTCTTCACGTGCGCGGCGTAACTGGATTAGCCTTGAAGGGTAAGTGCTGAGACAGTAGATCTTTTCGTCTGATATCTGCAGAACTTCGTCAGGAACAGGAAAGTTCAGTATGATGGGCACATTCGCCACATACCAGCCCCTGAATGCAAGGTAGATGCTCAGGGGGGTCTTAAAGGTCCTGGATACTCCTAAAAGGATGATCTCTGCCTGGTCAATATTATGGATTCGCTTGCCATCATCATGCTTGAATGCGAACTGCATGGTTTCGATCTTACGGAAGTAGGAATCGCTTAACACACGGTATAATCCTGGCTCTTCGGAAGGATTGGCAGAAAGGTGATCGGAAAGCCTGTGAAGCAGTGGCCCCATCAGGTCGATACTTTCAACATGGTGAATGCGGGTGAGCTTGATAAGTTCCTCCCTGAGCTTGTCTGTTACAAGTGTATGGATGATAATAGCCTTTTCAGCTTTTGCACGCGAAACGATCTGCATCACCTGCTGGATATTGAGGATGTCACCGTATCTTTTAATTTCGGGATTACTCCCCTTGAACTGGGTTAGTGCGGCCTTTACGGTCTGCTGGGCAGTCCTGCCGGTACCATCGGATATGACATAGATCATTGGCATCAACAGCTAATATAGGTGTTTTCATGGATTTATGGCATAGATTATAAGGTAAATTGCTGGGGCACCAGCGGAGGGAGGACCAAAAAACAAACTCCAAAAAAATTTCAACCTCCAACCTCCAAAATCCAAAAAGCCATATGATTGCACGATTGCGGCGATTGCCCGACGTATAAGATTAAGCGAAGTATCGACAGCCTTAGGAAATCGTTCAATCGTGCAATCTTCTACGTCGTGCAATCATTCTGAGTCCGCCGAAGGCAATCTCGCCACTGGTGTGGAAAATCCAAACTCCAAAAAACAACCTGCCTGCCGGCAGGCAGGATTCCAAAAAAATTACAAATTCCAAAATACAAATTCCAAATGAAGCTCAAGGTCTTTTTCGGTTTTAATCAATCTGTCACCTCTATTTAATATGATTAGTCCATTTTTTAGGATCTGAAATACAGGAATATGGAAATTTTCCTACTTTTACATTAGAACGGTCAATAGAAATTGCTCAGGGGTAATCAGACTTGACGGATTTTGCAGTTATTATGGACTATCATGACAATGTATTTTATTTAACCTTTTTAAAACCTTAAGTATTATGAAACTTGTATTTAATCTTTTGTTTATGCTTGCTTTGGTTTTTGCATGTAATTCTACTTTTGCTCAGAAGAGAAGTAAGCTTCATGAACCCGCCTCAAAGGGAGATTTGGAAGCAGTCAGAAAAATAATTGATAAAGGTGGTAAAGTGGATAAAAAAGATATTGCCGGACAGACGCCATTAATGTATGCAGCCGAATCTGGAAGTCTGGAAGTGGTTATGTATTTAGTTGAAAATGGTGCTGATGTTAATGCAGTCTCTGGCAAGCAAGGGCGTGGTACACCTCTGATTTATGCAGCTGCCACTAATCAGCTTGAAGTCGTGAAATATTTGTTGGAGAATGATGCAAATATCAATTTAACTACCCCTTACCAAAATGAGACTGCACTTATGTGGGCGGTAGCAATGGGATTTACGGAGGTTGTAAAATTATTGGTGGAGAAGGGTGCAGATCAAAAAATAACCAACAGAGATGGAGAAAATGTGATGGATGTTGCAAAAAAATTACATAGAGAAGATATGGTGCAGTTGCTGGCAGGAAAATAAAAAAAGAAATTAATGTGATAAGTTGGACTAAATCTGACAATTGAAAACGGGAAGAGTGATATCCAGATTACTACTTATTATAAATTGATTGAGATAGGCCTGGAAAAACGTCTGCAAATCTTCATTCAGTGATATGGCAACCGTATTGAGTCACTCACCAAAGCCTCGGGCGAAGGCAATCTCGCCACTGCGTGGAAAATCCAAACTCCAAAAAACAACCTGCCTGCCGGCAGGCAGGATTCTAAAAAAAGTACAAATTCCAAAACCCAAAATTCAAAAAAACTCCAAAATTCAAATTCCAAAAAACCACACGATTTCATGATTGCGGCGATGGAACGATGTATAAGATTGGCTTCGCCTAGCTCCGCTTCGCTACGGTTGAGCGAAGTATCCCCGAGCTCGAAAATAGATTAATCGACCAAGATAGAAACTCTACTAATTAATATTTGACCTGATATTTTTCCTATATTTGTATTTATCGAATAATCCAGCAGTTATGAAATTATCTAAACCACTTACAGAGCTGTTATTGGCTTTTTCACTCTTGTTCACTGTTGTTCTGTTAACGGATTGTAAAAAGGATGATAGTGATGATTCGCCAAGTAATGCTGAAAGAAGAATCAAGACGATTGAAGTTTTTACAAATGACACCTTATTTATGATAAAGACTGTCACTTATGATGATCAAAACAGATTAATTGAGATTGTAGCAGACTATATTAAGCCGGATAATACTCCTATACCCATGACAAAAAAGGTGTTTAATTACGTTTCTGATCAACTAATAGAGTCAATATATTATGGGTATATAGAGAATGTTGGATGGCAGGAGGATAGCCGCTATACAAGAAAATACATGAATGGGAAACTGATTGAATATTGTGGGAATTACACCACTGATATGAAGGCGTTTTATTCTTATAATCAATATGGCCTGAGTAAGACAAAATATCTTTCCTTACCCTTTAAAGATTCTGATACCTGTGTGATTGAGGAATATTTATATGATGATCATGGTTTGTTTGCAGGAGCAGATTTTTACTTTAATTGTAAAGGTTCAGATTCTGCCGATAGAAAAATCCGTTATGTCAGGAATGAACAGCAACAGATTGCTGAAATTCAACATTACGCCTGGTATTGGTCCGGATTTTGGGAGATGTCAGCTAAATTGACTTTTAATTATTATCAGGATGGGAGAATCGAGGAGTGTACGAATTATAAGTTTTACAGCAAAAATCTTTCTCCCATTACTAAATTTAATTTTGAGTACAATTCTGACGGGACATTAAAAAGATTGATATTTACCGAACTCTATACAGGCGATACTGAAACCTATATTCTAAGCTATGAGAATGGTAAAGGGAATTTTCACGAATTAAGAACCTTATATAACTATGCCAGCTATCGGTACTGGATGCCCGATATTAATATAAGCGGTCATTTCCCATTCTACTATTAAATAGGCTTAGTTGTTTTGAGCTTCAGCCTCTGCAGCAGCTTCTTCCGCTTGCTGCATCTCTTCCTCCGGGAGCCATTCATCACTGGCAGCCATAGTCTTACGCTTGCGCTGAAGCTTCAGCATAGGCGCATGGCGGAGGCCTCAGCGACGAAGCACGACGGGGAGGTTTATTTGAAAGACCGATAGTTTTTTCTAAAAAGAGAAAAGTTCTCAGTAGAATAGAGAATAGAATTAATTTTATTGCCTTAATCATATCGTCCTTTGATACTTCTTCAAAACAAAGGCTCTGGAAAACAGCAATATAGCTTTTTATTAACTATCTTTGTATGTAATTATCAGAAATATGACCTGTCCTTATCATATCAAACTGATGTTTTTCCTGATCATTTTTGTAGTGGTCATCATCCCGGGATGTACCACTTTGGATACCGACCTGCCGAGAGGAGACGAAGACCTTTCATTTGTCGTATTCAGCGATACTCAACAGGGTTTTGGCATATATAGCATGCTGGCATCCAACATAGGAAAAATCGAGCCTGCTCCTATTGCTGCTTTTTGCTTAGGAGACATTATGCTCAGGCCAGGGAATGAATTGGAATGGCTTAATTTCTGGTATTATTCAAATCCAATTACTGAAAAAATGCCTGTATATATTGCCCGGGGGAACCATGAGGGTAATGAAGCATCAGATGAGTACGCTCTTCGGCATTACGGAAGGCTTTCGGGCGACAATTTTTACTATTTCGTTCAACATGAAGACTTGTTGTTTCTTATCTTAGATACGGAGATCAAGGGAGAAGAAGGGAGTATCGTGGGAGAACAACTTACCTGGATGAAGAAACAATTAGACAGTGCTGCCGGAGCACCCGGGGTAGAAAATATCTTCATTTTTTTACATCGTCCATTATACCCCCAGGGTTTTCATCAGGGATCAAACCTGTTAAATGCTGATACCCTGCATCAGATATTCCTGTTAAATAAAAAGATACGTATTGTTTTTTCCGGCCATGACCATTTCTTTAATTGTTATCTGAAAGATGGAATGCATTATATCACAACAGGTGGGGCTGGTGGTCCCTTATACCATGGAAATGGCGGAGATTATCATCATTTTATCAAGATTTCCATATTCAGGGAAACAAAGCGGATAAACCTGAAATCAATTGGGATATTCAATGAAGTCGTTGAAGATTTTGACATATAGCCTGATCATCATGCTGGCTGTTACATGTCAGCAAGCCATGCCCCAGCAATGGAGCGTAAAAACCGGCATATATGAGTTCACCAATATTACGGCAAGGGAATTCTATATTTTTGCTCCTGTAATCCTGGGAGGATATGATGTGTGGACGAGGTCCCGGATCAGCTTACATTTATCAGGCGGGATGGCTTACAAATCAAGAAAATATAGTGAAGACCGCCATCATCTATACATGACACCGATCTTCTTTACGGCAAATTATATCTTACCCAACCCCGATGCCAGGGTTTATGCCGTAATTGGCAGTGGTTTCAGCCTTATGGGCAAGGCAGATCAGAACAAGGCATTGGATAAGACGCATTATGCCGTTACTTATGGTTATCATGCCAGCGGCAGTTTAAGGTTCAGGTTAAAATGCAAACCGGTACTTGCTGTTGAGTTAACTTATAACCTTTTAATGCCAACCGTTACCGAAGACATAAACATCAATGGCGTTGTTATAAATTTTGGTATATGGATACCTGTTGACCGGCATAAAAGCAGAAAGCTTAAAGCAAATACAGAATTGTAAATAATTAATTCTGCCCTTCCTGGTTCTGTGCCTGCTGCATCTCTTCCTCCGAGAGCCATCCGCCACCAAGAGCTTTGTATAATTGGATATAGGATGTAAGCAGATCGCGTCTTACAGAAGAATAATCCAGTTGTGCATCGAACGACTGCCTTTGCGATTCCAAAACTTCGAGGTAGCTGGTAACGCCTTTGTCGTAACGTTCCCCTGATAGCATTTCTGCATTTTCTGCAGCTTTCACCCTTACTCCCTGGGCAATAAGCTCTTCCTTCAGGGTTTCAATGGAGATCAGCGCATCCTCCACGTCCTTGAATGCCTGTATTACAGTGTACTCATAGTTAATACGGGATGCCTCGGCAAGATATCTCTGTTGCTCAACCCTGCGTTTGTTTTTTCCGAATTGAAATAATGGGCCTAACAAACTTCCACCTACCGACCAGGCCATTCCACCACTGGTGAAAGCTGAAAGCTCACTGCTGGCTCCACCAGCCAGGCCTGTCAGGCTTATGGAAGGGAAACGCATAGCTACCGCCACCCCGATCAATGCATTTTGCTGCATGTAATCTGCTTCGGCCTGCAGAATGTCAGGCCTTCTTGCCAGGAGCTGTGATGGCAGTCCTGTGGGAATGTCGGGTGGGAATTCCTGATCATAGAGCCTGGTACCCGTTGGTATGGAATCCGGCATCCTGCCCAGAAGTATGCTCAGAGCACTTTGATCAAAGGCAATATAGCGTCTGAAAACAGGTATGGCTGCTGCAGCAATGGCTTGCTGAATCTGTGCCTGGTTCAGGTCAATCTCAGGGATAGTCCCGTAATCAAAACGGTATTGGATGATTTGTGTTCCGCTGTCGCGGGAGTCAAAGGTACGTTGCGATATCTCATATTTGGACATATCATCCAGTAACTGAAAATAGGTGCTGACCACTGAGGTTACCAGGCTAATCTGCATGACCCTTAAGCCATGTTCCGATGAAAGTAATTCCGCACGGGCGGCTTCCGTCGACCGGCGATACTTGCCCCAGAAATCGATTTCCCAGACCAGTTCCGGGAATGCATAGAAATTACTTCCGACATCGGTTTTTATTCCTGCATAATTTCCTCTTGAGGCGCCTGCGGAAACGTTGATAGTTGGAAAGGCATCAGCCTTGGTATAGCCTACATTGGCCCTGGCGGCTTCAATCCTGGCGGCTGCCTGTAGTGCATCCTTGTTATCTTCCAGGGCAATCCTGATCAGGGTATCCAGGATGGGATCTTCGAATAAGTCCCACCATTTCAGGTTGATGATGGTATCAGTTAATTCCGGGTCAAAACGATAAGCTTCGGGACTGTCTGTCTGTGGTGACTGAAAGTCAGGCCCTACCTTACATCCCGCCAGGTAAATGATCAGGGACAAAACAGATAATATGATGATCGCGTTTTTCATAGCATGGTTTTTACTCACTTTCAACTTTTTCTTCAGCCAGTTTTCTTTTCTTTTCATATCCGGCAATCTTGCCAATCAAGACGAACAGCATGGGATACATGAACAAACCAAGGAGTGTGGCCAGTGTCATTCCTCCGAACAATGCCATACCCATTACTTTTCTGGCTTCAGCACCTGAACCGCTGGCAATTACGAGCGGAAAGACGCCAAAAATAAATGAGAAGGCAGTCATCAGTATCGGCCTGAACCTGGACTTTGCTGCTTTGATGGCAGAATCAAATAAATTCAGCCCATTCTTAAATTCATCGTTTGCATATTCAACAATAAGAATGGCATTCTTGGCCGCCATACCAACCAGCATCACAAAAGAAACCTGTGCAAAGATGTTATTCTCAAAAGTCGGGCTGTACAGCCTGGCTGCCCATAAGAAGAGCATGGCACCGAAAATGGCAAAAGGAGTTCCCAGAAGAATGCTGAACGGCAATGACCAGCTTTCATACTGTGCAGCAAGGATCAGGAAAACAAAGATCAGGGAAAAGGTCATGATGATCCCCAGGGAGCCGGAGGCTTTATTCTCCTGGTATGACATGGCGTTCCATGCATAGCTCATATCCTCCGGAAGAACCTCTTTTGCTACCTCTTCCAGGGCAGTCATCGCCTCAGCAGATGTATAGCCCTCTGCAGGCGATCCGGTCACCTCAACCGACCTGTACAAATTAAACCTGGTGGTATAATCCGGCCCGGAAATATTCTCGATCCTGACCAGGGTGCCCAGGGGAACCATATCTCCATTATTATTTTTAATAAAGAAATTACTGATCTGTTTTTCATCCACCCGGTATTGCGGTTCTGCCTGGATATAGGTTTTATATAATCTGCCGAAGCGCGTAAAGTCATTCACATAAGCGCCGCCCATATATGCTCCAATGGTGGTATAAAGATCATTCAGCGGAATGCCAAGTTTCAGTGCTTTTTCTCTGTCAATATTCATGTAGCGTTGTGGGACAGATGCCTGGAAAGTTGTAAAAGCATTACTGATCTCAGGCCGGGCCATGGCTGCCTGCATGAATTCTCCTGCATTGCTTGAAAGGTAAATGGGTGTGTTGCCGCCCCGGTCCTGGAGCATGATGCTGAACCCGGAACCGTTACCAAGTCCCGGAATTGCAGGTGGCCCGAAAGCAAATGCCTGCGCTTCTTTAATATTAATGGCCAGTTCTCTGTTGATCTTGTGGATAAACTCTTTGGCAGTCAAATCCCTGTCGGCCCAATTTTGAAGAGAAATAAACATAAAGCCCTGGTTGGATGTCATTGCACCGGAAAGAATGCTGTAGCCTGTGGCAGTTGTAACATATTTAACTTCCGGATGCTTCATTAGCAGGTCTTCAATTTTTTTTGCCACTTCATCAGATCGTTGAAGGGAAGAAGCATCGGGCAATTGCATATTTACAAAAAGATACCCCATATCCTCTTCCGGTATAAATCCTCCGGGAACTAACTTCATAAAAACGCCCGCGCCAATAGTTATTATAATGATAAAGATCACGGACCGTTTAAGTTTCCGTGTGACCACATGCGTAAAGCTCATATAGGAATTGGTGGTATTTCCCATGACCTTATTAAAGCCTTTGAAGAATTTTCCAAGTAAGCCCTTGTAAGGCTTGGGCTCTTTTAGCAATAATGAACATAATGCAGGACTGAGTGTAAGCGCATTGACAGAGGATACAAGCACCGAAACGGCTATGGTAATCGCAAATTGCTGGTACAGCCTGCCGGTGATACCTGCCATTCCGGCCACGGGTATAAAAACAGCAATCAGTACGAGCGTAGTGGCAATTACAGGAGCTGTTACCTTGCGCATGGCCTGAATAGTGGCCTCTTTCCTGTTCATGCCGGCAGCTATATTTACCTGCACTGCTTCAACCACCACAATGGCGTCATCTACCACAATACCAATGGCCAGTACCAGGCCGAGCAAAGAGAGCACATTGATGGTGAACCCAAGCAGTGGGAAGAATATGAACGCTCCCACCAGGGAGACCGGGATCGCAATGATTGGGATGAGTGTGGCCCGCCAGTCCTGGATAAAGATGAATACAACAAAGATCACCAGCGCAAGGGCAATGAAAAGTGTTACCACTATATCGTCTATTCCGGCAGTGATCGCTTCTGTTGTGTCCATTGACACATCATATCTGATGCTTTCAGGAAACTTTTGCGCAATCACATCCATTTCATCTATTACCTGTGTGGCAAGTTCTACGGCATTGGATCCGGGAGACTGGTAAAGGCCAATAATGGCACAGGTTTTCCCATTTAACCTTGTAAAGGCATTATAGGTCTCAACACCAAGGTTGATGGTGGCGATATCCTTCAATTTTACCTGTGAGCCGTCAGATTGGGTGCGAACCACGATCTCACCAAAAGCTTCAGGCGTGCTGAACCGATCAGGAAGGCGTACAGAATAAGTGAATTCTGTTCCCGCCGGGGCAGGCTCGGCCCCAAACTTACCTCCGGGAACAATAATATTCTGTTCGTTGATGGCCTGCAGTATCTCGGGAACGGTGATGCCCATCTGTGACAGACGGTCGGGCTTAACCCATATACGCATCGAGTAATCTGATGCCCCAAGAACATTTACACGACCGATTCCCTTAATACGGGACAGCTGGTCTTTTATGTTGATCAGGGCGTAGTTTCCGAGGAAATCCTGGTCGTATCTTCCGTCTGATGTCAATGTGATCAGCATCAGGATATTCGGCAGGGATTTCTCGGTTGTAACGCCATACTTTTTAACATCTTCCGGTAGCTTTGCCGTAGCTGCTGACACCCTGTTCTGTGTGAGCACAGTGTTCATGTCCGGGTCGGTACCTACTTCGAAAGATACATCGATCACCATAGTTCCGTCATTTGCATTGGTGGATTGCATGTAGATCATGTTATCAACACCGTTGATCTGCTGCTCCAGGGGCGTGGCTACCGATTCTTCCACATTCAATGCATTTGCTCCGGTGTATGTACCCCTGACCTGAACGATGGGAGGGGTCAGGTTGGGATACTGCTCAATGGGCAAACCAATCAGAGATACCATACCGACGATCACGATTACGATGGCAATAACCATTGCAACAATTGGCCGGTGAACGAAAAAATTTCCTTTATTTTCTGCCATAGCTTTGCCTATTGAAGATTGGTTTTGCTTTCAAATTCGATGACTTCCGGAACGATTGTCATATCGGGCCTGACTTTTTGCAATGCATCAATCACTACTTTTTCATTGGCTTTAAGCCCTTCCTCAATCAGCCAGTAATCTCCTATGGTAGGCCCGGTGGTGACCTGTCGTGATTCAATAATATTGCTGTCGTTGACCACATATACTGAATGCAGTCCCTGTAATTCCATGATACAACGCTGTGGAATCAGGATGGCATCCTTAATGTTTCTTGCAACAACTTTCACTTTTGCGTAGAGTCCCGGGCGCAGGATTAGTTTTGGATTTGGGAAATTTGCCTGGATGAGAATGGAACCCGTAGATGCATCGATACCCCTGTCGATGAAATCAAATGTACCCTTTTCTTTATATATGGATCCGTCGGAGAGAATAAGTTCAATATTGGGTTCTCTTTCCGGATCGGGCTCTCCTTCAACCATCAAACTCATTTTTTCGATATATTCCCGTGATAAATAGAGGTAAGCAGTTTCGGTGATGTAGAACCTCACTTTTACATTGCTGGTTTCAGAAACCGTATTCAGGATCACGGGGTTCGGATCTTTACCAACAAAATCACCCACCCTGGCTTTTGTAATGCCGATGATGCCGTTGATGGGAGAGTATATTTTTGTATACCCGAGTTGGATCTGAGCAGATCTTAAATTCGCTTTCGCTGCTTCAACCGCTGATACAGATGCATCATAACTGGCCTGGGCAGCATCCAGATCACTTTTACTCACCGCATTTAGCGAAGCAAGAGGCTTATACCTGTCCAGATCGCTTTTTGCCTTGACCATCATGGTTTCAGCTGATGCCACTTCGCTTTGTTGTGCATTTACTGTGGCTTCAAGAGGACGAGGGTCGATGGTATATAGCAATTGTCCTTCTTTGACATCAGACCCTTCTTCAAAGTGGATGCCTTCCAGGAATCCTTCTACCCTGGCCCGTATGGGGATGTCTTTCTCCCCATATACCTCCCCGATATATTCCATGTAAATAGGAACATCTTTCTGGATGACTTCTACCACAGTAATTTGCTGCGGGGGTGCAACAGTCTGCTCATCGCTACCACAAGAGACCCAGACAAATGAGCCTAATGAAATAAGAAATATACTTCTGAAAAAAAGTGAACGCATAATGAAATGGTATTAATTCATGACTGGTAATTGAACATTTTAGATCTTGCTAATATACGAAATTGAATGGATGAATATCAACTTCCTGAAAATAAGAGAGGATGACGGGAAGAGGAGAAGAGGGGAAGAGGGGATGATAATGTTGAATTTTGGATGATGGATTTTGAATTAATCCCAAATTCTAAACTCATAATTACCAATCTTCATTAATCATTAGGATCTCATCATTAGTCATTCATTTTACCCTGCACCATTCTGACTACTGACTTCTGACTACTGACTACTGACTTCTAACTTCTCTATTCATAAAAGGTTCCGGGTACCCTGAACATATTATATTCATGCTAAAAGTTAGCATACAGATAAGAAATATCCACATTACTCTGGTACATGAGCAGAAATATAAGCAGCACAAGTAAAATCAAGCGGATCAGGATCTTAAAGACTATCTTTTGCATTGATATGATTTTTTATTTTCAAATAGATCAGATAAGCACCATAACTGGAATGATGCTGGTTGTCAACAAATGCGCCGGGAACATCAGAAATATCTGTTGCATCGATAAAATCAGTATTGTTCTCCAGAAGTATATTCCTGATATGGTTTACAGTATTTAAATATCCATCAAGGTAAGGAGGATGATATTTCTTTATATAGGTGGTATTCACAGGCCCAAGGACATAAGTCACCTCTACATCGAGTTCATTGCAAAGTTCTATGAACGCAGTGAGTTCACGATTCCGGTAATCGTTATCCGAGATCGGATTCAGCCATTTTCTGCTCAGAAATTCATAGGAGACATTCCAACTGCTATCAATATAGGCCGTGTCAATTTTACCAAAATTTGCAAAACTTGAAAAGCCTGTTTTCTCTTCGGCTTGATAAAATAGATCTTCCTCGTATTTATCCGGGAACAACCAGTAGCGAAGATCCTGAAAAAATGGCTTCCTGATCTTCCGCAGCCAATACTCCATTGTAAATAGAAACTTTTCTCCCGGATTCAATACATCTCCATATGGTTCAACGACACCAAGAATGTCTTTATATTCTTCATTATTTAATTTGAGTTTTCTATATACGGCATAGTTGTTATACCTTATCCAATACCCTTTGTCGAAGCCGTTAAGCTTGCTCCTCCAGTAGACCGGATTAATCAAATAAATTATTTTCAGGGAATCAACCTCCTTTTTATGGTTCAATAACATGGGAATATGTATGCCGCATGATCTTCCGGCGCCTCCCAATACTGAAAACCTAATTTTCAGCGAGGTATCCTGATCGAGAAACTCATAGTAATTACCATCCTTGCGTGTAGTGGTTTCAGAAGTTCCGAGACATATATATCCATTGTTGCGTTTAACCGATCCGATAAATTCTGATACCTGTGGATTATCATTGTATTTAAAGTATTTACCATTCAGATTGAGAAGCTGCTTCTCAATATGTGAAGCAGGGTATTCCGGAATCAGGATATTGCCTGAAATGAGTAAAACAATCAGCGAAATGAACAGAAAAAGCCCGTATTCACTCAGTGTTTTGGTTTTATATATATATCGGATCAATTTCAAAATAGCAATGTGTTAAAGATCTCTATAATTTGTTCTTGTGAATAATGAAAAAACATCCAGCCCATGGTCACAAACAAGAAAGTAAGAAAGATGCTGCAAATTTTATAAATGTTATTCCTGAGCACCCTATCCGGCAGTTTTATGTACGCCTTCCATAATTTTCCGATGGAAAGGCCTATGCCATGCCAGAGCCCCCAATACACAAAATTTATCGTGTCACCATGCCATAAACCACAGATAAAAAATGTAAACAGATAGCCCGTAACTGTAATTGTCATTCGTGGAAAACGGGGGAATAAGCGATTTAGCAATGACAGGGACGGCTTAAAAACATAAGCAAAAAGAAAATTGGAAAAAGTCATATGCCAGCGTTTCCAGAAAACAGATAAATTTTCCGAAAAATATGGATTGTTGAAGTTCTCAGGTGTTCTTATCCCGATCAAATAGGCCGTTCCAATGGCAATGTCTGAATACCCGGAAAAGTCAAAATAAATATAAGCTGAATAAGCCAGCAAACTCAGGAATAAAGCAATTACAGGTGAATAATCAGGTAATAGCACCGTATAATCCAGAGCGTAATCGATCACAAAAGGAACGATGACAAGTGTTTTAATTCCACCAATGAATATCCTGCTGATCCCCGCAAAAAACAGTGGCTTCAGGTAGCTGAATTTTGTGTTGCCCATCCAGTAATGAAAATTGTTATAACGGTCGATAGGCCCGGCAAGGAAATTTGGAAAAAAGAAAATATAGCTCAGAAAGGTAAAAAAATCAGATTGATGGATGGTTTTCCTGTAGGATTCCACAAGCCAGTGAACATATCGAAAGAGGATATAAGATATCCCAAGCTTTTGTACAGAGAGTACCGGTTCGTTGATAAACGACAGATAACTTTCCGAAATTATATCTTGAAGGAATGGATAATTTCGAATACAAAATAAAATGATAATGAATGCCAGGATACCACCAAGAAGGGTGCGTGACTTTTTATTTTGCAGGTATCTGCCCACCAGGAATACAAGCAGGCTCAAAATACTCAATATGATCAGCGTATGTTCCCTGATTACGGTTAAAAGAACCAGCAAACTTGCCAGGATGATGATCGTATTCTTAATAAACCTGGTTTTAACAAAGAACTTTACCAGATTATATACGATCACAAATAAAGTGATGTAGATAAAAACTATGTAATCATTAAAAAACAATAATTCAATATTTAATTTGAATTAGAAATCCACCTTCTTTCATGGTGCTTATGTCTTTTTTTGTTATACAAGAGAGATGTTATTGGAATATTGCAATATTGCACTGCAATTAATATGTATTTCTTTCCATTTTTCCATCATTCCAATCTTTCTCCCATCAAGCGCCCAATGGGTGCAATTCAAAGCCACCTTCTTAGAGGGTGGATTTTTACAATTGAAATAACCGTTCCAGTTTCTCCTTCACCTCATTAAGATCCGGATCTATATCAAAAACCAGGGAAGGCTTAAGATAGTGAAGCTCATTTTTCTGCTTGAACCTTTCTTCCCCGCCTCCGGTGATATTCAGCATGATGAGTGCGTCTTTCTGAACCTGTCCTTCTTTAACAGCATTGACCAATGTTGCAGTGGCAATGGCGGCGGCCGGATGGATGTCGACGCCTTCCGTTTCTTCAAATAAAGCTGCAGCCTTTATCGCTTCCTCATTTGATGCCAGTAATACATCTCCTCCGGCATCCTTCATGGCATCGTAAAGCCCTCCGATGAGAGAGTATGGTGGTTTCCGGTTTGAAAGTACTTTTGCCATGATCTCTTCTACCTGTTTGCGTGCAACCTGGTCATCAAAGGGAAGCAAAGTCCTCGAATCTACTTTCCAGGCATCATAGATGGGTGTGAAGGGCTTATTCTGTGAAACCATGAGTTTCATTTTCCTGTTCCCGAACCTGCCATCTTCGATCAAACGAAGGTTTGCTTCCCATGCTGCGATGGCCCCTGTTCCGCTTCCCACTGCCTGGAAATAATACTCCGGAATTTCACCAATGGTGGTTGCAGCAGAAAGAACGGTTGTTCCCATCCCGTCTCGCCTGGCTATATTTTTCGCGCCTCCTTCTGCTATGAAATGATCCAATTGACAGGCAAGGTTGGATAAGTGGATGGCGTCAAAATAATCACCTCCGGAACGGGAAACAATTAGTTTTACATTATCATTAATGGGCCTGTCGAACCATAGCACATCGATATTATCTTCGGGGACAGTTAAAAGAAGTGGGATATTGTTATCGGAGCAGACGCGGGCGAATGATCGTGCTGTATTTCCGGCAGATGCTACCACCAGGATCTTATCCTGTCCCGGATCCAGACGTCCGCACACAGAATAGGCTTCAGTTTCCTTGAATGAGCAAGTGCACATTAAGGCGCCTTTTTCCGGCCAATAGCCACTGAAAGTGATGTACAGGTTTTTCAATCCCAGGGTATTTGCGAGTCCGGAACTTTTATATGTTACCGGTGGGTGAGAGCCCTGGAGCATGCGGTTTATAGGAAGCCAGTCGGCAAAAGTATAAAAGCCATATTCATTGCCTTTCAGGTGTAATTGCCTGTTTTCGTATACTGCCCTGACAAAGCCCGGTGCTGTTTCTCCCGGAGGGTCAAGGATCCATCCGCTGTCTTCGAATATTTTGCCTGAAACAAGTGATTGCAGTCGGTATGCTGTTTTCTCTTCTTTTATCATATCCTGATCATTGAAAATCTCGCAGCAAAAGTAGGAAAGATTAGCTTAATTATCACGAGGGTGGGTGCAAGCTTATGATTTGATAGCCGTTTATGCTTTTTTATTACTTTTAAGGCAAATAAAAATTGTTATGAGCCTGATCAAAACAGACATAAAAGATTCTATCGGAACCATTTGTTTTAATAATGATGAAAAGCGCAATTCTCTCAGTGTTGAGATGATGGAAGAGTTTTATTTGGCGCTGGACCTGATGCAATCGAAAAAGGTGCGTGTGATCATATTGCGTGCCAATGAAGGTGTAAAAGTGTGGTGTGCCGGACTGAATATTGCTGAATTGCCTGAACCCGGGAATGATCCGATATTTTACCACCATCCACTGGAAAAGATCATGCGGCGTATCCAGAAGTTCCCCGCACCTGTAATCGCCATGATCGATGGCAGTGTCTGGGGAGGTGGTTGCGACCTGTCATTTGTTTGCGATATTCTCATAGGGACTAAAAATACGAGTTTTGCGATCACCCCGGCTAAGATCGGTGTGCCATACAATACCACCGGCATCGTTCATTTTCTCAATATGGTTGAACTGAATATTGCCAAGGAAATGTTCTTTACGGCAAAGCCCATAATGGCCGAAAAAGCGGAAAACCTCGGGATACTCAATCACCTGGTTGATGCTGATAAACTGGAATCCATTACATACGAAATGGCAGCCGTAATTGCCTCGAATTCGCCACTCAGCATTGCTGTTATCAAAGAACAGCTAAATATTATGGGTGCTGCCAAGCCGATCAATTCTGAGTTTTACGAAAAGATCGATGAACTCAGGCAAAAGGCATATAACAGTAAAGATTATCAGGAGGGCCTACGGGCGTTTTTTGAGAAACGCCCTCCCCGCTTTACAGGAGAATAATGTTCATGCTAATTCTTCAATAAAAAAAAGGCTGTCTCAAAAGTCCGATATCTAAGTCATTTCGACCAAAGGGAGTCAATTATTTACAATTCTGTTTTTACAATTCTGTATGTACAATGTGATTTATTATTGTAAATTTTCGATTTAAGATCACATTGTAAATTGTACACACCGAATACACCCGCCAAAGAGGCGGGCAAGGAAATTGTAAATCTAAAGAGCCTGACTTAACACTAGAGTCCAAATATTCCAAAAAGTGATGCTCCAAAGGCGAGGCTGACAAGAAATGTCACAATAAGTGATAATATCCATGCCATGATAAGAGCAACAAATGCTTTTCCAAAACTTGTATCAAAAATACCTTTCAGAATAGCGGCGGTAATCAGAACGCCAACAACCAACCCAATGAGTGCTCCAAGTGGAGGGAAGAAGAAGAACAATAAGGTAAAAATAAAACTGATAATACCAACAATGACCAGCGAAACAAAGTATCCAAGAATGGATTTTCCAAATGTTTTTTTCTCAATACCGGCAATAGAAGCACCGAGGTAAAGAAAAAGCCCTCCAATTAATAGATTTAGGACGATTAATAAAATTATAACACCGATACCGGCTCCTACATATTCCATAATAATTAGTTTTTGGTTAATAAATTATTTTGAATTGGCATCCAAGATAATACAAAATATGATTGAATGCAATAAATGAACAATAAACGATAAAGAAGGCATAAGGAACAAGGAATCTCCTGGCTGCTACCAGCATGAAGCCTGCAGGGTATTCAACACTTTGTTTTGCTCTTGCAATGGTTACTACCCGATCTTCTATTGGCTGCCGCATCACCTCCAGAACGGTACGCTTGAATTCCGGAAGCTCATCCAGGAAAAGCACCCCATTATGTGCCAGTGATATTTCTCCGGGCTGTGGAAATGTTCCTCCCCCAACCAGGCCGGCGTCGCTGATGGTATGATGTGGGGAGCGGAAAGGCCTGACAGAGATCAGTGATGTATTGGTCTTCATCT
>JAIOSQ010000336.1 GCA_021107535.1 Bacteroidales bacterium | reverse complement strand
CTCGATCCGGGTGAAATAGCCACTATTAAGGTTAAAAACTTTAACAGCGGCCATTGTCCGGCGGAAAATTCTGTAGCCATGATCGAATCTGATTGCCAGTACCTGACATTCACCAATACAATAGATTCCATTGGAAATCTTGGCCTGCTCGGCTTTCTTTGGGCTGAATTCCTTGTTGAAGTAGATGCCGAGGCACCCGACGGAGCTGCAATTGCTGAATTCTATTATGAACTAACGGCTGGCGGTTTCACCGAAACAGCCTATTTCAGTAAAAAGATCGGTTTGATCTTCGAAGACTGGGAAAGCGGTGACTTCAGTAAATTCGACTGGGAACTTGATGGTGACCTGCCCTTTGAAATAACGAACATCTATCCTTATGAAGGTATATATTCAGCCAAGTCCGGCAGCATCAGCAATGACCAGTTCAGTGAACTTGCAATTGATGTTGAAGTGATGCTGGCAGACTCTGTTACATTTGTGTATAAAGTATCCTCACAAACCAACAAGGATAAACTCAAATTCTACATTAACAATTCACTTAAAGGTGAATGGTCAGGTGTGGGCGGTGGCTGGAATAAACTTGCTTATCCTGTCGTCCCCGGCAATTACACTTTCAAATGGATTTATGAAAAAGATGCTTCAGGTATGGCAGGAAATGACTGTGCGTGGCTGGACTATATCACATTCCCACCACTGATGACGCTCACCTGCTATGCTGGTCCGGATGATTATACCTGTGAAGGAAACAGTTTCCAGTGCCACGGCCAGGCCACCGATTGGGTGTCAGTGGAATGGGCAAGCTCCGGTGACGGAACTTTCGATGACCCCAATATCCTTGAACCCATATACACACCGGGAAGCAATGATATTACAAATGGTAGTGCTGAACTTACACTTGCTGCCGAAGATAACGAAGGATCGATAGTGGATGATAAGATGATGCTGGCAATCCTGGGAGATCCTAATACACCGAATATGCCTGAAGGTCCGGTTATTGTAAACCCGGAGATCACTCCTATTACCTCCTACAGCACCGCACCCGTCGATTTCGCATCAGCTTATGAATGGGTTCTCGAACCATCTTCAGCGGGTACTATAAACAGCGAGATGAACCAGGCCGAAGTAAGCTGGGACATTTATTATCTCGGAACAGCAACTCTCAAAGTGAAGGCTTTGAACGATTGTGGTGAAAGCCTCTTTTCCGATGAGCTGGAGATCACTGTTGACAATACGGTCTCTGTGAATGAAATTGAGGACGAAAATTCATTCCGCCTGTGGCCAAACCCAAACAATGGAAACTTCAGTATTGCTGCAACAGTTTCTCAACCCGGTCGTTATTCTATCCGCGCATATAACCTGATTGGTAAAACCATGGCCCAACAAGCTGATGTTTTCCTTGACGGGCAGAATACCGTCACTGTTGATTTCAGGGATCTGCCTGAAGGACTTTATTTCATCGTGATTGAAGGTCAGGGCGAAAAGATGATCAGGAAATTGATCATCAGGTAGTAAGAATTTTAAACATCTTAAACCATATTCTTCTGCCCTTGGGTGGAAGGATATTTTTTTTGAGACAATGTGATTCTTAACTGATAAGGAGGCTGCATCCCCTTATATCACTGGCATCGGTACGCCCCAGTACCTCAAATGATCCGTCCGGATGCATTTTCCCGATATCCCGGGTTTCTATGAAAGCACATGAATGAATATTGGCCAGGTCAATGATATTGATGGCTCCGGGTTTCCCCACCGGGAGAAATGTAAAAGGATCCTGAATATCCCGGATCAGGACCTTCATCCATGCCGGTGTGAAGAACCTGCCACTCCCGGCGGAATATGCCTGGGACAGTAATTCGGTCATGCCATACTCGGAGTGGACAGACTCAAGATGAAAAGCAGTGCGCAGCTCATGATGCAATTGTTCCCTTGTGATCTCCTCCCGTCTTCCTTTCATCCCACCGGTTTCCATGACAACAACATTTTTACCAAGCGGAAAACTGTTACTTTCCGCAAAGTCAAGTAAAGCAAATGACACTCCGATCAGCAGTGTTTTATGGTTTGATGCTGATAATGACTTTAAGGTATCTTTAAGACGATCATGTTCGTGCAGAAAAAATCCGCTTTCAGAGTGATGGCCGGCAGCCATGAGTTCCCTGACCATATAGACCAGGGATGATCCTTCTCTCTCCAGATATGATGGAAGAAGTCCCAGGATACGGTATTCCGAAGGATCGCCATAAAACTCCCTGAAAGCATTCAAAAAGCTTGCTTTATAAAGATCCAGGTCCCGGATATAGTGTCTGCTGACCGACATGCCGCTTGTTCCACTGCTCGAAAATATTACCTCTTCATCAAAACTCCCTGAAATAACTTTATGGTTCTTATAAAAAACGATGGGCAGGAAAGGTATTTCCGTGAAATGAGAGATCCCCCTGGTATCTACCCCTAAATGTCTCGCATAATCCCTGTAGACAATATTTTCCCGGAGCTGAAAATGAAATAATTCCAGTGCAATCCCGTTAAATGCTTCAGGAGATCGGATTTGGAAAATCCTTTCCCTGAAACTGTTTATTTTCTCATCAGGGGACAAAGTTTTAAAATTTAGTAACTTTACGTCTAAATAAATGCCGGCATGAGGCAATTCCCAAAAATACTCTTATTTCTGATAATCATTTTGATTACGGGATTTGGTTCCTGCAAAAAGGTTAAGAAATTCTCTGATATTCCGCATATTGAATATATTGGTTTCATCAAAATTTATAATCCTGACCTTGAGATTTATGATCGTGGAGTACTTGCCTTTTCGTTCGAAGACGGAGACGGAGATATTGGTCTGAACACAGGTGACACAGCACCACCCTTCAATGCTTCTTCCAAATATCATTATAACCTGATCATTACTTATTTTGAAATGCAGAACGGGGTTTTAACCGAAGTTCCGATCTTATGGTTCAATCCCCAGACCGGGCAATATGATACCCTCACTCTGAGTGCCCGGATACCCAACCTAACTCCACAGGGGATCAATAAAGCAATCAATGGAGAAATACAGGATACCCTGTTCATTTATAATTTTAATTCAACCTTTGATACAATTAAATTTGAAGCCTATATTATTGACCGGGCTTTACATGAGAGCAATACCATCACCACACCGCTGATTGTCAGATAGCTGCGATTTCATTGCCAACATGGAATAAGCCTTCAAATATTATTACTAATTTTGGCCGGTTCATTGAATGATCTTATATACATATTCCATTAATCATCAATAATTCAGTATGAGAATTATCGTACTTATGGCAGGAATGGGCAAGCGTATGTGGTTGCTTATCCTTGTGTTTGCCCTTATTTTTACTGCCTGCAAAACGAGTACCAGCACGGTGCAGTCTTCGGACGGGAATAATAAATACGAAAGACAGGATAACTCCGCGTTATTTCTTGAGGCCAACACCCAGAAGTTGCTTGGAAATTACACTGCTGCAACTGAACTTTTTCTTCAGTGCCTGGATGCAGACCCGGAAGATGCCGCTTCCATGTATGAGCTTGCAAGGATCGCACGGATCAACAATCAGAGCAAAAAATCCCTTGAGTGGGCTTCAAAAGCCGTTACATATGATCCGGAGAATGTATGGTATTTGAAACTTCTTGCGGAGGTGTACCAGGAAAACATGCAATTCGACAAGTCGGTAGAAGTTATGGAAAAGCTGGTTAAATTACATCCGGAAGACCTGGAATACCTGTACGACCTTGCACTAACCCATCTCCTGGTCGGAAATTACCAGAAATCCATTGATGTGTATAACAAGATAGAAAACAATATAGGGATTACAGAAGAAATTTCAATCCAGAAACAAAAGATCTGGCTGAGAATGAAAAAGCCGGCAAAAGCCATTGATGAAATGGAAAAGCTGTGTGAAGCCTGGCCTGAAGAAAGCAGGTTTAAGGCTATTCTGGCCGAACTGTACCTGTCCAACGGAATGGATGAAAAAGCCTTGCAAACATACCTTGATATTGCTGATACTGATCCGGAAAATCCATATATCCAGATTTCTCTTTCCGACTATTACAGGAAAAGGGGAGATCAGGAGAAATCTTACGAACATTTGAAACTCGGTTTCTCCAATCCCTATCTGGATATCGACACCAAGGTCCAAATATTGCTGGCATACTTTACGGTTAAACAGTATTATGAGGAACAGTTGGAGCAGGCTGCTGAATTGGTTGAACTTCTGATTCAGACCCATCCGGAAGACGCCAAAGCCCATAGTATCCGTGCCGACCTTTACTATCAGAATGAAGAATGGACACAAGCCAGGGATGCCCTGCGAAAGGTGATCAGCCTCGACAGCAGCAGATATGTTGTGTGGGAGCAGCTACTATTTACCGAGTCTCAGCTTGAAGACTTTGAAGCTATGCGGGATGAAAGCCGCAGGACCATCGAGCTGTTTCCCCAGCAAGCTTTACCTTATCTCTTCTCAGCAATTGCAAATTACCAGTTTGAGGACCATCAGCAAATGATCGAAGACCTGGAAACCGGGATCAGGTTTGTGGTAAGAAATGATCTGCTCCTTGCTGAATTTTACAATTATCTGGGTGATGCATATCACCAGGTCGGAAATGATGAAAAGGCATTTGAAGCTTATGATGCAGCTCTGAAGATCAATTCTGAGAACGCTTTGGTTCTGAATAACTATGCATATTATCTTTCACTGAAAGGACAGGAATTGGCCAAAGCCAAAGAGATGGCAAAAAAAGCAACAGAGCTGGATCCCGAAAATTCATCAAACCAGGATACATATGGATGGGTATTGTACAAACTCGGAGAATATGATGAAGCCCTCAAATGGATAGAAATGTCTGTTGAAAATCATAATGAAGACAATGCTGAGGTACTTGAACACTATGGAGATGTGTTGTATAAACTTGACAGAACAAATGAAGCCCTTGAGTACTGGAAAAAGGCATTGGAAGCTGGTAATGGTGGCTCGGAATTCCTTGAAAAGAAAGTTAATGAAGGCATACTGTATGAATAGTACTTTACATAAACAGTTATTCTTTATGGTAAGGTGTTTGATAAGCTGCCTGCTGATCATTTTCATTTTTAGTGCATGCTCTTCTTCAAGACAAATAATTAAAGAACCTCTTAAAGAGGCAAAAGCAGCATACTTGCTCGAAAAACTTTCTGAAAGTGAACTGCAGTTCAATTGGTTTTCAGCAAAATTTTCAATCGATTACATTTATGACAAGAAACTCACTGAGTTCAGAGGCCAGATAAGGATCCGGAAGGATAGTATCATATGGTTGTCCTTCTCTCCTGCCCTCGGCATTGAAATGGCCAGGCTGAAGATCACCAATGATTCGGTGTTCTTTATGAACAGGATCAATAAAACCTATCTCTGCGGGGATTATAAGTTCATCAATGAGTACCTTCAAACCAATATTGACTTTGATATTCTGCAATCATTTATTATCGGAAATGATTTTCAGTTTTATGAAAAATCGAAATTCAGAGCCAGTATTATCAGTGATGAATATAAGCTATCCACCGCTGAACGAAGGAAATTAAAAAAGTTTGTAAAGCATGGCGAAAGCGATGCAAAGGTGTTTTATCAAAACATCTGGCTGAACCCGGAAACATTTAAAATTACCAGGGTTAATATTAAGGAGATACAGAATGATAAAAAGCTGGATACTTTTTACAGTGATTTCAAAGACCATGAAGGACAACTTTTCCCATTCAAAATCACTTTCGAGATTACCGCGGATGAGAAGATAGTTGTCAAAGTTGATTATTCCCGGATAAGGATCAATGAGCCGAAGTCATTCCCTTTCAGCATCCCCTCCAAATATGAAAGGATTTATTAATGACTGCTAAAAAAGCAATTATAAAATTCTTGTTAAAAAAAGCAGTCATTCCACTGGTCACTCTCTTTATTCTTTCATCCGTACTCAATGCACAGGATCGTAAGGCCGGCTTGCAGCAGGAAAAGAAGCAAATAGAAGAAGAAATAGCTTATACCAATAAACTCCTTGGCCAGACACAGAAAAACCGCCGATCGACTATGGATGAGCTTGCGGTCCTGCAACAAAAGATCAGGCAGCGTGAAAGGTTGATCAACACCATCAAGGCAGAAGTCATTCTCCTTAATAATGAAATTAATGAAACCACTGACAGTATTTTTTCTTTGAAAGTTGAACTGAAAAAGCTAAAAGAAGAATATGCAAAAATGATTTATTATGCCTATCGTAACCGAAGTTCATATGTCAGGCTGGTTTTTTTGTTTTCTTCCAGGGATTTTAATCAGGCGTACCGCCGCCTGAAATATTTTCAACAATATGGTGCCTACCGAAGAATGCAGGCCGAGTTGATCATTAAAACCCAGGCCAGCTTACTTGACAAGGAACAGCAACTGGAACAACAAAAAACTGATAAGCAAAACCTTTTAGCAGAAGAACAAAATGAAAAAAACCTCCTGGAGAATGAAAAGGGTGATGCAGACCGTACTGTTCAAAACCTAAGTCAGAAAGAAAAAGAACTCAAGGCCTCATTACTGGCAAAAGAGAAAGCAGCAGCCAAACTCCAAAAAACCATTGAAAATATCATTGCCGAGGAGATCAGGCTTGCAGAAGAACGAGCCCGTGCCGAGGCAACTTCAAAAACAAGTAGCGGTTTTGCCCTGACACCTGAAGAACTTCAGCTCTCAGAGAACTTTGCAAGCAATAAAGGTAAATTGCCGTGGCCAACAGAAAGGGGTATTGTTTCAAGCACTTTCGGTGAACATCAGCATCCTGTTCTTCCACGTGTTAAGATAATAAATAATGGAATTGACATTCTTACATCCGAGGGTGAATATGCAAGGGCGGTCTTTAGCGGGGTCGTGACCAGGATCATTTCTGTACCGAACTTTAACAACGTTGTGATCATCCGGCATGGCGAATACCTCAGTGTGTATTCAAACCTTGATGAGGTCATGATAAGCAAAGGTCAGGAAGTAAGGACCAAGCAGAATATCGGTCGTGTTTACACCAACCAAAGTGAAAACAAAACTGAGTTGCATTTTGAATTATGGAAAGCCAAGGACTTGATGAATCCCTCTTATTGGCTGGCAAAAAAACGCTGATCTATTCAGCGTACTTAACTACCCTGATACTTTTACTTATACCGGATCCCGACACCTGGGTAATGTAAATCCCTGACGGAAGAGAAAATCCTTGCTGATCCCTGCCATCCCATGTGATAAGATGCTTCCCTGACCCAGGAATACTTTCTTCCCAAACCTTTACCAACTGCCCGTCAAGAGAGAACACCCTTATTACGATATTCCCTCCATCCCGAAGGGAAATATCCAAATTGAAGTGACTGGCAAAAGGATTGGGATAACATGACAGCATAAAGCTTTCAGTCTCACCTGGATCATAGATGCCCTGTAGAGGGGCCACTTTCATTTCAATAATAACAATAATTGTCATGCCGGCGATATCTGTCAGGGCCAACTCGCAATAATACGAGCCCAATGCCATTCCCGTAGCATCAAAGTTGAAGGAAAGGTTTTCGCTGCCATGAGCTTGCAATATTCCTGATACCGGCTCATAATTAACCCATGCAGGCATATTTACAATGTTAGTTTCATACGGCAAAGCAAAACCCAATAAGTTTTCAAGCAAGAGGTCTTTATGTGCTACTGAGTCAGGGGCCAGTATAACACTCAGGGTATCTGATGCAGGCAGGATCCGCGGGGAGATGAGTTTTTGTATGGCGTTATTTACATTCAATCTTCCACCGGATACACAAAGTGTGTCAAAACCAGGAAGCTGGTCAACACCATCGAGTACCAGGTTTTTCATGAACATGCTGATTACAGCAGGTTGTTCTTTGTATGCCTGCATAAAAGCCTCATCTGCTGCAGCAAACATCAGGGCAATGCTTCCGGTAACCTGTGGCGAAGCCATTGAAGTACCGGTTTTATAGCCATAAGTATTCGGGATCCTGGTCGATATGATGGATCTTCCGGGTGCCCCGAGATCGATGGAAGTAGTTCCCCAGGCTGCACCCAGGTTCTTTATGTCTATATTCGTCGTATTTGTTACACTGATGAGATAATCTGTAGAAAAGGCAGTAGGTACATCACCAACCGAGTCCACATTCACGGGAGCATTACTGGTCGCTGCAACATTCATTATCCCCAGGCTGCCCAGTGAATCATACATGGCACCCCAGATGGGATAATCATCCGGATTCCCGAAATCCACCCCGAAAGAACTGTTGGTCACAAGCACGTAAGCACCTTTCTCTCCATTGGTTTCATCATATAATGAACGCATTTTATAGACATATCCATATGCTTCAACAACGACAGATTCTATGGTAGAAGAGCCGGCCACGGTCATCACGCGGCCATTCCAGTTCACACCACATACGCCTTTCCCATTGTTACCAATTGCTCCTGCGATGCCGGCAACATGCATGCCGTGGTCTTTTGGCTGAATATAGCCACTGCTGTAATAAGCATTCCAGCCATCATAGTCATCCACATAGCCATTGTTATCATCATCGATGCTGTTATTGGGGATTTCATTCCTGTTCTTCCAGTAATTCATATCCTCGTGGGAAAGGGAAAACCCATCATCCACAATGGCCATAACAATGGTATCACCCAGGACTGTTGTTCCGCTGTTTACACTAATATCCCAGGCGTCTGTGGCATCAATGTCGGCATCAGGCAGGCCACCGGACTGCCCTGTATTTTTCAGTGCCCATTGATTGGGAAATTCCGGATCATCAGGGATCTTCTCACGCAAGGAAATATGGTGATCAAACTGTGCTTCAGCTACCAGCTCATTGCTACAGACCTGCTTTATTAGCAATTGATCAGATTTTATCTCCGGATCAAAAGATACAAGCCAGATACCCAATTGATCCGACAGGCATTTATCTGCCTTCATACCAATTTGGGAATATAGCTGTTCTAATTTATTCATTGCTGCTTTATGTTTCATGTCCGGATGAAACTGGATGATCATCTTCCCGGGAATAGCATTCTTATCTATTAAATAAACGGGATTGCCGGAGCCAATGAAAATAGCAGCAAGCAGTAGTAAAAGAAAGAAATTTTTATTGTTCATAGTATTTCGGTCTTACAAAAACAAAGGTAGGAAATTCAAATCAAGTAAAAAATGGCAGCTTAAGAAGCATTCTAATAAAATACAGCCTTTAGCGAATCAAAATCATCTTGCCAGTATAAGGCCTGCCGTTAACGATGATCCTGTAAATATAAATTCCGCCCGGCACCTGGTTTCCATCATTAGCGGTAGCATTCCAATTTAAGGAATGCATGCCTTCTTCGAGGACAGATGACTGCAGCAAATCAAAAATCCGTCTTCCCTGTAAGTCATATATTTTAGCCTCCACAACACTTTCATTATCCAGGACCAATGGTATGCTTGTGTGATAACTGAAAGGATTCGGATAATTTTGTATGACCTGGAAATTTTCTCCTGAAGGAATATCTTCAATTCCAAGAGTACTCTGTATAACACCGAAGAAATCGAGCACCTCCTGCATAAAGGTTTCAAGCTCACAGCTATCTGTAGAAGCCAGGGCACCTAGTTCAAAGATCGTTCCTATTGTCTTGTAGATTCCGGCGTCATAAGCCACTGCAGCACAATTAGGATATTCCCTGCCTGTAAAAATGGAAAATGCCGGAGGTTCAGGCTCCAAATAATAATAGCAAAATGGCTGGGCGGCAGTATTTTCATAACTCAGTCCTTCGGTAAAAGTACTGTCAACGCCATCCAGTATTTCATAAAGTCCGGGGCTGGTTATGGTTTCTATTTTAAATCTGTCAAATATAGACCATTGCATATCCTGCTGCCACACAACCCTGCCTTCCATGTAAAGATTTCCTCCCTGATCAAGGTATTCTTCAAGCGTAAGGCTTTGAAAGGCTGTCAGTTCATGATATGTAAATTGTATTCCAAGACACAGGATCACAGACTGGTATTTATCCAGGGAAACAGGGAAAACCTGGATGTACTCAGTTTCCACCTCCATTTGCTGTAGCAATTCGTAAACCATTGGACCTGAATGGGTCCCCGGATCCATATCAATGATGCAAACCGGCACTTTCCCGACTCGCAGGGTGAAATTAATTTCTTTTGTTACACCTGCCTCATCAGTAATTTTAAGCAAGTAGCTTACACTTGAACCATAAGGGATGGAGTAATCAGATGTGATACTAAAATCAGCCGAGGCTATATTTCCAGGAAGTATGGTGCCGAAATTCACCGGCTGTCCGGTATTTACAGTTATTCCCGGGTTCTCAGGCATCAGGAAGGCAATTGTATTTTCAGATTTTCTTGTCCCGTTATTTTTCAATTTTATTTGCAGGGTGGAGGTTTCACCGGGTTCAAGGATCCCATCATCATCCATGATCGCGAAATCAGCAAGAACAAGCGAAGGAGAAGTTGTTTTTAAGTAAAAGGAACGCTGGTAGTCTTTATCCTGGCTTTGCACATCCATTTGAAGTACAATATTTTGTCCGTCACCAATAAGCTTATCACACAAACAACTGAACACAGCATTTAATTCTATGGATTCTCCAGCCTGAATACTCTCAACACTTTGCTGAAAGTCTATTAAGTTTATCATGGGGTGATCACAGGAAATATTTATATCAAGATTTTGCATGGAGATGGTTCCACGATTATGCAAGAGCAAATCCATGTACACAAACTGCCCGTTGGTAATGGTATTATCTTCTGATCCCTGAACACTCAGCAATATTTCCAGGCCATCTGTTAACTGAAAAGTCTTCTCAGCACTGAGTAGTGTATTATCAGTGGCGACAACTGTAATATCACAGTTTAATGCTTCTTCTTCCTCAAGGATACTCAGTTCCCCACTTTTAGAGACGACTACTGAAGTTGGTAATTGATTGGCAATGAATTCAATCCTTGTCCCCGATGGGATCATAGAAGGATCAGGAAGTAGCGGAAGACTGTAATTTACCAGATCACCATCTGCAATACCTGCAATCCATTGAACATCTTCAAAACCTATAATATCACCATAATAGAAGTCAATATTCCCGTCAGGAAACAGTTTAACGGCAAAATTGCAGTTGCTTATCCCTGCCTGTTCATTAAATTCAGTACTCCAGCGAAATGTGGCTCCATTCTCATCACCCTCATACCATACACCTTCGTCATAATCATCATTCACGATCATGTTCTTACACAGAAAAGGTGCAATCACCCTTTTGTTTTTCAGAAAATATGCCATGTCGACCAGGTATGACCAGAAATACATATTTTCATCAAAGAACAGGTACCCTGACGATGATACCATTACTGAATCAAAGTGGTTTCCATAATACGGAAAACTAAAATCAAGTGTCTGTACAGCCACGCTGTCAACAAAGCTGTTTGCTATGAGAAGATGTTCATTAATTTCAGGAAATTCAGTGTTGTTCTCATTCATCCTGTAGTTTTTGTCAAGATGCCAGGTATAGGGCTGCTGTCCCCCACTTGCCTCAAGCTGAATATTAATTGGCTGTGCGGGCTCATAAACGGGTAATTCTTCTGTTGTAACAGACAGATCATCAAAAGATGGGCTGTGTATCACTGACAATATGGTCCTGCCATTTTCAATTAATGGTATATTATGTTCACTACAGGGAATTTCCTGTACACCATTCTGATAATCCATCAGGCTGAAGGATTTGAGCTGTCCATGACCAAGGTTTTCCGGATCTTTTTCATCCACTATAAGGAAGAATTTATAGGGCTGTCCCGCCTCAACATAAGATAATAAAGGTGTTACATCCAGTCCAAATTCAATGGTCTTGTGATCCGGAGTGGTATCGTTTCCCTGCATATAATGCCAGTCCCCCTGGTAATTAAAAATGGTGTAGGAATGAATATGCTGAGGTTGATTTGATTCAAGGTCGGAGGAAATGCCTGCCTGCACCCTGATCCTCTTCCTATAATCATGTTCCAATGAAACCTTGTAGGTCATGCGGGTTTCATGTTCTTCCTTAGCATCCAGGATATGAACAGTGTTTGTCCATATTCCCCCATCTATCTCTTCATCAGCCAATGTCTTATACATCATATAGCAGAAACCGCTGTTGGCCCAGTACTCACCATAGCTGTTTGCGAATTTCAATGCACCGAATTCCCAGTCGCGCATATCCAGTATGCCATCATCATTGAGATCTACATCCATGGTGAATTCCCCATCACCATTATAATCATATCTTATCCAATCATTGTATCCCACGATGGTCATGCCGTGTACGGGATTAGGGCCAAAACTTGTCATTACCCTTTTCCCGGCATGCGGGCTTTCAGGAGGCAGAATCTCCATATTCCATGGACTATCGGTGATGAAGCTCGCCACACCTCCGGTCTCAGATCCGTCGAGATGGTCATTTAACCAATGTCGCAGTGTAAGCAGCCCATCCGGGTCACCGACATATATTTTACGTATCCCGGAGATCCTGTTGTTCATGGCATTGTACCATTCATCATAACCTGACATCCAACGTTCCCCTCCGCCATAAGAGAATCCGCCATAATCAGTAATATTTGGTGTACCATGATGCTTAAGGACATCCATTGTAAAGAGGTAATTAACCCCAAACCACCCGTTACCGCCATTGAAAAAATTCCACGCGAAATGAGTAGGATATTGATTGTCGGATGTGTCGGCCGGTAGGCCCCGGAGCCTATTGATCTCATAGGTAAAGTTATAGGCGATGCTTGTTGACTGCATACAACTCATTCCATCCTGGGAAAAGATAGGCCTGAACCATTCATATTTTGAATTATCGACACTGTCGGGATGCCCTCTGTAGCGGTAATGATCCGGCAGGACTACATCTTCAATGGTATTAAGAATAGCAGCATCCGCTATGGTAAGCGGGCCGGTATTTCTCAAACCTGAAGGAACAGAGGAGAGGTCCGCGTGCTGAGCTGACAGGCCACTAATAATAAGAACAAATATAAAGGTCAGGTATTGCTTCATGAGTTAGCTATTTAGTTCTGCAAGTTATTTCAATATTTGCTGATTGTCAAGTTTTATCCAGTTATGGGTAGGATCTGGCAAGAATACGGTAAAATCCGGTTACCGGCTACTTTGTGCACCGAAGCTTTAGCGCAGGTGTGCCGGTCACCGGATATCAGCAATAAATTGTTGGTATAAATTATTTGACTTTAACGGAAAACAGTCGGTATCTCAAAAGTTACTTTTGTGCCAATGGGTTCGTCATTATCATTTTTCAGATCCTGGATTTCCAGTGTGATTTTCTTTTTATATTTTTTGTTAAGCACCTGGATGCGCTCAAGGGTGATGGTTGTGGCCATTGATTTATGGTCCTTGTTTTGTTTTAATAATATTTCCTGTGCTTTATCCCTGCCAATGCCATCATCTTCAACTTCAAGCCTGATTTGTTCATCATTTAACACAAAGCTGATATGGAGGTTCCCTTTAGCTTTTTTATGCTTGAAACCATGTTCTATGGAATTCTCTATAAATGGTTGTACAAGCATAGGAGGAATTTTCATAATTTCAGGATCAATTGCTTTATCAATTTCAATGGAATAATCAAATTTATCAGGGAATCGAACTTTCTGTAATTCAAGATAGTTTTCAATAGTGCTTATCTCATCTTCAATTAGAACATATTCTTCAACTGAACTATCCATGATATTTCTGACAAGCTTTGAAAATTTTAAAAGGTATTTTCCAGCTTCAGCAGATTTTTCATATATTATTAAATCATGAATACTGGAAAGAGAATTAAAAAGAAAATGCGGATTCATCTGTAAACGGAAGAGTTTTTGTTGGAGAAGCAAGTTCTTTTGCTGTTCACGGAGCTTGTTCTGACGTGCTAATACGATGGCTAATATAACAATCAATAATACAAGTCCAGCCAGACTAAATAAAATGATCCTGGACTGAAATATCCGAAGGTCTTTGAACTCATTTTCTTTTGACAGATTATCAATCTGCTGATCTTTTCGATCTGATTCATATTTGGCATGCAGTTCAATTGTTTCACGTTTTCGAATGAGTTTGTTCAGGGTATCTCTGGCTTTAGAATAAGCAACATGATATTCAAGCTCTTTATATATCCTTTTCTTTTTTCCATTTATTTGATAGAGTTTACGATATATCGACTCCCCATTTATCCACATCATCTCTTTCATATACTTGAGAGGTAAAGGGACATACAATTCTGTGCCATAAGACGCTATATATTTCAGTGAATCATGCCTGTACCATGAATTCCTGTTTATCATCTCTTTGAAGATCCTTTCAGATTGCAAGTAATATTTTTCCGCAATATTTAATTCGTTATTTTCATAATAGAAAGATCCCAGGTTATTGGATACATACATAGCCCAGAATAAAAAACCATTTTCATTATACCACTCAAAAGTGGTCTGTAGATAAGATATTGTTGTATCAAATTCACCTTTTGAATAATGAAGATCTGCCAACCATATTAAAGCACGATATTTCTGTGCTTGTACACTTGGATCTTCACCAGGATATGCCAGTGCATTATGAAAATACACTTTTGCGCTGTCAGTTTCACCAGTTAGGTAATAGCCAACAGCAATATTCCATGTCATACAAACGATTTCGGTAATTCCAAAATTATATTTTTTCATAGCCTCAAGAACTTTAAGATCCATCTCAAGACTTTCATCGAATCCCATCAAATAGTATGTCTCAATAAGGCCTCTTTGCACACTTATGGTATCTCTCACACTACCAACAGTAGTACCTCCTTCCAGGCGTTTCCGAAACTTCTCCAGTGCCATGTTGGCATATTCAATCGTTTTTTCATAATTTCTAGCAAAGTAATGTGTTGTAGCGATATCATAACATACCCAGGCCACGGTGTGTTTCTTATCTAATTTTTCGTAATGGGACAGGGCCTCAAAGTAATTGTTCAGTGCCTGTGGGTAATTACCTTGGTGCCGATAAAGGTGTCCGTAATTCCGAAACCCATCAGCAATCCCCTTTTCGTAATTCAGTTCCTTTGCCAGGCTCATGGCTTCATCAGCTAAATGTTCACTCAAATCAAACTCTTTAAAAAAAAGGGAAACGGACAGGTTATTTAATGTATTGACCCGCTCTTCAGCAAGTTGGTCAGGCAAAATAAGTAGAAGGCTGTCGACATTATAGGTATCCAGGTTGATGTATTTTTGTGTAAAGGACAGGAGGGGATAGGAAATTAACAGTAATATGAGGATAGTTCTTTTGGACATAATGTTTAGTTTCCCGTGATTCTGTCAAACAATTCCAGCAATTGTTCGCGCTTACGGGAAGCTACTGGTATTTTGCTTTCATCAGAAAGGATAATGTATCCTCCGTCTGACTTTTCAAATCGTTCTACATGGATCAGGTTTATTAGAAAAGATTTATGTACCCTGAAAAAACCATACTCATTTAACATTTCATCATATTCTTTCAGGGTATTGGATACCAGGATTTTATTCCCATTTATTAAATGAAAATTGGTATAGTTGTCGTTGGATTCACAATATCCTATATCTTGTATTTTTATAAGGTAAATATTGTCGAAGGTTTTGAGGATGATCTTTTTTTTAGACGTATCATCAGTTTGCATATAATTTTCAAGAGCGCCTAGTTGTTTATTCAGTTCTTTCAGTACAAGCTTTTCTGCTTTATTAACAGCCTGAACCAGGTCATCAGGATCAACCGGTTTGAGAATATAGTCCAGTGCACTGAATTTAAAAGCTTTTATAGCATACTGATCGTAAGCAGTGATAAAAATAAGCTTGAAATCGATAGGTTGGAGATTTTTCAAGAGGTCAAAGCCTGTGCCGTCATCCATCTTTATATCTAATAATATAAGGTCGGGCCGGTGCTTTCTGATGGCTTTCACACCAGTTTTAACACCTTCAGCAAAGGCCACAACTTTAATGTTTGGACAATGCGTAGCAACAAGTTTCTTCAAAGAATGACGCATATGGTCTTCGTCATCGATGATGATGGTACGGAGCATTTTGGAAGATATTTTTTTCTTAAAGGTAATCATAAATGGTTAAATTCCAAATAACAAACTCCAAATTCCAAACTCATTTTATTTTAACAACTTTCTTCGTCGCCCCTTGAGCACCAGCCTGTAAGTGGATGAAGTATAATCCCTGCGGAAGACTTGATACATCAATAGTGTTATTTACTAATTCTCCCTCAAACACTTTTTGTCCTGTTTGATTGTAAATCACTACCTCATCTATTGTTGCACCATTTTTGCAGGATATAGTCAAAATATCTTTTCCCGGATTTGGATATATAGAAATATAGTCATTGATATTTATATCGTCAATTGATGAAGCACAAGCTGTTTCTACTTCAGTTTGGCTATTGCATCCTGTTGCATTATCATGGATTTCAATAGTACCGCCTGGACTGGCTAAATAATCACAAACACTTTGAACTTCACAAGTGGATAATGCATCATTAAAATAAATAAACAGACTATCAATTGAGGCTGCAACAATATTATCTAATCCCGTTAAACTTGTCAGGGTATTGTTATCTACAATGCTAAGATATCCCCCGATAGAAGTCACCGCTTCCAAACCTGTTAAAGTATTAAGAGATGGGTTACCAGCATTAAGAATGCTAACACCATTATCATAATAATCTCCAATTTTTAGATCCCCTTCAATAGAAGTCAGGTTTTCAAGACCTGACAAACTTGTCAAGGAGTCATTACAATAAATTTCAAGGTTTCCCCCGATTGAAGACAGATTATTTAAACCAGTTAAACTTGTCAATGATGGATTACCCCATCTGTACAAGCCACCAAACATAGTGCAATGATAATATCCGATTTTTAGATTCCCTCCAATCGAAGTCAGGTTTTCAAGTCCTGTTAAGCTTAACAGGGAAGGATTACCTTCTATTGTAATATCTCCTTCGATAAAACTTAGGTTATCCAGTCCTGTTAAATCAACCAGGGAATTATTGCCACCAAATCCATAATAATCATATCCTATAATCAGGCTTCCTCCAATAGAAGCAAGGTTTTCTAATCCAGTTAGGTTGTAAAGGTTGTCAACATCATAAAGCCACAAATTACCCCCGATGATGTTTAAATTATCCAATCCTGATAAACTAGTAAGGGCATCATTGTGCTGGATCTGAATACTTTCACCGATAGAAGTGACATTGTTAAGTCCTGTTAAGCTGTTCAAGGATAAATTGCCAATGAAAGGACTACCAATTATTAAATATCCTCCAATTAAAGTTAAGGTTTCCAGCCCTGCTAAACTGGTCAGAGCCGAATTGTGTGTAATTCTCAGACTGCCACCGATTAAAGCCAGACTTTCAAGTTCAGATAAGCTTTCTAATGCGTGATTGGCATAAATAAAGAAATCACCACCAATGGAATCCAGGTTTTCAAGTCCTGTTAAACTGTTTAGTGAGGGATTGCCGACATAATTTATATCAAAAGTACCTACCTCCAGATTGCCTGAGATATAAGTTAAGTTCTCAAGTCCTGTTAAATTAATCAGGCTATCATTTGATACAATAATAAGGCTTCCTCCTATGGAAGTCAAAACATTTAAACCGTTTAAATTAGTGATATTATCCCCATTAATTTCTACATCCCCTTCTATTTCCGAACAATTGGGATGGTTGGTTTGGAAATTGTCGATTTTAGCCTGAGTTCCAAAGAATATGCCATTAGGCAGGCAAGGTTGTGATAATGCTGTAATTTGACAGAAAATCACAACAAAAATAATAATCGATAAATTTTTCATGACTCTATTTTTTTATACTATTATTCAACAATCAACTTCCTTCTTACCTTCCATTCCTGATTTATCAATTCAATGATATACATCCCTGGGTGAAGACTTGATACATCAACAGTGTTATTTGAAAGTTCTCCCTCAAACACTTTCTGTCCCATTTGATTGTAAATTATAACCTTCTCTATTGTTGCACCATCTTTGCATGAAATACTCAGAATATCATTCGCTGGATTTGGATATATGGAAAACTCAGATTCAAAGTTTATGTATGGAATCCCAACCCCACAGGCTGCTTCCACTTCTGCCGGGTTGTTGCAACCTGTTGCATTATAACTGATACCAAAATTAGCTCCTGGAATGGCTAAATAATCACATATGCTTTGTACTTCACAAGTGGATAATAAGTTATTGCCATAAATGTCTAAATATGTAATTGAACCTGCATCAATATTATCTAATCCCATTAAACTCGCCAGGACGGGGTTTTGCATAATATAAAGGGCTCCCCCAATGGAAGTCACATTATCCAACCCCAAAAGGCTGGTCAGGGTAGAATTTAGAACAATCGATAACCCCCCCCCAATGGAAGTCAAATTGTCTAGTCCCGATAAACTGGTCAGACCATCGTTAAATTCAACAACAAGCCCCCCCCCAATAGAAGTCACATTGTCCAATGCCGATAAACTGGTCAGGGCATCGTTCCTATGAATTTCAAGAGTGCCACCGATGGAGGTCAAAGCATCTAGTCCAGATAAATTAGTTATTGCAGGCGACCCCCAATAATGACCTCCAATTATTAAGTTCGAACCTATAGTGGTCAATGACCCAAGTCCAGTTAGATTAATCAAAGAATTACATGTATAAATTTCAAGAGTGCTTCCTATGAAAGTCAATGCATCGAGCCCGATGAAATTGGTCAGTGAATTAGTTCCTCCAGAAATACCAAAAATTAGACTTCCCTGAATGGAAGTCAGGCTGCTTAATCCGTTGAGATTTGTGATGCCATCATATTTTATTGTAACACTTCCTTCTATTTCCGTACAATTGGGGTAGTTGGTTTGAAAACTGTCAATCTGAGCTTGATTAGTAAATGTAATTCCACTAGGCAGGCAGGGTTGAGATGAAACCGTAATCTGACAGAAAATCAGAATAAAGATAATAATCGATAGATTTTTCATGCTAGTTTCTATTTTTTAGTTGACAATAGGCAGTTAACATTCATAAAGCTTTTTTACTGTCAACGTATTAATGAACAACAAGCTTCCTAACCTCCGTAACATTTCCCGCCTGCATCCTACAAAAATACATTCCTGCTTTCAGTCTTTCGATGCTATATTCAAATGAATAAGTGCCGGGAAGTAAATGTTGCT
>JAIOSQ010000175.1 GCA_021107535.1 Bacteroidales bacterium | reverse complement strand
TGGGTTTTTGATAGCGGGATCTACGGGATAGGCATTCATCAGGTCGGCTGGATATGGCTTCAGAAGTTTTGTAACATCCGCCAATGGCAAATCCTGTTTGAGCCATCTTGATTCATGCTTTTTGTTAAGGATAACAGGGCTGCGATGATGGGGTAGCTTCTCAAGTAAGCTATTAGAAACAGTAGTAATGATGGCAAATGAACGGATGATCTCCCCTGTATCCGTATTGGCCCATTCATCCCAAATACCGGCAAAGGCAAAAGGCCTGACATTATTTTTGAGGTAAACAACATATGGTTTGGAAAGTTTTTCTTTCACCGTGCCCTCAATAAAAGCATCCGCAATAATCAGGCATCTTTGTGAGCGGATGGGCTTTCTGAATGATGGTTTGGTGATAATACCCTTTGCGCCCTTATAATTCGGATCGTCTTCCTTATTATGATCGCCTTCTGCACGTGCATTGATCATATACATAGGCTTTTTTGCCCAGAAAGGAGTCATCCCGAAGCGATATAGCTGCAATTCCTTCGGATTATCGCTGGTGATCACTGGCGCCATCTGTCCAGGTGAGATATTATAGGATGGCCTTAAATCAAAGCCCGGATGCGCACTCAGGTTAAAGCGCTTTTCGATGATCTCGAGTTTCTGTACTAAAATATAGCGACCGCACATTGATGTATCGTTGCAATTCCGTTGTTCGTTGTTCGGTCTTCAAATTACCTTCCTGCACTTCTTCCCGTCTTAAAGTCTTACCGTCTTCACGTCACATAGTGTTATCCACTTGTGTGCTCATCGCACCGGGTAGCATACAATGGTCTCCCATTTGGAAGTATCAGGTTCCTCTATTGGGTTCGTTACATATACTTCCCAGGGTGCGCCGGCATATTCCATTTTCAAAACCATGATGTATTTGTTCAGCGCCTCATGAACGATATAACTTTCATCATATGCTCCATAATGGCTGGCTTTTACAACTTTTCCCCCAGGGGTCTGAACTGCCATGATCTCATTTTTCCCTTCCAGAGGCCCGGCAAGCGGGATGCCAGCTTCCATCAGGATCATTCCCTCCGGGTCCCAATTATAATATATGGCATATGGATGCCCCGCAGGGGTACCACCATTTTGCATGGCGTATGTGAAGAGGGCAGGGAAATATTTTCCCAGGAAAATACCAATGCCTGTGGTGGCCATAACAGAATCCTTTACGGAAAGTCCCGGCCCGGATGGAAATGTTGTCACTTCTATGCCCGGGTAATCAGGAAGTTTTTCGCATAATTCTTTGAGGTTTTGCAGGCCGTTTTCATATTCCATGCCAAGGTCTGAGTCTATCATCAGGCCTCGGTATCTGTCTACCGGATGATATCCCAACTCCCCTTCGGCTTTCCATGTAAGAAGCCACTCATCTCCTTCTGATAAAAATGTCATTCCTATGAGCATCTTTTGGCTGCATCCTTCTAATCCCATCTCCCATGTGATCTTTTCACCGGGAATGAGCTCGGTGATCTTAATTTCACCTTTTCCCATTTTTTCTCCATCCCATTTTTGTACTGCCCCGACTTCACAAGCTCCTATATTTTCAATAACTGCCGTACTGTCTTCGTCTGCTGACCAGGGTGACCATAATTCCCAATTATTAAAATCACAGACCATGGAAAAGACCATTCCCCTGTCGCCTTTAATAAGCGTGGAGCGTTCAACTTTGTACGTTCCGGGCAGCAGATAGGCTACCAGAACAAGGATGGCTATCAGAATAAGCAGCCAGATAATAATTTTCTTGAGTGTTTTCATGTTCATTGGTTTTGGTTTCTAACAAAGTTAATTCAAATGTTGGTACTTATCCAGTAATGTTAATAAAAATAGATACTACATACGCCTCTAACTGGCAGTAACCAGAAGCCAGTAACCAGTAGCTCATCTAATAACTCTCCATTTTATCAACAATTTCCATCCGTATCTCATTCACTTCCTTCTCACCTGAATATATGAAGATCAGCAGGAAGGTGTTTTCAAAGTAGCAGTAGATTTGCTGCGCTTTTTTGTCGGCCATATGAAATAATCCCAGCTGTGAGCGCTGCACATGATATTTTGTGTTTTCCATAAAGAAATCCCTTGCTGCATTGTAGTGATCAATACAGCTTTCGAAATCATCATAATCAAGCAGGATCACTTTCAGCTCAGGGTAAATGGCAGCTGCACCCCGGGCATAGCCAAAGACATCTTTGTAATGAAAATTATAAATTCCTGACAAGCCCAGATTACCCCTGAAGTAAATGATGTTTTCCGGTTTTTCTTCCCTTGTATTAAGAACTTGCATGAATTCAGGCATGCCGGACGATGTTTTTATATTTGCGGCAATGCATTCAGCGGTATATACAAGTTCGGTTTCTTCAACATGATCATAATATAAATATACCATATAGCTGCCTTTGATAAACTGGAGAAAGCTCTCCCCTTGCCTGGCAGTATCTCCTATGCTGAGGGCTAAAGCGTTGCTGCTGGCAGTCATGCCGAAAATTCCCCATGCAGCTTCCGGGCTACCCATATCGAATATTTCAGTTTTAAGCGGGTCGGCACCCGGAATCACTATTGAAGCCGTCAGGACTTCCACAAAGCCATATTCGTGATAAAGCTCAGCTCCGCCATTGATAAGGTCAAACAGATCATCACCAACAAATAATTTCGGTTCCCCGTAGACTTCTATGGCAGGGCAATTATCTCCGGGAAGGATGTCGAAAATGGATTCCTGGGAATACAATTGCAAAATCGAAGAGAATATTAAGTATATGATCATTATTAAAAGCTGTGAACGGAATATCATTGATCTTTTCTTTTAAACACTTTTGAATTGTATCCTTATTGGGCCTTCTTGAGTTCCTGGTTCCTGGTGCCGAGTGCCGAGTGATGAATGAAAGTGTCGAATGAAGAAATTTACAATTAACTTAAAACTCAAAACTCAAAATTTAAAATTTTTAGGAGATTTCTACTACATTCATTTCCGAAAGGTCAGATGACCCCAGTCCCATCTGCTCTGCTTTTATAATCGTAAGGATCTCATCCGGGGCAAAGTCGTTATAGGAAGCACCAAGGGTATCCATGGCTACCAGGTTGGTGCCTGCAAATACCCTGTCCATTTGTTTTATTTCTCCCGGTCCCTGTGGTCCGTTGCTTATGATAAATTCGGTAGCGTCACCGATAATCAGATCAGGCTGCCTGATAAGGTTGATATCGGCAATACATTGTGCCAGGAAATCAGGATCATTGCGTTCGCCTGAACCAAGGTGATAAAAAACATTTGTCTTGCGGGTGCAGAATCCCATGGAATTTTTCAATGCACCAGTGTAAAAAGTTCCTGCATGATGTTTTGCAATGAAGATATTGATCAGCACGTCTACCTCTTTCAGGGCTTTGATTACTTCAACTTCCTGCAGGGATTTAGCACCTTCAATAGCCGGAATAAGCATCCAGTCCTCATCATTATACTCGGCCGGAAAAACATTGGTGCTTACCTGGCTGACATGATCAAAAAGCCCACTCAATTTATCATACTTTTCACTGCGTTTCCAATAGGCATCATCCACTACCTGCAGGCAAAGTACATCCTGTGCACCTGCATCAATGCACATCTCTAAAACTGAAAGGGATATATCGGGATGCACATAGGCCCCTTTTAGATCAAAGCCTGAATTGATCAGCAAGCCGACCTTTGATCCGGCAGGGACAAAATGTTCCATACCACCAAGTATTTCCACTGCCTTTTTGGTATTCCCGAAGACATCGCTTCCCTTAACGACAGAAATATCAGCTTCTTTATCAATGATACCGGCAAAAATTTTCCGGCCTGCAATAGTAGAACCAATAAATCCAAGTGCGCCGGTAGCTGCGGTCCTTTTAATGAATGATCTGCGGTCCATTTGTATAGATTTAGGCTCCGGATATTAAACAATGGGCGTTGGGTATTAGGTTCCGGGCTGTTTAATCGGATAAAGTTAAATAATTATTATTAACCTGCAATCTCAACACCCAACACCTGATGCCATCTACTGACTTAATTGAGCTAAAGTTCGAAGCTTGCACCATCCTTGATTTTTTCTATCTTATCTGATCAGCATTGAGAATGGGACAAAGCCTAAATGAGAAACAATTCATAATTCATAATCCATAATTCTTGAAAATTTCCTATCTTTCCGGTAAAAATCACTCATCTTTATGACGGCATTTCTTGAGAAGCTAACTGAACATATCTATGCTGCCCACAAAGACAGCCTGGGTGATATGTGCGTAATACTTCCGAACCGCAGGGCATCCCTTTTTATTAAAAAGCACCTGGAAAAACTCATTAAAAAAACGACTTTTCTCCCGGAATTCTTTTCTATCGAAGATTTTGTAACGAAATGTTCAGGCCTTTGCATAACAGACCCCCTGGGAGCGCAATTCAAACTTTATGAGTTGCACAAAAATATTGAAGGTGATCATGCCCGTAGCATTGAGGAATTCCTACCCTATGCTACATGGATGCTGTCAGATTTCAATGAAATCGACATGTACATGGTTAAGCAGGAACAATTGTTTAATTACCTCAGTGATGCCAAAGCTATGGCACTCTGGAATCCCGATGGCAGTGAACTGAGTGATTTCGAAAAGCATTATCTCGCTTTTTTCAGATCACTGCAAAAATATTATGAAGGCCTGAATAAAATACTAAAATCTGAAAAGCAGGCCTACCAGGGCATGGCATTCAGATTGCTTGCTGAGAACATAGAAAGCCTGGCAAAGAATTGGACATGGTCAAAGATTATTTTCGCTGGTTTCAATGCATTGACGAATTCCGAAGAAAAGATCATCAGCTTTCTTCTGGCTGAGGGCAAGTCGGAAATATTCTGGGATGCTGACAAGTACTACACCGAATCAAAAGAACAGGAAGCCGGTTATTTCCTGCGCAAGTATTTCAAAACACTAAAAGTAGAGGATATACGCTGGGAGGAAGATAATTTTTCCTTACCCAAGACCATTGAGGTCATCGGAGTTCCAAAAAATACCGGCCAGGTGAAATATACAGGGGAGCTCATTAAAAAGCAAGTTGAACAAAAGAGGTCCCTTGATGGTACAGCTGTGGTACTTTCTGATGAAGGACTGCTCATCCCCCTCCTGAACAGTATTCCTGAAGAAGCCGGCAAATTCAATGTCACCATGGGACTTGCACTAAGAAATACACCGCTGTTCACCCTGCTTGACAACATCATGAGCATGCATTTAAATGCAGAGCGATTTAATAAACTCAGGGGCGATAAAGGAAGAAGATTCTACAGTAAAGACCTGGTTAAGCTATTCAATCATCCTTATATCAGGATGTGCGGAAGCACTGATAAGAATGAACAGCAAGAAGATATCAGCGGCATGATCAGAAATGCCAACAGGGTATTTTTTAGCAAAGAGGAACTCATGGAGATCCTGGGTGAAGATCATTTGCTCAGACGCAAACCCGGGCTGATCTTCTCTGAGGGCCCCGGTCCGGATTCGATCCTCAAGGCTGCATTTACTTTAATTCATACACTCAGGGAAATGATGATCCGGGCACGCAAGGATTCCGGGCATGATTTCAGTATTGAGATGGAATATCTTTTCCGCTTCAACAAATTATTACAACGCATACAGGAACTGATGGAGAAAAACCACTTCATCGAAAAATTGAAAACATTACAACTGATCTTTAGGCAACTTGCTGCCCAACAGCGCATCCCGTTTTATGGAGAACCATTGCAGGGCCTGCAGGTCATGGGAATGCTTGAAACCCGTACACTCGATTTTGAAACAGTTATTATGTTGTCGGTTAATGAAGGCACATTGCCCTCATCGAAAATGCCAAATTCCTTCATCCCCTACGATATGAAAAGGGAATTTGGCCTGCCAACCTACAGGCACAACAATGCGGTATTTGCTTATCACTTCTATCGGCTGATCCAGCGTGCAAAAGACGTTTATCTCTTGTACAATACGGAATCTGACCAGCTTGGAGGGGGTGAAAAAAGCCAGTTCATCACCCAGCTCCTGCATGAGGTGAAAAAATACAATCCCGAAATAAACATCAGTGAAAAGCTGCTTTCTTTGCCTCCACAGCCGGGAATAAAAGAACAGAAGATCATTATCGAAAAAGATGATACTGTTCTCTCACTCTTAAGCAATGAAGCTGAAACTGCATTTAATCCCAGTTCCCTGAATTTATATATCAACTGCCCGTTACAGTTTTATTTTTCACGCCTGTTGAAGATAAAGGAAATTGAAGAGGCAGAAGAAACCATCGACTCTAAAACCCTTGGCATTGTGGTTCATGAGGTATTAAAAACACTTTATGACGATCATAAAGGAAAGCCTGTCGGGAAGGAAACCCTACAGGATTTCATCCAAAAGACAAAAGATGAAGTGAACAAACAGTTTGATGCACAAATTCACTTTGGCGAACTCCATTTCGGCAAGAACTATCTTATTGTAAATGTCGCTACAGAAATGCTTAAACAGTTGTTTGAAAGAGAAATATCATGGCTGAAGGATGGACAGGAACTGCGCATTGTTTCCCTTGAAAAGGACTTCAGGGCAAAGCTGCAAATCAAAAACGAAAATATGGATCAAGCTATAAATTTCGTTGGATGGATCGACCGCATCGACAAAAAAGGATTTACTACAAGGATACTGGATTATAAAACCGGTTATACAAAAGATAAGGAGCTAAAGCCTAAAAGCTGGGAGGATCTGTTCACCAATCCTGATTTTAATAAGGCCTTTCAATTGATCATGTATTCCTGGTTGTACCATATAGAAAACCCCGGCATTCCAGCCCTGCAGGCCGGGATCATCTCATTGCGCAGCCCGGGTAATGGCCCTATGCTTGCCACACCACCAGAAAGCAAAGAAATTAACGAAACGGTGCTTGGCGAATTTGAAGAACATCTCAGTTCACTGATGATTGAAATATTTGACCCATCGCTACCCTTCCGGCAGGCAGAAGATGAGTCGCGATGTAAATACTGTAGTTTTAAAGAAATTTGCATACGTGCCGTTTCAAATGATAATTATTAAATAGCCATAAAATGAAAAAAAAAATCATTATTATTTCCAGTCTGTTATGGATTATTGCAACTTCGGAGAGCATCGCACAGACAGTCAGCCCTGCCCTAGCCGAAAAGGCTGCCAGTACATGGATTTCGAATACAGTATTGCATGAAAATTATCAGTTTGAGGGCATCCGGAATCTTAAGAATGAAGCCGGAGAAATACTTGCTTATTGCTTCGACCTGTATCCGGAGGGATACCTGATACTCACAGCAGACCAAAGCCTTCCCCCGGTTGTTGCCTACTCATTTACTAGCAATTTCTCTCTGGTAAGTCACCAGGCAAACCCACTCAATGACATGTTGTTGCGGGATTTGAAGGCCAGGCTCACATATTTACCGAATATAGAAGATCAGATAAAGGATATTAATCGTGGGCAATGGAATGCTCTTATTGAGGGCATCACACAGAAGCGTATCTTTGAGCAATGGCCACCTCCGGGATCCACCAGCACGGGTGGCTGGCTGGAAACCAATTGGTCGCAGTCGGCACCATATAACAATCTTTGTCCGCTGGATGAAGTCACAGGCCTGAGAAGCGTGGCCGGCTGCCCTGCCATCACCCTGGCCATGATCATACATTACCAAAAAAACCTCAACGGGACACAGTTCAGCGATGATGATGACTACTACCATAACTATAGCGGAAGACAATACTGGATAGATGACGATCATCATGAAATGGACTTCCCCTCCTTTCCCGAGCTGAATGAGTATTTTGATTCCATCGCGGCCAAATTCCCGGCCTATATTCCATTGAATACGGAAGAGGTTGCTGCATTGATATTCTCTTGTGGCGTAGCTGCACAGCAGGTATATACATCCAGCGTTTCAGGAACCTTTGGTGTAGATCAGGCCTATGATGCCTATTTACGTTTCGGATATGCCGATGCTGTACTCGTCTTCGACAGCGACACCTCTTTTTATACACATATGAAACATAACATGATGGACGGAATGCCGGTCCATCTTGCCTTGCTCTCCAGCACGGGCCAAGGAGGGCATAATGTAGTGACGGATGGATATAATACCGATGAGTATTATCACCTCAATTTCGGATGGGGAGGCAGCTATAATGGCTGGTACCTCCTGCCGGAGGAGATTCCCTATAACCTGACCATCATTGAAGGAGCGGTGATGGACATCGGTGTGACTCACGTGGGAATAAACAAAAACACCCTTGAAGACAAGGCCAGATTGACAGTATATCCCAATCCTTCAGCAGGGCCGGTGAATATTCGTCTGGAACTGCCGGAACCCGGAAATGTACAGCTGGAAGTGAGGAATATAAGAGGAAGGCTTGTACAGGAAATTTATTCCGGACCGATGGACAAAGGAGTTCACTGCATGGTTTGGCAGGCAGATGCCATTAACGGGATATACTATATCACAATGAGCAGCAGAGAAACATGGCAAACAGAGAAGATCATCATCAAGTAAGCCCAAACTACAAATTACAAAATCCAAATTACAAAATCCAAACTCCAAAATTCAAAAAAACTTAAAACTTAAAACTTAAAACTCAACACTTAAAACTTAAAAAAATGCCAATATTTGAAAACGGCAAGATAAAAACCTATTATGAACTTCACGGCTCCGGCCCTGCCCTGCTGATGATCGCAGGGATGGCGAGTGATTCGAAAAGCTGGCAGTTTATTTTGAACGATCTGGCAAAACACCACCGGGTAATCATTTTTGATAACCGGGGATGCGGACGTACCCTAACTGACGGCCGGGCATTCGATCTAAAAGAACTCGCATCTGATGCCGTGGCATTACTCGAATTCCTCCGGTATGAAAAGATCCATGTCGTAGGGCACTCCATGGGTGGAATGATCGCACAGGAGATGGTACTGGCATACCCGGAAAAGATCGACAGGCTGGTACTGGCAAGCAGCAGCCCGCATTTCCCTGATAAAGCAAAAGGCATACTTGACGATCTTTACAATCAGTGGTTCAGTGGTTGCGACATGGCCGATTGGTTCAAAATACTTTTTCAATGGCTATTCACAAAAGAAGCCCTGAATAATAAGAATTTCATGAATGCCGCCATCATCTTTGCCCTGAACTACCCTTATCCACAGACCATTGAAGGATTCAGGGAACAGAAAGATGCCATTGAAAAATTCGATGCCAGCTCAAGGATCCGGAAGATCATGCACTCTTGCCTGATCCTTAGCGGTAATGAAGACATCCTCATCCCCTCCCGGGAATCGGAATTATTACTGGGGACCGGAGGAAAGACGGAATTTAAAATTATTGAAGGTGCCGCACACTCCATACATGCAGAAAAGCCGGAAGCTTTTGCAGAGGCGGTGCTGGAATTCCTGGCATCTTAATACTGGATACTGGTTGCTGTTAAGTTAAGAGTGTTGACTGCAGAATAAATTCCAACTCCCAACTTCGAACCCTATCAATGCCCAACCTTCACCAGCCTGAGGCTCTCTGTCTTGTTGCCGGCATATAAACGGCAAATGTATACGCCATCCTGAAGGCCTGTAGCGGTATAGCTCAGGTTGTGGATCCCGGCTTCCTGTTCTTTATCCAGCAAGGTCAATACTTCCTTTCCAAAAACATCGTAGATCACCAGCCTCACCATCATCTTGCGGCCAATGGTGTAGCTGATAGTGGTATGCTCACGAAAGGGATTTGGATAATTGGAGAGCATCATAAAATCCCTATCGCTGTCTGCTTCACCCAATCCTACGGATCCCGGTGTAATATAGGAGTAATACACATCCTGCTCTCCGTTCAGGGTGTTGGCCCACGCAAGGCAGGCGCCACCTTCATCGGAGGCCATGTGGAAATAATCTCCCATCTTATTCTGCTGCGGCCAGCCAAGGTGCGGATCAAAAATATCAGACAGTTGCTCATTCACCGACCATGTCACCCCCTGGTCGACAGAGTATGAATAAAAAAGTGCGGATTTCAAAGTACCCCATGGATCTGCCCTGGTGTCGAGCCAAATTGCGTCGATACGTCCGTTCGGCGCCACCGACATGCTCCCAAACCACTGGTATTTAGTCATGGTGGGATCGTCGTTGATGCGCACGGGCGGATCCCAGGTCAGGCCGCCATCGGTACTTCTTGCAAACATTACATCAGCCGGATCAGTAGTGGAATTCCTGTTGACCGAAGCCAGCACATACACATTGCCACGTCCGGGGCCGTCTGAAACATCAACATCCACCCATAACTGGCCGAGCAAACCTTGTGGATTTACCGGTGTCCAGCCGTTCAATGTGCCATCCAGGTCGACCGATGTGGCTGAATTCCATGTGATGGTGGAGCCCGGGATCTGTGCATTCGTGGACTTGCTCACCACAAGATCAGTATATTCGCCGGCTCCGCCAACATAAAGCTCACCGTCAGGGCCAATGGCCAGTGTACCCCAGAATGGTATTCCGCTTACAAAAACGCAAGGCTCATAACTAAATCCTCCGTTCTCTGAGCGGGTGAAAAAATCCGGATAGCAAATGCTCCAATACTGGGTCCAGAATGAATAATTATTCCCTTCACCAACACCGTCGGTCCTGTCAATCCGCATCCATTGCTTGTCACCACCATGGGCATATGTGCCATCGTCCCACACAACCCCGCCATCATCAATTTTATAGACCGTACATTCAAAGTCATCACTTGCTGTAACGGTAAGGCTGTTATAATAGAAATTTCCATCCACATCACAGTCGAGCACAGGATCGGAACGGAATACTCCAGGATCGATCACACCGGGGAAAGTCCAGGTTTGCCCACCGTCGAGTGTATAGCCATAGCCCGCCTGACGGAAAGAACTGTTCACATTATCAAACTGTCTCCATCCGATCATCATCCTGTCGGGATTGGTCGGATCAACGGCAATGGAGGGTTCATTGGCAGCATCACCCAGGATGTTCTGTCCGTCCTGGTTCACGTTCACCTGTTTAGTGAATATACTGCTGCTCTTGAAGCTGTATGCAGGTGAGGTTTTTGCATTTTCGAGCGAAAGCGGAATAGACTTATCATCAGGCACCTCATGGTGCATAGACATCTTTTTCGCGAAATCAGTTTCTTGTGAATAGTTGGTCATAGGAAGAGCCAGAACAAGGCTCAATAATAACAGTGTTTTTATTTTCATCAGAATAATTGGTTAAAGGTGTATGATTGCTTTTTATACTAAGTTATTTACTATAAGACACACAAAAATAATAAAAGGTTGGTTTGTAAGTTTCATTATTTTAATATTGCTGACTGATCTTTCAATTAATCACTTATTCCTGAAACACCAGCGCTTCATAAATGTAAATGTCAGCGGTTTTCCATCCATCCCAGCCGATGCGGGCCTTATCGCGAGCACAATGGCCAAGGAATTGCTCCAGGTCCCAGCCGGTTTCCGTGGCCACCTGTGGCAGGAAGGTTCCTGTTGAGGATCCTTTCTTAATGTAAATCCCATGCTTGCCAAGTTCGATCTCATCAATGGATTCTATCTTTTTCATGGGTGTGAGCACAGAGATCTCCAGTTCGATGTCGTCTAATTCTTCTGCTTTTACTTTTGGGAAACGATAATCCCTTGTGGATGCTGCAATTGCCATCAGTTGCACCACCTCATACAGGGGCTCAGAGGCATCGAACTTTCCGATGCAACCACGCAGTTGCCCATCCTTATGCAGTGTCACAAATGCCCCGCAGGGTGTTTTTAAGGTCTCCGAAAATCCGCTGACATCCAGTTCAGGGGTCTTTCCATTACGCACGTACTCTTCCATTGTCAATCTTGCGATACCAAGCAGATCGGCTTTATTCTTCTTCGAGACGGTAAATTCTTCTTCTGAGGAAGACGGGGCCTTTCCGGTAAGCACAATCGAATAATATCCCACTACACGTGACTTATCAGGATGGTAGTCTATATCGCCGGAATTCATATAATGCACCTGGTGATACTGATAAGCGGGCTTGTTCTCAGTAAGGTTCAAGAGGGTCAGCACGGAACTCCAGCCACACATGGCAGTGGCCAGGTTTGAAATGCCGGCTGCTTCATTTTCTCTCAGCACCTTCATAAAATGTTCCGGAGAATTACTGATAAGGGCATCCGCAGTTTTCTGATCCACAAGCTTGGCATCATCATATTTCGGATAATGCGAAAAGTCGGTGCTGATCACGAAGAGGTTGTTTGCATTGAAATATGGGCGAAGTGCTTCTGCAATGTCTTTGCAGGCAGCAGGATCCTGGGTTCCGATCACGATGGGGATGATGCTGAATGGCTTTTTTAAATGGTATTGAAGAAACGGTAGTTGCACTTCCAGGCTGTGCTCGGTGACATGTGCCTTGGCCTGGTAGGAGAACACATTATTTTCTTCAATCAGCTTGTTTGCCAATGCCCTGTCCACCTTCACCTCTCCCAGTGGTGTTTCATAATTTCCCTTATGATATATGGAAGCGCCCTTGTAATAGGCGGTATGGCTGGAAGCGATCACGAATATATGCCCGTATTCCTTTTCAGGATCGACCTGCTCATAGCCGGATGCTGCCACAAGCCCTGAATAAGGGTAGCCGGCATGCGGAACAATAATGGCCTGCACATTGTCGAATTTCTTTTTTTCAGCTTTTAAAAAAAGATGCTGCAGATCGGTTTCGAGGCTTGACTTGCTTCCGGCAAAGAATTTCCCGGCTGCATAGGATTTCCTGTTGACCGGCGCATCAACAGGATCCTGCGATTGGCAGCCTCCTGAAAAAAGAGACAGTATGATCATGGCAGTGAAAAGTTTTCCGGTTTTCATTTAGTCAGTATTTGATTCACCAACAATAACAACAAAGATACGAAAAGTGTAATGATATCTCGGGATGATTCGCGGGAATTGGTTATTTTTGAAACTGGATACTGGTTACTGGTTGTGCTGGCTACTGGTTGCTGGTTGCTGGATAAATGTTAAATTTTGAATTATTTTGGAAGTCTGCAATGTGCATGCCTCATGCCCCACACCTCAGACCCCATACCTTACGAATAAACAAATCAACGAATAAACTTTTGGAAATGTCCAAAACCCCACATACTACGCTCCCGGTCCTGGCCTTCATTCTTGGTTTCACTTGTTTCATTGTGCAGCTCGTTCTGATCAGGGAATTCCTGAACCTGTTCATGGGAAATGAGCTGGTGATCGGGATCATACTGG
>JAIOSQ010000142.1 GCA_021107535.1 Bacteroidales bacterium | reverse complement strand
ATACTGGTTACAGGAGGTGCAGGCTACATTGGTTCACATACTGTAGTTGAACTTCAGCAAGCAGGATATGACGTGGTTGTGGCAGACAACCTTGTCAACTCTGAAAGGAGTGTTATCGAGTCTATCGGTGAGATCACAGATTTGGTTCCGGCTTTTGAAGAGGTCGACCTGAGTGATCCTTCTCAGACAGAAAGCATTTTCGAAAAGCATACCGACCTTGTTGCCGTGATCCATTTTGCAGCCTTAAAGGCAGTGGGGGATTCTGTTAAGCGTCCACTGGAATATTACAGAAATAATATTTTTAGCCTGATCAACCTTTTAAATTCAATGAAAAAGCACGGGGTGAATCGCTTTGTCTTTTCTTCTTCCTGCACCGTTTACGGCCAGCCTGATATTCTGCCGGTGAATGAAGACAGCCCGCGTAAGGATGCCGAATCGCCATACGGAAATACCAAAAAGATCGCAGAAGATATCTTAAAAGATGAAGTTGGTGCATCAAGCCTTCAATGTATTGCGCTCAGGTATTTCAACCCCATCGGGGCACATTCTTCGGCCATTATCGGTGAACTGCCGCTCGGAATTCCTGACAACCTGGTCCCATATATTACACAAACAGCCATCGGCCAGCGTGAAAAGCTGATGGTATTCGGAAATGATTACGGAACAAAAGACGGTACCCCCATTCGTGATTATATCCATATTGCTGATCTCGCACAGGCGCATGTAATTGCACTCAAACGCATGATGGAAGATAAACAGAAAGATCCCTGGGAAGTATTTAACCTTGGAACGGGGAATGGTTTCACCGTTCTGGAAGTGATCCACTCATTCGAAAAAGTTTCAGGAGAAAAGTTGAATTATGAGATCACGGGCAGGCGTGCAGGTGATATTGAAAAAGTCTGGGCCGACACTGGCTTCGCCAACAGGGAACTTGGCTGGAAAGCAGAAAGAGGCCTCGACGAGATGATGCTCTCAGCCTGGAAATGGGAGAAGGCATTGCAAATAAAAAATAAACAGTAAAAATCCACCATCAAAGAAGGTGGATCTCTAATTCAAATTAAATTGATATGAAGACAATTCTTATTACCGGCGGAGCCGGATTTATCGGATCGCACATGGTCAGGTTCATGTTAAACAAATATCCGGATTACAGGATCATTAACCTGGATAGCCTCACTTATGCCGGTAATCTCGAAAACTTAAGGGATGTTGAGGATAAGCTAAACTATTCCTTCATAAAGGCAGATATCAATGACGCCGACGCCATACAAAAGGTTTTTGACGATCATGACATCAATGGGGTAATCCATCTTGCTGCCGAATCGCATGTCGACAGGTCCATATCCAATCCTACCGAGTTTATTCATACCAACATTGTTGGAACCGTAAACCTGTTGAATGCAGCCCGTCATCACTGGAAGGACAACTATGAGGGCAGGTTGTTTTATCATGTTTCAACCGATGAGGTTTATGGTTCACTCGGTGATACAGGCCTTTTTACCGAAACAACTGCCTACGATCCCCGAAGTCCGTATTCGGCATCCAAGGCCAGTTCCGATCATCTGGTCAGGGCCTGGTATCATACCTTTAAACTACCAGTGATAATCTCCAACTGTTCCAATAATTATGGTGGTTATCAGTTCCCGGAGAAACTCATCCCCTTGATAATCTACAATATTAAACACAACAAGCCTCTTCCCATTTATGGTAAAGGAGAAAATGTGCGCGACTGGCTGTATGTGGTCGATCACGCATCTGCTATCGACAGGATTTTCCACAAGGGATGCATTGGAGAAACTTATAATATCGGAGGAAACAATGAATGGAAAAATATTGACCTGGTGAAGCTGCTCTGCAAGATCATGGATGACAGATTGGGCCGTCCGGAAGGCACTTCCGAAAAGCTGATCACCTTTGTCACCGACCGCGCCGGACACGACCTCCGCTACGCCATCGACTCAGGTAAACTACAAAGCGAACTTGGCTGGGAACCTTCCCTTGAATTCAGCGAAGGCCTCGAAAAAACTGTCGACTGGTACCTTGCCAACGAAGAATGGCTCAATAATGTAACCTCAGGTGATTATCAGAAGTACTATGATAAAATGTACTCAAGCAGATGATCAAATCAAATATCGTTAATCGTTAATCCGTTAATCGTTAATCACATCAGTCCGGCATTACTGCACTGGAGGTAATAATATCCCGTTTCACTTTTTTCACCAGTCCTTGTAAAACTGCTCCCGGCCCAACCTCAATAACTTCACTGGCTCCGTCAGCGATCATATTTCTGGCAATCTGAGACCATCTTACAGGTGAGGTAAGCTGCGCCACCAGATTCTTTTTGATGATCTCAATATCGGTTACAGACTGTCCGGTGACATTCTGATATATCGGGCATATCCCATTATTGAATTTTGTTGCATTGATGGCTTCAGCCAATTCTTTACCGGCAGGTTCCATAAATGGCGAATGAAAGGCACCGCCAACTTTCAGGGGAATCACCCTTTTTGCACCAGCTTCTTCAAAAAGTTTGCATGCTTTTTCCACGCCGGAGATACTTCCGGAGATAACCAATTGCCCGGGGCTGTTATAATTGGCAGGCACAACAATATCATCCACATTTTTCAGGATGCTTTCTACCTCTTCATCTTCCATCCCAAGAATGGCAGCCATAGTGGATGGTTCGATCTCACAAGCTCTTTGCATGGCCATGGCCCTTTTTGATACCAGTCGTAGCCCATCTTCAAACGAAAGGGTTTTATTTGCAACCAAAGCTGAAAACTCTCCAAGAGAGTGTCCAGCCACCATATCCGGCCTAAAATTCTCTCCCAGAACCCTGGTCAGGATCACTGAATGAAGAAAGATAGCCGGTTGGGTGACTTTCGTCTGCCTGAGGTCTTCATCAGTTCCATCAAACATTAAATCCGTAATCCTGAATTTCAGAATAGAATTTGCTTTCCCAAATAGATCTTTTGCTAATCCGGAACCCTCGTAAAGGTCTTTACCCATGCCCGGATATTGGGCGCCCTGGCCCGGGAATACATATGCTCTCATACCTTAATCTTAAGTCTTTTAATCGTATCTAAAAACCAGGTATCTGCCTGATTTAAGGCCACAAAAATAGTAATATTATTACAATGGACAACTAATTTATTAATTCGTGAAGTGTGAGGCGTGAATAGTGAAAAGTTAGAATCAATTAACTAAACATTTAAAATTCAACATTTAACATTTAACTCTTTAATACAAGTTCATGCCCAATAAATGAATGAATTCCGCCCTGGTCTCCTGCCGTTTAAAGGCACCGGTGAAATCAGATGTAGTGGTCACAGAATTTTGCTTGGCCACCCCTCTCATCACCATACAAAGGTGTTTTGCTTCAATGACAACAGCAACGCCTAAAGGGTTCAGGGTATTCTGAATGGCATCTTTAATCTGTGTGGTTAAACGCTCCTGTACCTGTAAACGTCTGCTATATGCTTCCACAACCCTGGCGATCTTGCTGAGGCCGGTAATATAACCATTTGGAATATACGCAACATGGGCTTTACCGATAAACGGGATCATGTGATGTTCACACATGGAAAAAACATCAATATCCTTTACAATGACCATCTCCCTGTAATCTTCTTTAAACTTGGCAGATTTAAGGATCTCAACCGGATCAACATCATAGCCATGAGTAAAATACTGAATGGCCTTTGCCACCCTGACAGGAGTATCGATCAATCCTTCCCTGTTTACATCCTCCCCAATAAGTTTCAGGATTTCAGAATAATGACCGCTCAGCTTTTCAATCTTTTCCTGATCAAAGCTGTCTATTCTTTCATAATCAAGTAATTTTTGTTTATCACTCATAAATTCATTTTTTAGTTTAGGATGAATCCAAACTTAAGCTCGCTGCTGCTGCAAAATTACGATGCAGGGGGGGGTGTACCTCTGCTCTTTTCTTTGTTTACCTTAAGGATGGAACCTACTTCAAGGACGGTATAGATGATATACAGGACAAGATATGTTAAGATAAACGGCTTTGCATCCTCACGATTTAGCAATACATACACGACCATCACCGCCAGGTATAACATAAGTTTAAGCATAGTGGTGAGCATAAAAACATTTACAAAACGTGCGGGACGCTTATCAACAGCTTTAAGCATGTAGTAAAACACGATGATCGTAACAAAGAAGAAGAAACCAACTATAAACGGAAATGCCGGAGAATAATACTCCGCCGGAATGTTTGTAAACAGGAGCATTCCAGCAGCGATCACCACAATTGTGGTAATGGCCGTTTTTCTGATGAAGCCTTGAAAAATCCTTTTATTATTCATTTTCGGAGGAAATCTTTAATTACGTAATAGATTGCAAGAATAACCGCCAATATTGAGAGAAACAATGTAAATACCGGAAATCCTAACGGTATCCATTTGTCCAGTTCTCGCCCTCCAAATACACCGGCAAGTATGATCACCAGCATCTGGAAAGTAATGGATGAGTACTTAGCATATGCATTAAGCGCTTTTTTCTCTTTCTTTCTGGGTTCCATCAAGGGTAGGTTTATCCACCCTGGCACCTGATTCACTCATGTTGCAGGTACCTGAGAATTTAGCACCGGGCTCAATAGACAACTTACTTGTAGTAATCTCTCCCGAAAGTCGGGCCGATGCTTTTAATGTTAATAATTCAGATACTGTTAGCTGTGCTTTCACCCGGCCGGAAATATCTGCATTTCGGCAAACCACTTCGCCTTCAACATTACCTGTACCTCCTATGACAATCTTCCCTTTTGAATGGATGGAGCCTATAAGTGTTCCGTCTATCCTGAAATCGCCATTCGATTGAATATCACCTTTAATTGTAGTTCCGGCACCCAGCATATTCACAGACTGCACGTCGCCATTGACATTTTTAGCCATTTTCATTTTTCATTAGTTAGTTAGTTTAATCCTCGAGATACTCGATCTCGAAGAATCTCAAATATAAGTTGACACCTTTATCCTTGTAAAAGATGGGGTAGTTCTTCATAGAAATAACAGCCTCGGAAAAATTCCCTATTCCAAGGTCAGAGAAAACATACTCATCTCCGCTGGTCTGATTGAAGTATGTCAGTGCTTCAGCGGCACTTTCGAAATTGCCCACCGTGATCATATAGCGGTTCTCATCCAGCAATACACTATTGATGGATAATTCTCTGAGACTGTAATATTTTTTATTATGATCCGAGATTTTCACCTTCATGGCATTTAGTTTCACTGCTTGCCTTTTCACTACCAGTAAGTATAAATGGATGCTATTGGGATCATAGGTATATGGAGACTGGAAAACTGTATCCTGCTGAACCTGACTTACGCCTGTACCCAGATCCGGCCGGTCTTTGGAAATATAGTTAAGCAGGTTCTGGGCCAGAGGTTTTACTTCACTGTTCGGATAATTAGTGACGATGAATTTTAAGGCCACTGCAAGAGAATCAACCACATCCACTTTTCCGATAGACAAGGCCTTCAGATATAAAAATTTCGGGATAAGACTGGCAGTGTCTCCGTATAGATTTACTGCCATATCGCTGTTGCTGATGACTGTATAGTACCGGCCGTTCTCAAATGCGCTGTATGTTTTGTGGTATAATGTGCTCAGTTCCGATTCACTGGCCTGCATATTTTTGTAATAATCCGGATCAAGAATGATCATGGCATAATCGCTGTCCGGAAAATCATTTATGATCAGATTTTTATAATAATCCGATTTCCCTGAATCCCCTATATCAAGATAGAGGCGATAAAGCTGGTAATATACTTTCAGCTTATTCGGATTATTCGGATAACGCTCCAGCAAGGTTTCATATGCCTCGATAGACTTGGTGGGGTTATGAAGGCCTTCAACATAGATCAATCCAAGATTGTAATAGGCTTCAGCAATGCTTTTATCCGATTTTTCCAGGGCTTCTTGCGTGAAAGGGATGTCTTTGAGATAGTATTCACGATTATGTTGGTCCAAAGCCAGAACTCCAAGGGTATCGCCTGCCTGCATCAGGCTGTCGAGTTCTTCGTCCAGAATTTCATCAGGCTCATAAGCGATCAACTGCTTCTCTCTTAGCCTCCACAGGTCTTCAAGCTTTCTGTTTCCCCACTTCCGAATAAATTCTGAGTAACCATTGCTCAAAGCATTCGTACTGTAAAAATACCATTTAGCCCCTCCAATGGGCTGGCTTGTGGCAAATCCGCTCTGACCCTGATCAAATGCTGCCATATTCTGGGCAAGTTCTTCTGCTTCCCGCAGTCGTTGCTCTTCCTCGACAAGCTCTTTAATGATCTCATCGATAATGGCAAGTCTTTCCTCATCAGACATAAATGCGAGCATCTGTAAGCTATCTTCCACCTGAATAACCCATAGATTAGCAACAAGTTCCGAGAGTTTGTCTGCTTTATTCTTGATCTCGGTATAATTGGGATAATCCTCAGGCAAAAATGTGACTGCCGTATCATAATAGGCCTGAGAGAGCTCATACTCAGGCATCGCAAAATAAATATCAGCCAGTTTCAGCGATGAAGTAGATTTCTGATAGTTGTTGGTTACACTTCTGGCCACGGACAACCTGAGATAATGTATCCCAAGGGTATCATTTTCGTTCTTGAATGCCACTTCCGCCAGCGCAAAATATATCTGATCAAGAAATTCCTTGTTTTTATCATCACGCAGCATCCTGCTCAGGTACTTGATGATGTTCTTGCTGTCGCCGTTGTCTGCTTCATAGGCACGGGCAAGGTTAATCTTCGATTGAAAGGCCATTTCATAGGGTGGATTCCTTTTGATAACTTCCGCGTACAATTGTGAGGCCTGCTCAAAATCGCCATCCATCTGGTATATCTGAGCCAGTATGAACTTAGCCCTGGTCTTGATCTCTTTTTTACCCACCCTGGCAATGCCATCATACAAATAGTCGAGCGCATAATCGTATTTTTCCTGCTTTATATACTGGTCGGCATTCACGAGCGCAAACTCCTTATAGACCGATGTTGGTATATTTTCTTCATCGTTCATATCGCTCTGAATAAGATTCAACAGGGGTTCCGACTTTTCGAACTGCTCCATCTCAATATAGGTTCTGGCAAGCCAGAGCATCGCCTCATATTTTGTGGGATTATCCTCGTATTCACGCATAACAAAGCTGAAGGACCTGCGTGCACTGAAGTAATCATGCTTGTAGAAATATGATTTACCAATAAGCATATAAGCATCATCGATCCACTTAATACGCTCTTTGCCCCCAAAGCGCATAGAATGTTTAAGAATGGTTTTTGATCCTTTCTCGATGGACCTGTCAAGCAGAGGAGTTACCGTTTTTGCTTCCTGCTCCGTTCCGTAATTAAACATGGGCAAGACCATATTATAATTCTCCTTAACACCGGCCTGTAATTCCTGCTCGGCCTGGATAAGTGCCTCCTTACCATTCCAGTAAACATTATAATGTGAGGTCAGGTTGTGGTACATCCGGCGGGTAAAACTGTTCTTTTTTGTTGAACAGGATCCCAATACGATGACCAGTACAAATAACATGGCCGGGGCCAATGAACGATATGGCTTTCTGCTAATCAAATTAACGGGAAATTATGCTTGATTAACTACTTTTTTTAATAATTATTATCAGATAGCTGCAAATATAGGGAAAGAATTGCGTAATTTGTTTACAGCAGCCGGTAATTAGTGCTTATTTGACCCGAATCCTTTGGGTTTTAATATCACAAGCAACTGCTACTTTGTATCCCGCATCTTGTTTTTTCCGATATTTGCAGCTCGCTTAATACAAACTTATCAAATGGCCAGGAGAAAAAGAAACGATCGAAAATGGTACTATAAACTCCGTGACAAGTACCGCCTCGTGATCATGAACAATGAGACCTATGAAGAGCGTCTGTCGTTTCGCCTTTCAAGGCTGAACGTGTTTTTACTGACTGTATCCATTTCGATTATCCTGATCACATTAACCATATTCATCATTGCCTTCACACCCATCCGTGAATACATCCCGGGTTATATGGATGTAAATATTCCGGGGCAGCTCTACCGTCTGGAGCAAAGGGCCGATTCACTTGAAAATGCACTGAGGACTAAAGATGTCTATCTGCAAAATATCAGGAATATTATTGAGGGCAAGGAAATTTTTGATTCGATCTCACCTAACATGGAATCAGGCATTAACTATGACAGCATTACAATAGAATCATCACCGGAAGATTCTATCCTGCGAGCCGAGTACGATCAGCAAACAAAATACAACTTGTTTTTCTTTGAAACCGAAGGATTGTATGATAGTGAATTGAAAATAAGTGACATTGTATTTTTCCCACCTGTTGAAGGGATCATCATCAATAAATTCAACCTTGCCGAGAAACATTATGGTGTGGATATTGCCACCGGCAATGAAGCTATTATTAAGTCAGTACTGGACGGAACGGTCATTTTTGCTGACTGGACAACGGAAACAGGCAACACCATTGCTATTCAGCACAGCGGAAACATTATTTCTATTTATAAGCACAATTCTACCTTACTGCAAAACATTGGCAGTCAGGTCAAGGCAGGCGACCCCATAGCTGTAGTAGGAAATTCCGGCGAACTATCTTCCGGGCCACACCTTCATTTTGAACTCTGGCGCAAAGGCACCCCTGTTGACCCTGAAGAATATATGACTTTTTAGCAGCATAAGGATGAGCAAAAAACGTATCGCCATACTTGGTTCAACTGGTTCAATCGGCATTCAAAGTCTGGATATCGTTCGTACTCATCCGGATAAATTTTCTGTTGAGATCCTGACCGCCGGCAACAACACCGAATTGCTCATTCAGCAGGCCAGAGAATTTCATCCTGATATGGTGGTCATTGCCAATGACAATCATTATAAAGAGCTCTCCAATGCCTTGGCCAATCTGGATATCAAGGTTTATTCGGGTCAGAAATCCGTATCACAGGTGATGGAAAGTGACAACATCGACATGGTACTGAATGCCATTGTCGGGTTTGCAGGTTTTGAACCAACGGTAAGAGCGTTGCGAAGCGGGAAACCTATAGCGCTGGCTAACAAAGAATCTATTGTTGCAGGGGGAGAACTTGTAACCCGGCTGGCTATAGAATATCGTACTTTCCTTATCCCTGTCGACTCAGAACATTCAGCTATCTTTCAGTGTCTCGCCGGTGAGTCTGCCGATGCATTGGAAAAGGTGTATCTTACTGCTTCCGGCGGACCTTTCAGAGGAAAAGACAGGCAGTTTCTTGAAAAAGTCACTCCTGAAGAGGCACTTAAGCACCCCAATTGGGATATGGGAGATAAGGTAACGATAGACTCGGCAAGCTTGATGAATAAAGGCCTTGAAGTAATTGAAGCAAGATGGCTGTTCGGGCTCAAACCCGATCAGATCGAAGTTATCATCCATCCACAGTCAGTGATTCACTCCATGGTACAATTTCATGATGGGTCCGTAAAGGCCCAGCTCAGCCATCCGGATATGCGCCTGCCGATCATATATGCACTTACTTATCCCGACAGACTGCCATCGGAATTTACAAGGTTCAGCATAACTGATTATCCAAACCTTAGTTTTGAGGCTCCGGATTTAAAAAAATTTCGTAATCTTGCACTCGCTTTTGAAGCCCTGAAGGCTGGTGGAAATATTCCATGTGCGTTGAATGCCGCCAATGAAATTGCAGTTCGGGCATTCCTTGACAGAAAGATCACATTTCTGCAAATGCCCGGAATCATTGAAAAGTGTTTAGAAGATATATCATATATTGAAAAACCAGACTTCGATGATTATATTGAAACCAATGAAGAAGCCAGGGCGATAGCGATAAATTATATCAGGAATTACAATGGAAATACTCATTAAAATAATACAATTACTGCTCAGTTTATCCATTCTGGTGATCTTTCACGAGATGGGGCACTTTATTGCAGCAAAGATTTTTCGCACCCGTGTAGAAAAATTCTATCTTTTCTTCAACCCATGGTTTTCCATATTCAAATTCAATTTCAAGGGAACAGAATACGGCCTTGGCTGGCTTCCGCTTGGTGGATATGTAAAGATCAGCGGTATGATCGATGAATCCATGGATAAAGAGGCTATGAAAAGCCCTCCTCAGCCCTGGGAATTCCGGTCAAAGCCGGCCTGGCAAAGACTCATCATCATGCTCGGTGGCGTGATTGTGAATGTGATCCTGGCCATGGTGATCTATATCTTCATGCTTTATACATGGGGCGAAAGTTACCTGCCAACTTCTGAAGTAAACAAGTATGGTATTGCCGTAGATTCATTAGGTATGGACATGGGCCTGGCAAACGGCGACAGGATCATTTCTATTGACGGCCAGGAAGTTGAAGAATTTCATCTGATACCTATTACACTGATCCTGGATGAAGCAAAAACCATACAGGTGATAAGGGATAATCAGCTTTTAGATATCCATCTTCCTCCGGGAAGTATTGGTAAACTGGTGAAGCACAAGAATCCTAATTTCATCTCAGCCAGATTCCCCTATGTGGTTGAAAAATTCAAAGTTAATTCTCCCGCAGAAGCAGCAGGTATGCAAATCGGTGATCAACTGATTGCCCTGAACAATGAACCCCTACTTTATTTTTATGAATATATTCGGGAAATACCGAAACTTAAAGGAGAGGATATCAGCATAACAAGCTTAAGGGGAGCAGATACAATTCTTGTATCATTTACTGTTCCGGAAGAAGGAGTCATAGGTGTTTACCGGATCTCTCCCGAGGAATTCTTCCATTTCAATACCAGGGAGTATTCTTTTGCTGAATCCATCCCGGCAGGTATTGTTAAGGGTTACCGTGGCATTGGTGACTACCTTAAACAGCTACGTTTGTTGTTTTCATCCGAAGTGAAAGCTTACGAATCAGTTGGTGGATTTATTACTATAGGAAACATTTTCCCGGCCGAATGGGACTGGAAGCGTTTCTGGCGCTTAACCGCTTTTCTTTCCATTATGCTTGCGATACTGAACATTCTTCCTATACCGGCACTTGATGGCGGACATGTGATGTTCCTCTTGTATGAGATCTTCGCCAGACGGAAACCCAGCGATAAATTCATGGAATATGCCCAGATCGTGGGCATGATCATGATCTTTGCACTGCTGATCTATGCCAATGGTAACGATATCATCAAATTGTTTAATTAGATCGTCGCTCCAATACTATTCTGAAACTTTTTCCCTTAAAGATTTAAAGCCTTTTCCCAGAATCTCATTGGCATTGATCACTGTAAGGAATGCATCAGGATCGACCCTACTAATGAAATCCTGGAGGATGGCCAGCTCCCTGCGATTTAAAACAGTATAAATGATCGATTTTTCCGTACCATTATACATCCCTTCGCCTTTCAGGAAAGTTCCTCCCCTGTTCAGGTCATTGATGATCTTATCCCTGATCTCAGGATGCTTTTCTGAAATGATCAACAAGGTCTTATCATAAGAAATACCCTGCAATACCAGGTCAACAACCCTTCCTGAAATATAAATTACAATTAATGAATACAGGGGGATTTTCCAGTCCTGGAAGGCAAATAAACCAACAATCACGATTACGGAGTCAACATAGATCATGAGCTGGCCAAGTGGCTGCCTGGTATACTTTGAAATGATCATGGCCACAATGTCAGAACCACCGGAGGTAGCTTTTGACTTGAATATCAATCCCAGGCCAAGGCCAATGAAAACACCACCAAAAATGGAAGAAAGCAGCACATCATCCGGTACAAGCGCCTTCACTCCCCAAAGGTAGGTAAGCGCATCAACAAAAACAGCGGTCAGGACGAAACCCACAACAGTTTTTATACCAAACCTCGGACCCAGCACCCTGATCCCGATAAGGGTTAACGGAATATCAAAGACAAGCGCAGTCATCCCAATGGGAAACCCGGTATAATGATGAATAACAATAGAGATACCGTATACACCACCAGGGACAATATTATGCGGTGCAATAAACAATACAAAGCCGCTCGCCATAATAAAAGTACCTACCAGGATCAGGCTGTATGCCCTGAACCATTTTGCTGAAAACAATTTTTCCTTTGTTACGAATGCCATATCTTTACTTTTTATATGTCTCCAGATCTTAAAATCCGGCGGGCAAAGATAATATCTTTAAACAATTGGAAATACTTAAAATGTATTAAATTCATATTGCCTATTATTTAGCTGGAATACAGATATTTATGTATAGTGAAAATTTGATTTTTCTAATTAATTTATCAACAGTGCAGGCAATCCGCAAGCTTTTATTCATTCCTAAACACAATAGGCAGGTGATTTTTACATTAATTCATAAGCACAGATGTAAGCTAATTTGAAACGGCCCGAACTATATATCAGTTTGATCTTACTTGTTTTGAGCATCACCACTTCAGCGCAAAAATTGAGTAACCTGCGGATGAAGCCGGTCATTATTGACAATGATACTATCTTCCTTGACAGCCTTTCTATGGTGCCGGGTTCATTTCAACTGAGATATCACAACGGGACTCTGGTAGATACAAGCCTGTATTTTGCAGACTACGTTAAAGCATATCTGCTGCCATCAATTTCTTTGCAGGAACACGAAGGTGAATTCAGCTGCTCATACAGGGTATTCCCATTCTTATTTGAAGAAGAATATAAGCACAAAGATCTGTCAGTTCTGGAACCCGACATACAGGGAGTTGTGAATCCATTTGTGTATACTCAGACCCGACAGGGCAGCGATATTTTCAAAACCGATGGCCTGAATAAAAGCGGGAGCATCTCCCGTGGAGTTTCTTTCGGTAATAGCCAGGATGTGGTGGTAAATTCAAGCTTTAATCTTCAACTTTCAGGCAAGCTGAGCAGTGAGATCGAGATCCTTGCAGCCATCACAGATAATAACATACCCATACAACCGGAAGGAAATACGCAACAAATACAGGAATTTGATAAGGTATTCATCCAGTTGAAATACAGAAATTCGCGTCTGATCGCCGGCGACTATGAGCTCACAAGACCGGATAGCTATTTCATGAACTTCTATAAAAAAGCCCAGGGGGGTGACTTCCTCACCAGTTTTGGCCTTGGCAAAATAAAAAATGGCAAGCATGAATGGAGCATGGATGTGAGAGTTGCAGGTGCCCTGGCCAAAGGAAAGTTTGCCCGGAACCGTATACAGGGAGAAGAAGGGAACCAGGGACCCTATAAACTGATCGGTAATAATGGTGAATCTTATATCATGGTTCTTGCCGCCTCTGAAAAAGTTTTCATCGATGGTATTCCAATGATACGGGGGGATGATTTTGACTACATCATAAATTACAACACAGGAGAAATCACTTTCACACCCAATGTTCTTATCACCAAAGAAAAGAGGATCGTGGTCGAATTTGAATATGCTGAACGCGATTATGCAAGATCCATGTTTTTCGTCTCAACCGGCATTACCAACAATAAACTAGATGTCAGGATAAATGCATTTTCAGAACAAGACCTGAAGAACCAAGCCCTCCAGCAGGACCTCACATCTGATCAAAAAGAATTTCTAAGTAATGTCGGTGATAGTATTCACAAGGCTTACTGGTGGAATATCGATAGTGTGGGGTTTTCGGGAGAAGAAGTCCGGTATAAAATGGTCGATACGCTGGTAAACAATATACTTTACGATTCTGTTTTTGTCCATTCAACAAACCCTGACAGCGCAGTTTACAAGCTTGGGTTCAGTCTTGTAGGAGAGAATAAAGGGTTTTATAAACAGGTAAGCAGCGATGCAAATGGGCGGGTATTCAGCTGGGTTGCCCCGGTCAATGGAATTCCCCAGGGAAATTACATGCCGTTGATCCTGCTTGTAACTCCCAAAAAAACACAGATGCTAACTTTTGGTGTTGACTATACATTTAATGAAAAATCAAAGTTTAAATCCGAGTTCAGTGTGAGCAATTATGACATCAACACTTTTTCATCCAAAGACCGGGCTGACAATACCAGTTTTGCTGTAGTTCTCGGGTATGACAAACGGACAAGAATCAGTAAAAATGAAAAAAATCCATGGCATTTGCTGAGTGGCGCAAGATACGAATGGGTAAAAAAGAACTTCAAAGCTATTGAACCTTACAGAAAGGTTGAATTTAACCGCGATTGGAATATTGAGCATCTGACAAGCAATGAGGATCAGCATATGGGGGATGTACAAATTGGTGTTGACAATGGCAAACAAGGGATTGCTACTTATCGTTTCAGTATACTGGACAACGGACCCGCATACAGTGGGATGATGAACAGTATTACAGCAGATTTGAACGCTCACAATTTTTTCTTCAATGTTGAGGGAAGTCTTCTGAATACGAAACAAAAAGACTTCAATACTAAATTTTTCCGCCACAATGCAGGAATAGCAAAGAAAATGAAGTGGATTACATTGGGCTTAAGAGAAGAATCGGAGTACAATGCATTCAGGGAAACTGCTTCGGACTCGCTCACTGCAGCAAGTTTTAGTTATAATGCCTGGGAAGCATACATAAGCAACAATGATTCATCGGTGAACAAGTTTGGTGTGTTTTACAGGCAGCGTTTAGATAAAAACCCGCGGAACAATTCCTTAAGTTCATCCACCTTTGCCCGTGAAGTTGGTGCCAGCACAAGTCTTAAAAAAAACCCTGCAAGCAGGCTGACCATAACTTTGACATACAGAAACCTGGAGATAAAAGACTCTTCTTTATCCGATGCGGAGCCGGAAAAAGTAATTGTGGGAAGAATAGAGTATTTCCTCAAGTTGTTCAAGGGTGCCATTACATTTAACACATTCTACGAAGTGGGGTCAGGCCTGGAGCAAAAACAAAACTTCTCTTATCTTAAAGTCTCCGATGGAGAAGGAGTCTATATGTGGGTCGATTATAATAATGATGGCATTGAGCAACTCAATGAATTTGAGATTGCAGCCTTCAAGGATCAGGCCAATTATATTCGCGTTTTCACACCAAGTAATGAATATATCAAAACCTATACCAACCAGTTCAGAGAAGCCCTGAACTTGTCCCCGGCAGCAATCTGGAGCAACAAAAGCGGTATCCTGAAATTTTTTACCAGGTTTTCCAACCAGACCATTTACAGGATTGAACACAAAACATCGACCGACGACCTGAATATTGCATATAATCCTTTCATCAGGGAAAGCAAAATCCAGGATACATCTCTCATTTCACTCAATTCCTCCTTCAGGAATACTTTTTATTTTAACAAATCCAACCCAAAATACGGATTAGACATCAGTTTTCTGCGTAACAGAATCAAAGCTTATATGATAAACGGTTTCGAAACCCGAACGCTCTACCAGGGTGTAGCCAACCTACGATGGAATTTTTATGCTGCTTTTACCATAAAGATGGGAGGGGAAAAGGGACGAAAAGCCAGTATTTCCGACTTTTTTTCATCAAGGAGTTACAATATCGGATTTACGGAACTCTATCCGGAATTATCCTACCAGCCAGGCCCGGCATTCAGGCTAAGCTTTCGGTTCCGATATGCAGACAACAAGAACACTGATGGAGGAGAGCGGTCCCTGGTAAGGGATCTTGGAACAGAAATAAATTACAGAATGGTAAACCGGGGCACCCTGCTTGTAAAAGCCAATTATATTGATATCAGCTACAATGGTGATGAAAACAACTCGTTGGGCTTTGTGATGTTAGAAGGACTACGTACCGGCAGGAATGGAACCTGGAATGTTTCTTATCAGCAGGACATATCCGATCATCTTCAATTCAGCCTGATATATGACGGGCGCAAATCTCCCGAAATACCTGTCGTACACGTAGGCAGTGTTCAGTTGCGTGCCTACTTCTAAGACCAGCTGCAAATTTTCTTTAGTAAAGAATCCATGTCCAAGGAGTGCATGGAGTGTTTCTCTCAACAAATTCTAAGCACTAATTGAAGTGTTAAATCCTAAGCACGAATATCTAAACAAAAAGTGAAGCCCTCAACAACATAGTCATATAAATATGATCACATCTCCAGGAAGTGGTTTCTTACAGCGAAATAAAAATAATTATTCATTGTTTGCGTTATCCTACATAATTCATGATTGCTAAGTAAATACTCTTACTTGGCGAACCATTAAAAATGAGAATAATTACGTAGAAAGTAATTGGCAGTTATTTTGTAAATTTGGCTTGATATTTTTACCACAGGCAGGAAACCCACCTGTTATTAAGTCAGGATAAGAAAAGACCGGGAGAGTAAACCCGTTTATTTTTTTGTTACTTTAGCTGCACCATAGTACCATAAACCGAAAACAGCAAACATGAGGCATATAAAAATCACAATATTGATCTTCATTGTGACGATTATTGGAACGAGCCTGCAGGCACAGCAGGAGCCTCAATTCACACAAAATATGTTTAACAGGGTTTATACCAACCCCGGGTTTGCCGGAATCGGTGACGGCATTTGTGTAACCGGCCTTGTCCGGCAGCAATGGGCTGGCTTCAAAGACAGTGAAGGGAATAAGGTATCTCCGGAAACTTTCCTCGTAAGTATTGAATCACCGGTCAGGATCCTGAAGGGCGGGCTTTCAGCCCTGGTGATGCAGGACAAGATCGGTTTTACCAAAACCATAACTCTTAAGGTCGGATATTCATTTATCAAGGAGATGGGATTTGGCAAACTTGGTGTTGGCGCACAAGTTGGCTTTAATAATCGTTCGGTGGATTTTTCAAAATTTATAGCCGTTGACCCGAATGACCAGTTACTGCAAAAGCTGACGGGAGAAGAAAGCGAAATACTCATTGATGCGTCTCTGGGTGTTGTCTATGAAGTCTCTGATCACTATTTCGTCGGGATTTCTGTAAATCAGATCCTTCAGACCAAAGGCAAAGAACTTGCCAACTGGACCACAAATGTAGACAGCAATACCACTGAAAGTTTTATTTATAAGATGACACTGGACCGGACATTTTACATACAGGGCGGGTATGAGTATGTTTTTCGGAATCATCCAAATTTTGCACTCCTGCCCTACGCCATGATAAAATTTGACCAGGCGGCAGTGCAATTGGATATTGCCACTTTACTTGAATATAAAAATATGTTCTGGGGAGGTTTGAATTACCGATACCAGGATGCGGTATCTCTAATCCTCGGATTACAGTATAAGAATTTCAAATTAGGATACTCCTACGACATCACAACTTCCAGGCTTGGCCTGTCGAGAACAGGCGGTAGTCATGAAGTCATGTTAAAGTATTGTTTTAAGATTGAACCGGATAAGGGAAGGAAAAGCTACAGGAACACACGTTTCCTTTAAATTTTAAAAAAAACCTTTGACATGTGATTATTATATTTATTTTTGGGGGTTCTTAAATAATAATTGTAATACTAGATCGTTAGCTACTTAATCAATATCAAAACAGTATGAAAAAGTTACCATTCTATCTGGCACTATTAATCGCCTTGATTATTCTTGACAGTTGCAGCAACTCAGGCAATGGTGAACTCGTTGGTGTAAGACAAAAATCTAAACATTTCTATCAGCCAGATCCATACGGCATGGTATTTATTCCCCAGGGGAGTTTTACTCAAGGTACAGGAGATCAGGACTTTAACTTCAGCAACCTGCACCAGCCGAAAACTATTTCAGTGGCCGCATATTACATGGATGAAACTGAAATTACCAATAATGAATATCGTCAGTTTGTTTTCTGGGTAAGGGATTCAATCGCACGCTGGATGCTTTATGATAATGGTATTACAGATCCGCCATATATCCGAACAGAGACAAAGAAAGGACAGATCATTGATCCGCCAATGGTCAATTGGGAAGAAGATGTTCCCTGGGATTCTGATGATCAGGCAATAAAAGATGCCCTGGAAGACATGTATCTGCCGGAGCACGAAAGATATTTCAGAAGAAAAGAAGTCGACACCCGAAAGCTATTTTATGAATATTATTGGGTTGACCTTCACGCTGCCGCGAAAAAAGACTGGACAGAAGATGGTAATTATGAAAATGCTTCTTTTGCCAATCGTCCACAGGGTATGAGAGACCGTTCAGTTTATGTTCGTAAAGAGATCATCAGCGTTTATCCTGATACACTCTGCTGGATCCATGATTACACATACTCCTTCAATGATCCAATGACCGAGAAATATTTCTGGCATCCTGCCTTTGACCATTATCCTGTTGTCGGAGTTAACTGGTTGCAGGCCCGGGCATTCTGTGTATGGAGAACTGAATTAAGAAACTCATATCTCAGATCAGAAAAAAATGAAACCAGCGTAGCTGAATTCCGCCTTCCCACTGAAGCAGAATGGGAATGGGCAGCACGTGGCGGATATGAAAACAGCCCTTATCCATGGGGTGGCCCATACGTACGTAATGACAAGGGATGTTTCCTTGCAAACTTCAAACCAATTCGCGGAAATTATATTGATGACGGTGGTCTGAGAACCGTGATCGTCGGACATTATCCGCCAAACCGGTGGGGTCTTTATGATATGTCAGGTAATGTTGCTGAATGGACTATCAGCGCTTTCGACCCTGTATCATATAACTTTACATGGGATATGAATCCTAACTACACATATAATGCGAAGGAAGATGACCCTCCTGCCATGAAAAGAAAAGTCGTGAAAGGTGGATCATGGAAAGACATTGCATATTATCTGCAGGTACAAACCAGGGCATATGAGTTCCAGGATACTGCGAAAGCTTATATCGGTTTCCGTACCATGCAGCCGTTTCTTGGCAGAAACAAGGATGACAACCCTGCCAAGGCTTCAAGAGTATACAACTAACCAAATAAACATAACTAAATCAGAGAACTTTAACTAACAACAAAAACTATTTATCATGGGTTTAACTAACATTGTTCGGACCAGAGGCTTTAGAAACTTCATGGCAAAACTTTACGGGCTGGGAGCTTCTGTAGTAATCTTAGGCGCCCTGTTTAAAATCAACCATTATGCGGGTGCAGATATTATGCTTATCGTAGGTCTGGGAACCGAATCTCTCATATTTTTCTTTTCAGCTTTTGAACCACCGCACGTCGATCCGGACTGGAGCCTGGTATATCCTGAACTTGCCGGTATGTATCGTGCAGAGGATCTACAAAAGAAACCTACAGAAGAACTGGATGACCTGCTCTCTGAAGCTAAGATTGGTCCGGCACTCATCGAAAGCCTTGGGACAGGGCTTAGAAAGATGAGCGATAATGCTTCTAAGCTTGCTGATATTACAGATGCTGCCTCCGTTACTAACGAATATGTAAGTAACGTAAAAAATGCATCATCTTCTGTTTCAGAACTGAGTGATTCCTATAAGAATACTTCCCGTGCCCTGCAACAGGACGCCGATTCATCCGAGCAATACCTGAAAAGCATCAAATCTGCTGCTGAAGGTGCCAACAGTTTATCTGATTCTTACTCCAAAGCGGCCGAAAGCCTGAGCAGAGAAACGGAAGTGACCAACGACTTCACAGAAGGTATAAAGGCGGCAACACATTCAGCCAATGAGCTGGCGGAAAAATATTCCCTGTCTGCAAATGCTCTGGCGGAATCAGCAAAAGCCCTTGATTTCACCTCCAGTGACAGCGCTGCTTACACTGATGAACTCAAAAGAATTTCCACCAATCTTTCAGCACTGAATGCTGCTTATGAATTGCAACTTCAGGCTACAAACCAACAGTCTGAATCAGCTGCAAAAATCCAGCAAACATTTGAGTCTTTTATGGAAAACCTCGGTGCTTCCAGCGAAAAAACCCTTGCATACAAACAGGAACTGGATACCCTTACCGACAGGGTCGCCGCGCTTAACAAGGTATACGGCAATATGCTGAATGCCATGGGCTCCAAACCTGATGCATAGTATCATTTTATGCCACTACTTATTAAACTATTGAGCTAAACAAAACTTAAAATTTGAACAATTATGGCTGGATATAAGGAAACCCCGCGGCAGAAAATGATTGCGATGATGTACCTTGTGTTAACTGCATTGCTGGCACTGAACGTTTCCAAACAAATCCTCGACGCTTTTCTTGTGGTAAACAAAAGTATGCTTACCACCAATGAAATCCTTGCTGATATCAGTTTTCTGAACAATACAGGCTGAACCCCGCAAAGGTGGGAGAACATTTCGAGAAAGCAACGCTCGCAAGAGAATATAGCGAAGAACTGATCGGATATATTGAAAAACTGACTCTTGATCTTGTAAAATTTTCAGAAAGAGAAGATTCTGCCAGCGTTGTAGAGAACTATTATATTGTAGAGGATATACCTGATCCTCTGAACCCTCAGACAACAATAAAAAAGTTTATCCTGAACCTTCGAACTGTGCACTCTAAAGACAAATTTGACAGGTCTACTAGTTTTTTCATTACCCAGGGGAGGGCTGCCGTTTTGAAGGATAAAATTGACGAGTACCGCTTGAAAATGGAAGAGCTGATCCCTGAAGGTTACAGGCACAGGGTAAATATCGGATTGTATACCAACGAAGAGTATTATAATGCAGATGGTGCTTCGGAAACCTGGGAAAGACACCATTTTTATCATACAATCCTGGCTGCAGAAGTTACGATCCTGAATAAGATCATTGCAGAAGTCCAGATTACCGAAATTGACGTTGTCTCAGAACTCTTTAGTGAAATCACTATTTCCGACTTTAAATTCGGTGATGTCACTGCTGCCATCATACCAAAAACAAATTATGTCATCAAAGGACAAAAGTATGAAGCACAGATTCTGGTAGCGGCTTTTGACAAAAAGCAGAATCCGAAAGCTTTTATTCAGCAGGGAGCCACCGAAGGAAGTTTTAATATTTCCCATGCAAGAGAAGTTCCCGGACAGGATGGTGTTGTTTTTCTGGAGTGGAATGCCAACACAGAAGGCCCGCAAAGATTTGCAGGCGTTATCGAGATCCTTGATCCTGATGGCCAACCGGTGCAATATCCTTTCTCTCATGAATATATTGTTGCTCCACCTTCATTAACAGTGGCTGCCAAGAAAATGAATGTTTTTTATCGTGGTGTTGACAACCCGGTATCAATATCAGCTCCGGGTATCGCACAAGAAAAGATCAGGCCTTCGATCACTATCGGTACCATTACACCGGATCCTGACGCCAGAGGCGACTGGATCGTCAGGATGCCAAAAGAAGCGACCAAAGCAACAGTTAGTGCTTCAGCTGAGTATGAAGGAAGCATGATGAACATGGGTTCATTTGAATTCCGTGTTAAAAGGGTACCTGACCCTGTTGCTGAAATTGCAGGGATGAAAGAAGGAAATATCAACAGGAATACACTTCTTGCTGCCAATGCTATCATCCCGAAAATGTATGATTTTGAATTCGACCTGAACTTCATCGTAACTTCCTTTACCATGGCTACGATCCTCAATGGTGACTGGCTCCCGAAGAGAGGAAGTGGGAATCAGTTCACCGTTGAAATGCAAGACATTATCAGGAACTCAAGAAGAGGACAGAAGTTCTTCTTTGAAAATATCCAGGCAGAAGGGCCTGATGGTTCAAAACGTACCCTGGGTACCATTAACCTTACTATTCAATAGAAACTTGTAATACCAGTACAATGAAAAAGCTAATCATCATCCTTGGAGTTATAGCCTTGCTGACAGGGCTGAGCAATACATCTTCGTACGCTCAGATCCTTGACAGTCCTCCTACAGACGGATTGTTTGAGGATGGAAGTGGGTTTATCAATATGAAACCCGTTCCATATCCTCCGCTCAGGAAAGCAGATGTTATGTGGCAGAAACGCTTGTGGCGTGAAATTGATTTTCGTGAAAAGATCAACCAGTATTTCTATTATCCTATTGAGCCACATAACGACTGGAGAAGTTTCATGCGAATCCTCATGGATGGCCTGAAAGAAGGCTCCATGACTGCATATGACATCTCTGCCACCGATGAGTTTCTGGTCCCGCTCACCTATCAGGAAGTGATTGCCCGGCAGGTAGATACCAGTCACCAGGTACTTAGTAGGCCATATCCCCCTTATGAAGAATATGATACTGTGATCTATACTGAGTTTGACCCGACCAGGGTGAAGCGTCTGAGAATAAAAGAAGACTGGTACTTTGATAAACAGCGTTCACAGATCATGGTCAGGATCATTGGT
>JAIOSQ010000315.1 GCA_021107535.1 Bacteroidales bacterium | reverse complement strand
GAATCCTTGTCATGCTGAGCGAAGTCGAAGCATGGGTAAGCTTTGAACTAATATGTTTGTTCTTATTGAAAAACACTCGTTAAATGCAAATTGTGCCCTCGAATTACGTAACACATACAGAAATGACTTAAATTTTAGACCTTTTGAGACAGCCTCATCAATTCGGCTTTGAATTTTCAATTCACTTTGTTCTTGAAAATTTAGTCTCATTGAATTATTGTTTTTATAGTACTAATCCGGTACAGCTTTACTTATATACCTTAACAGCTGTTTATCTGTTCTTTATAATTCTTATTTAGATTTATTCTAAAATAAATTAAAAAAAACTTGACTTTTGAGATTATTATTGTTTAACTTTGCAGAGACGTTATTAAACAAATATCATTGCCATGACAAGTATAGAATTTAACTATAAACTCACCAGCATGCAGAGGCATCTGGAGTATTTTGCCAGGAAACTGACCTCCTGCGAGGATGATGCACAGGATCTCCTCCAGGAAACTTATCTGAAAGCCCTTGTATTCAGAGATAAATTTGCGGACTCGACCAACCTGAAAGCATGGCTCTTCACCATTATGAAAAACATTTTCATTAATAACTACCGCAGAAGCATGCGTATCAGGACCATCATCGACACCTCTGACAACCTGTATCACCTGAACAGCTCGGGTTCGCAGACAATTGTAACCCCTGATTCCGAATATTCTGAGAAAGAGATACTGAAAGAGATCAATGCGCTGTCAAACGACCACAGGATCCCTTTTGAAATGCACACGCAGGGATTTAAGTATAAAGAGATTGCTGAAGAACTTGACATTTCCATCGGCACGGTAAAAAGCAGGATTTTCTTCACCAGGAAAAAACTAATGAATAAACTGCAGGATTTTGGGAATTGACTTTTGCTTACTTCTTCTATCTTCTATGATTGGAGATTGAAGAAGGCGATTTGATTGTAGATTGTAGAAGGAGAAGGCGATAGAAGATAGAAGAAGTATTAAAACATCTCCCTTATCTCCGCCTTCAAAAACCTCAGCGCCGCATTATGAGCCATGGACGACTTCTTGTCCAGGGCAATACTGATCACCTGCTGCCCATAATCGGCTGCAGTGTCCTTTTCCTTCATCTGGGCCGCAGCCGTATTGATATCGCGCAGCACTTCCTCCTTGGCATTGATCACCAGGTCCCAGGCCTCGTCCGACATATATAACTGCTGCGAAAGATTATGTTCATACTCTTCACGCACGCACCTGAGTAATTCAGCCTGCAACATCTCTTTGGTCATTCCCGTCCTGTTTATCCTCAGTACAAGGTTCGTGGGACTGATCCGCTCAAGAAAGAGGACGATCCTCTCATAGGCCTGGAATCGTAGCGGGATCATCGTTTTGCGATTATCTTCCTTACTTTGTTCTTTAAGTTCCCTGATCTCATGGTCAAGGAAAGACCGGATCAGAAAATAGGCAGCAGCAAAAACCACCAATGAAGGAAGGACATATTTGAGTATCTCGAGGAATTCAGTCATGGCAATTGGATTTAGTGATTTTCTAACGGCAAAATACGAATATAATTGCAAATATTATGACCGGCTTTTTCATGAAGGGGAATTTAGTACCTTTGCTTCTCATTTTTAATACATAAGCAGTATCAAATGGAAGTATTATCGGATAGAATAAATATGCTCTCTGAATCGGAGACCCTTGCCATGACAAGGAAGAGCAGGGAACTCACGGCAAAAGGCTATGATGTGATCAACCTGAGCATTGGCGAACCGGATTTCAACACCCCGGAATTCATCAAGGAAGCAGCAAAGAAAGCCATCGATGAGAACAAGACCCATTACCCACCCGTATCGGGCTACCCTGAATTGCGGCAGGCCATATCCGAAAAACTCAAAAGAGATAACGGGCTTGATTATTCTCCGGATCAGATCGTGGTCTCCGGTGGAGCCAAGCATTCCATTGCCAATGCAATGCTATGCCTGGTAAACAAAGGCGATGAGGTGATCGTACCTGCCCCTTACTGGGTCTCATATAAAGAGATTATCAAGCTGGCAGAAGGCATACCCATTGTGGTACAGGCCACCATCGAGCATGATTTCAAGATCACGGCCGAACAACTGGAGGCTGCCATCACCCCGAAAACCAAAGTACTGATATACAGCAGCCCCTGCAATCCAACCGGTTCGGTGTATTTAAAAGAAGAACTGAAAGCGATTGCGGAAGTCGTGGCCGCCCATCCGGGCATATATATCATCTCTGATGAAATTTACGAACTGATCAGCTTTGAAGGAAAACATGAAAGCATTGCACAATTCGATTTTATCAAAGACCGTGTGATCACCATCAACGGAGTATCGAAGGGATTTGCCATGACCGGCTGGAGGGTCGGATACCTGGCTGCACCGCTTGAGATCGCGAAGGCCTGCGACAAGCTGCAGGGCCAGATAACTTCAGCCACCTGTTCTATCTCTCAGTATGCATCTATCGAAGCCATGAAATGTGATCCGGCCACTTCCGATGAGATCAAAGCCATGGTGGAAACCTTCCTCGAACGCAGAGACCTTGTATTGGACCTGCTGGAAGAAATCCCAGGCTTCAAAAACAATGTTCCCGAGGGTGCTTTTTACTTTTTCCCCGATGTCAGAGCATATTTTGGAAAGAAATTTCAGGGAGAAGAGATCCGGAACAGCAATGATCTCTGTATGTACCTGCTGAACAATGCCCATGTGGCTCTCGTCCCCGGCGATGCATTTGGAAATCCCAACTGTATCAGGATCTCTTATGCCGCTTCAAAAGATTTAATGATAAGCGCGATTGCCAGAGTTAGCCAGGCACTGAAAGAACTGAAATAGAAATCAGTAAAGACGTTACATGTAACGTCTCAACGACCAACACTCAAAACTTAATGATTACAAAATACTCCCACTTACTTGAATCTTTCAGCGGTCTCAGGGTCATGATCGTCGGTGACGTGATGGTAGATTCCTATTTATGGGGTGTTGTTGACCGCATCTCACCTGAAGCCCCGGTCCCCGTTGTTGATGTAAACCACCGCGAAGAGCGGCTTGGAGGTGCGGCCAATGTTGCTGTGAATATCAGGGCCCTTGGCGCCAAACCCATACTTTGCTCTGTGATCGGTTCTGAACTGAAAGGCGAGGTCTTCATGAAGATCATGAAAGACGAAGGCATGTCAACAAAAGGAATATACCGTAGCGATAAACGGATCACCACCACCAAGTTCAGGATCATCGGGAATAACAGCCAGCTGCTCAGGGTAGACGAAGAGATCACACATGATCTGGAAAAAACGGATGAAGAGGCATTTCTGCAATTATGCAAAAAGATCATCACAAATGAAAAGATCGATGTACTGATCATCCAGGATTATAACAAGGGCATCCTCACAGCGGAGGTGATCACAACACTGATCGCAAGCGCAGGCGACAGGGATATCCCGGTTGTTGTCGATCCTAAAAAGAAAAATTTCGACTTATATCGCGGGGTAACACTTTTCAAGCCAAACCTCAAAGAGCTCAAGGAAGGCATGAAGATCGATTTCCGGGAACCGGATGAGCATATCCTGCAGGATACAGTTAACATTCTTCTGGAAAGAATAAATGCAGATATTGCACTGATCACCCTTTCAGAGGATGGCATATTCATTTCTTCAACAAAAGACGGTAAAAAGGAGAGTCACCTGCTGCCGGCACATATCAGGAACATTGCAGATGTTTCCGGGGCCGGCGATACCGTAGTTAGCGTAGCATCACTCTGCCTCGCCAGTGGTGCAACACCCAGGACCATTGCCGCGGTGTCAAACCTCGCCGGAGGTATTGTATGTGAAAAAGTGGGAGTGGTACCCATCAACAAGCAGCGATTTTTTGAAGAGCTCAATAAGCTTGGGGAATAGAAGAGAAATCCATAAGTTTGCACAAAATTTCAATTCACTGAAATATTCATCACAAACACTCGTTAAATAGAAAAAGTAAATCAGGAATTTTTTGAAGTCGATACGTTACATAAGCATACTCATCATTGCCCTCATCATACTCCCGGCAGGGAAAGCCACCTCACAGGACAGGGGTGTGATGAACCTCCCTGCATATAACAATGCCCCGTATCATTTCGGTTTTATCTTGGCAATAAACCAGATGCACTTCACCGTTAAGATGAAGGACGGATTTCAGAATTACACATACGATTCATTGCAGTCGCCGGATATATATGCCGATTCAATGAATCTGCTCAATGTTACATCCGATCCTACCATGGGGTTTACCGTAGGGATTGTAGGGAACCTGAGGCTTGGCAAGTACTTCGACCTTCGTTTTGTGCCTTCCCTTGCCTTTGGTGAAAGAAATATCAACT
>JAIOSQ010000098.1 GCA_021107535.1 Bacteroidales bacterium | reverse complement strand
GTTGGTTGAATTCAATAAATCTCCGATAGATGATATCAAAACTTTCACCAAGCAATGTGATATCGGCCTGATTGAGGGTGGATGCTGCAACAGTGAGAACATACATGTTTTGAAAGACTTTCGGAAACATTGCAAGATACTTGTATCCGTGGGTGAATGTGCCATCATGGGTGGCCTTCCTGCCCTAAGGAACGGGATTCCGGTTGAAGAGTGCCTCAGGGAAGCCTATCTTGACGGTCCCACAGTAGGACTTAACACAGAGAAGATCCTTCCGAATGATGATGAGCTGCCGATGCTCCTCGATAAAGTTTATCCCTGCCACGAGATCGTTAAGATCGATTATTACCTGCCGGGATGTCCGCCGACGGCCGACCTCATCTGGAATGCGCTTATTGCACTTGTAACCGGTGATGAGCTGAAATTACCTTACGAAGTTGTAAAATTTGATTAAAAAGGAAAGCATAATATGGCACAGAAAATAACCATTGAACCGGTAACCCGTGTTGAAGGACATGGTAAGGTTACCATACACCTGGATGACCAGAACAAAGTTTCTCAAACCAGGCTTCATATTGTTGAATTCAGGGGATTTGAACGTTTCGTTCAGGGCAGGCCTTACTGGGAAGCCCCGGTACTGGTTCAGCGCCTCTGCGGAATTTGTCCTGTGAGCCACCACCTGGCAGCTGCCAAGGCACTTGATGTGATCGTTGGTGCAGGCACGGGTGAAGGGCTTACCCCGACCGGAGAAAAAATGCGCCGCCTGATGCACTATGGGCAAATCTTTCAGTCACATGCACTGCATTTCTTTCATCTGGTTTCTCCTGACCTGCTTTTTGGCATCGACGGTGATCCGGCCATCAGAAATGTGATTGGTGTGGCACTGATGCATAAAGACCTGGCAGTACAGGGTGTGATGATGCGTAAATTCGGGCAGGAGATCATTAGTGCCACCGCCGGTAAAAAAATTCACGGTACCGGCGCCATACCCGGCGGTATCAACAAGCACCTCTATGCTGAAGATAAAGAATCATTCCTGAATGGCCCTGATCCGCTGAATATTGACCACATGATCAGCTGGGCCCAGGGTGCGATCGATTTCTTTAAAGGTTACTACAAGGCAAATAAGGAGTTCATCGACAACTTTGCGCAATTCCCTTCAAATCACTTGAGCATTGTACGTAAAGACGGAGCGCTCGACCTGTACCATGGCGTGCTTCGTGCTGTCGACAGTGAAGGGAACAGGATCCTCAATGATGTGGATTATCAGAATTACAATGACTATATTGAAGAGGAAGTGAAGTCGTGGAGCTACATGAAATTCCCCTACCTCAAACATCTTGGTACAGAAAAAGGCTGGTACAGGGTCGGGCCGCTGGCTCGTTTGAATACTTGTGACTTTATTCCAAGCCCGCTTGCACAGAAGGAGTTTGAAGAATACAAAGCCATGACCAATGGCAAACCAAACAATATGTGTATGCATTATCATTATGCGAGGCTTATCGAAATCCTTCATGCAGCGGAGATGATGAAGGAATTGCTTCATGATCCGGATCTGATGGAAGGTGAACTGACAACTAAGGGAAACAAGTTGGAACAAGGCGTTGGTGTTTTAGAAGCTCCCCGTGGAACCCTCTTTCACCATTATAAGATCAACGAGCATGACCAGATCGCCATGGCAAACCTTATCGTGTCTACCACCAATAATAATATACCCATGAACGAATCTGTAAACAGGGTGGCCAAATCCTGGATGAACGGACAGACAGAGATCACTGAGCCGATGATGAACGCCGTTGAAGTTGCAATCAGGGCCTATGATCCCTGCCTGAGTTGTGCCACACATGCCTTGGGTAAAATGCCTCTTGAGATCTCACTCTATGATGCATCCAATAAGCTGATCGATAAAAAAAGAACCTAAGGACTTTGAAAATACTGATATACGGATACGGAAATCCGGGCAGACAGGATGATGGGCTTGGAAATGCCTTCGTAAACAGGATACGGGAATGGACCGCTATTGAAGGTCTGTACGATTTTTATTTTGACAGCAATTATCAGCTGAATATTGAAGATGCTGATGCAATATCAGATAAGGACCTGGTAATATTCGCAGATGCTTCGGAAGAGGAAATTGAAGATTTCTGCCTGAGTAAAGTCGATGGTACCTCAGGCCTTACATTCACTACGCATGCTGCTTCACCCGGCTATATTGTTAAATTGTGTGAGGAACTGTTTAACAAAAAACCTTTGGTTTTATTGTTACATATCAAAGGTTTCAAATGGGAATTTCAGGAAGGAATAAGTGAGGAAGCGCAATCAAACCTGAATGCCGCCCTTGTATACATGAAGAAAAGACTGCTTCACCCTGAAAAATTCGCTACAAAAGACCTGAAAGGGTGTTGAGTTTTGAGTTTTAAGTGTTGAATTAATTTCTGATTTCAAAATCACGCCCCAAACCTTCAACTAAACGAATCAACGAATAAACAAATCAGCCTTTAAGAAGTGTTGGGTGTTGGGTGAAATTTGGAATTTGTTTCTTTGGAACTTGGAATTTATGGTATAACATTCAGTTTCAATCATTCTCTATAGCCATATTGAAACTTGGATCGTAATCATCATCAATTAATCCATACTCACCAATTTTATAGCCAAGATGATTCCTTCCGGAATTGATAATGTCCTGCCCTTCACATGCTGAAATGCCGGTCCATTTGCAGTTCTGGCAATGTCTGGTTCCGTTTATCTGTACACTCCAGCATTCATCATGCGACAGCTTTGAAGTATCTATCTTTCTCATGAATTAATTTTTAACAAAACTAAGAATATTATATATAAGTTTTGAGTGTTGAGTTTTAAATTTTAAATTGGGTGCTTTTATGCAGATGTATGTAGCATTGGCCATTCGGCATTCGACATTTTGCATTTAAATGGAACACGGATGAAACGGACTACACAGATGATCACGGATAATAGTTTTGAGTGTTGAATTTTGGGTGTTGAATTGATTAGTTCCTTATTCAGCAACCAGTACACCTACGCTAAAGCTTGTGCCTCCGCTAAAGCTACGGCGACACGCGGACGGTGCACGAAGCAACCAGCAACCAGTATCCAGTATCCAGCAACCAGCAACCAGTAACCAGTAACCAGTTTTAAATTGTCGATAAAAACCAATATATCCCAATTGCGATTGCAATTGCTCCACCAATAAGCCTTACGATCATAAATACTTTCTTATTGTTCATGCCTGAGGATTTTTGTCCGATATATCCCAGAATTGCTGCATATGCTATCATAGCAGTCAGGGTGCCCCCCGCAAATCCCCCCAGGTACATGATCGAATCAGTAATGGAGGGTAATGCCAGTGTTGGAAGAAGCAGTACCAGGTGAGAAATGCCTGCAAATCCATGCAGCGTACCTATCCCAAATGCAGTGATATTATTTTGGCGCACTACTTTTTTGTGAACATGTGCATGATCATGCTCCGCTTCATGTGGATGTACATGAATGTGAACATGGGGTTCTGGTTCTGAGTGAAAATGTGGATGTTTATGTTTATGTGTTTTATTCCGGAAAACTTTTATGATCGCCCATACCCCGATGCCAACCAGAACAATGCCAACGATTTGCTCACTATATGCCGAAATGGCTTCTATGGGAATAAATTCCCTGAACAATAGAAAGAGTATGCCTATTAGCACCATGCCTGCAACATGGCCCAGGCCCCAGAACAGACCGATGCTCCACGAACGTTTTTTACTTTCAATAGCAAGGGGGGTTACAGCCGCCAGGTGGTCAGGCCCGGTGAAAACATGTAGTGCACTTGCTATTATCCCTGTAATTATTTGTATCATGATATGAATATTCGTGCGGTGCAAAAATAATCCGATTATTAATTAAATATTAAGCTATAATAATTTTTTCTACTTCTTAATAAGCAAAATAGATACTAGAAATCAGAAATCAACTCAACACCCAACACTCAACACCTAGCACTTTTTTACGTATCTTGCCTGAGAATAAATACATTTTAAGATGAGTAATGAAATATTAAAAGACGTCGCCGGAGAAGATCAGGAGTTTATGAAGCTTTCTCCCATTTCTATGAAGTATCTTGATACCACGAGGAAATGGGCTTTATTTCTTGCGATCATTGGCTTTATTGGCCTTGGAGTATTAATATTGATCACAATTTTCATGATGGTTTTTTCTGCTACTATAGGTAATTTTCCGGGCCCCGGCATTCCGTTTGTATTCCTTAGTTTTATTTACCTCTTTTTTGCAGTCGTGTATTTTTTCCCTGTATATTATTTGTTGAAGTTTGCAACAAATATGAAAAATGCTGTCTTGCAGAAAAATGAGATCACCCTTGATGAAGCATTTCGCTTCCTGAAAAATCATTATCTGTTTATCGGGATACTCATGATTATCATCATTGCCCTTTACGCCCTGATCTTTATCGGGATGATGGTTGCGGGAATTGCAGCAGGCTTATAATTCTGAATGATCAGCATGAACAGATATTTCATAAAACTGGCATATAAAGGCACAGCTTATCATGGCTGGCAATGGCAGGAAAATGCCCTAAGTGTTCAGCAGGTACTTGAAGAGGCCTTAAGTACAATATTAAATCATAAAGTTGCTGTTACAGGTGCAGGCCGTACCGATACCGGTGTTCATGCCCGCGAGTTTTATGCACATTTTGATCATGATCAGGATTTTATCCTGTCTGAACTTGTTGAAAAGGTATATAAGCTGAATAGCTTCCTCCCGAAGGATATATCTGTTTTTGATATCTTCCGGGTAAAAGAAGATGCCCATGCCCGCTTTGATGCGCTTTCAAGAACATACGAATACTGGATCACCACACGAAAGGATCCCTTCAATTCAGATTCTGCCTGGTATAATCATGCTGATCTTGATATAGACATGATGAACGAGGGCGCTAAGATCCTGCTGGAGTATACTGACTTTACGAGTTTTTCAAAGCTTCATACAGAGGTGAAGACCAATAATTGCAAGCTTATGGAGGCTGGATGGGAAAGGGAAGGACATCTTCTGGTATTTAAGATCACAGCCGACCGTTTTCTCCGAAACATGGTGAGGTCCATTATTGGTACCCTGATTGAATTAAGCAGGGGGCGTATTTCCCTGGTGGAGATGCGTAACATTATCGAAGCTATGGATCGTTCGAAAGCCGGAATGTCGGTTCCTGCACACGGATTATATCTTGTAAAGATCAAGTATCCCGAAACTATCATCTCATAAGTTTCTCTGCCGTTTCAACAATATTCTTCGCCCTCATTTTATACTTATCCATCAATTCCTCCGGCTGTCCTGATTCCCCGAAGCAGTCGGGCATGCCGATCATTTGCATGGGTACCGGATGTTTTTTTACGATCACCTCGGCGACGGCACTTCCAAGGCCTCCTGTGACCTGGTGCTCTTCGGCAGTGATAATAGCCCCGGTTTCTCTGGCAGCTCTAAGGATGGCATCCTCATCTATTGGCTTGATAGTGTGCATATTGATAATCCTTGCGTGAATGCCTTTATTCGCCAGCATCTTTGCAGCCTCAAGTGCTTCCCACACCAGGTGGCCGGTAGCGATAACAGAGATATCGTTCCCATTCTTAAGTGTCTGTGCTCTTCCTACTTCGAATGCTAATTTCTCATCGGTGAAATCCGGGACAGGGGCACGGCCAAACCTCAGGTAAACCGGACCATTCACCTGCTCAACGGCTGCCAGCAATGCCAGTCTCGTCTGGGTGGCATCGCATGGTGAAATGACGGTCATATGCGGCAGTACACGCATGATAGCAATATCTTCCAGGGCCTGGTGAGTTGCTCCGTCAGGGCCGACCGAAATTCCTGCATGTGCACCCCCTATGATTACATGAAGATCATTATAACAAACAGATATCCTGATAAAATCAGTTGTCCTTAAAGCAGAGAATACTCCATAAGTAGCAAATACAGGTATTT
>JAIOSQ010000200.1 GCA_021107535.1 Bacteroidales bacterium | reverse complement strand
CCACAATCTAGCGCTCTAACCAACTGAGCTACATCCACCGTAAATTGGACTGCAAAGGTAAAACAATTTTTGCTTGAATCCTGTAAAGGATATTTAAAAACATTTTCTTAATTGGACGAAATCGCTATTATTAATTGAGCTGGTTACTGGTTGCTGGTTGCTGGCTACTGGTTGCTGGTTGCTGACTTCTGACTACTGACTTCTGACTTCTTGCTTATTAATCTTACATTTGCAAATAACAGCCAGCAAACATGTTTTTCAGGAAAAAAGAATACAGCGGCGGAAAATCGCTCTCTGCCCATGCATGGCGGCAGTTCAAAAAGAACAGGCTGTCATTTTCTGCTTTGATCTTTATCATTCTTGTGGCACTAACCGCAATACTGGGCTATTTGATCACACCGGATCCAAGCCCAATGGCAAATGCACAACACCTGGAACTGGCCACTCAAAAGCCGGGATTCTGTGTAGAAATGCTCAGACTGAGAAGAAACAGGGAAGTAGAACAGCGAAACTTTTTTCAGCGAATGCTCTATGGAAGGAAATCAATCTACACTGACATCCCTGTGGCAGCCTGGGAGATTCAGGGTGGCTTGGTACTGATAACGGAATTTAGCCCGACCGGACTTGAAGACCCTGAAACCATCTCTTACAGCCTCGCGGATGTAGTTTATCCCATAAACACGGATAAAGAACCCCAATATGATGGTAAGCATGTGATCTATACTGATATTCAAGGCAATCTCATCAGCATTCCGCTCGCAGATCTTGAAAAAGAGGTATTTGAAAATCATTTCTTTAAAAAACGTTTTCTACTCGGAACAGACCGCTACGGGCGAGATCTGCTCAGTCGTTTAATGATCGGTGCAAGGGTTAGTCTCTCTGTTGGCTTCATCTCGGTTTTTATCTCCCTCTTGATTGGCATCACGCTGGGCGCGATGGCAGGTTTCTTCCGCGGTTGGCTTGATAACTTTATAGTATGGGTGATTAATGTGGTATGGTCTATCCCCACCCTGCTGCTGGTCATCGCCATCACTTTTGCGCTTGGAAAAGGATTCTGGCAGGTATTTATCGCTGTTGGGCTGACGATGTGGGTGGAAGTGGCCAGGGTTGTACGTGGACAAATCCTCAGCATACGTGAAAAAGAATTTATTGAGGCCGGCAGAGCACTGGGTTTCAAAAACTTCAGGATCATATTCCGGCATGTGCTACCTAATATTATGGGGCCGGTGATCGTGATCTCCACAGCTAATTTTGCAGCGGCTATCCTGATCGAGGCCGGACTTAGTTTCCTTGGAATTGGCGTTCAACCGCCCATGCCTTCCTGGGGAACCATGATCAAGGAAAACTATGCCTATATTATCCTGGATGCTGCCTACCTGGCCATACTGCCGGGCCTCGCTATCATGTTCATGGTGCTTGCATTCATGATCATGGGAAATGGTTTGAGAGATGCACTGGATGTGAAAAGCACTTAAGGTTTTGGGTGTTGAGGGTTGGGTGTTGGGTTGGTTAGAAGTTTTGAGTTTTGAGTTTTCTTGGAATTTGAATTTTGGAACTTGGAATTTCTTTGTATTTTGGTTTTTGGAATTTGGAATTTATAAAATAATATGCTCATTCAAAAAGAAATAGTGCTACCTCCTTTCCGGCGGGGCTATCACCTGATCACTCACCTCATTGAAAAGGAACTCCCTGAACTGCCGGAAAAAGGGATCCTGCATATCTTTATCAAACACAGTTCGGCCGGGCTCAGCATCAATGAAAATGCAGACCCCTCTGTCAGGCTCGACTTTGAATCGTTCATGAATAAGCTTGTACCTGAAAATCATCCTCTGTATACGCACACCATGGAAGGCGCGGATGACATGCCTGCCCACCTTAAAGCCAGCCTGCTTGGATCATCAGTCAGCGTGCCCATTAGCAATCACCAGCTCAACATGGGCATCTGGCAGGGAGTGTATTTGTGTGAATTCAGGAACTACGGAGGAAAGAGGAAGCTTGTACTGACAATGATAGCTTGACAGGAGTTCCGAGTGCTTAGTGCCTAGTGGCTAGTGCCTATTTGGAATGAAGAGTTAATAATTAGGAAGTAATTTAAAATTTAAAACTTAAAACTCAAAACTTAAAACTCACCTAAATAGCGGCAAATTCGACGAAAAAGGATGAACCCTGTTCATGCTGGCTCTCACACCACACTCTGCCATGCATGGCAGTGACATATTTCTTAACAATGGCAAGTCCCAGACCTGTATCCGGATCAAGCTGCTTCAGATGATGTTTTTTACTTTCATACTGGTCGAAAATACCGGGAAGGACGGAGGCGGGAATGCCAATGCCCGTATCCTTTACTTCCAAAAGTATCATCCCGTTCTTTTTGCCAAGGTTTATCGAAACAGAATTCCCCTTCTGTGTGTACTTGATGGCATTGGACAACAGGTTGTCGATGATCTGAAGGATGTACACTTCATTGAGTTCAGCATGCAGTTCATCCAGGGATAGCTTTAATTCCAATTCCTTCTGCTCTATGGTAAGCCCGTAAATATCACATATCTTTTCCACAACTTCCTTCAGGTTGATCTTCTCCATACGGAGGTGATATACCTTTGATTCAATAACATTGATATCGAGTACCTGGTTGATCATCTTGTTCATCCTTAACAGAGAATTCCTGATGATCTCTCCATATTCCCGGTGCTCTGCACATACATTATCAGGGTCATTCAATACCAGGTCGATCATGCTGAGGCTGCTGGTTAAGGGATTCTTCAGGCCATGCACCACAACACTGATAAGATGGTTTTTCTCTTCATTCAGGTTGAGAAGCTCAAAATTCTGCTCTTCCAGTTTTTGTTTCGTCTCGCTAATACTTTGATTTTGTTCCTCAATGGATTGTTTCTGTTTTTGGATTTTAATGTAACTTTTCGCAAGTTTTTCCTCAAGCTCATTCATATCCCGCATTCTGCTGATAAGTACCTTCAATATGCCTTTGGACAAGCCGGGATCCTCTGCCAGCAAGCCCTCAAAATCTGTCCTGCTCAAACACAACAAATAGCTGTCTTCCTCTGCTGTAACAGTAGCAGAACGGGCACCATCATCAATCAAAGCATATTCCCCAAACACATCATTGACAGACAATCTCGACAACACATGGTTTCCATCATGTATTCGTACCAAACCGGAGGTGATGATATACATCGCATCACCGGGATCGCCTTTGCGAAAGATGGTTTGTTGACGCTTTACTTTCATCCCATAAAGAACCGATGCAATTGAACTCAGAAGGTCATTGCCTGTTTCGGAAAAAATATTGACTTGCCGTAAAAATGATATTTTTTCCTCAATGGTATTCGCGCCATAATCAGTCATAGCTGTAGATTAATTTATTCGATAAAAAGGCAGTCTTGTATTAAATTCCAAAATACAAAAACCAAAATACAAAGAAATTCCAAAATACAAAATACAAATTCCAGGCCCGTACTCTGCAGGCAAAAATCTCTCTGTAAATACAAACGTGTTTCTTAGCTTTTTGTTACAGAGAATCAGAGATTCAGAGACCAGCGACCAGCATCCAGTAACCAGTAACCAGTAACCAGAACCAGCAGCCAGTACACCTACGCTAAAGCTTGTGCCTCCGCTAAAGCTACGGCGACACGCGGACGGTGCACAAAGCAACCAGTGACCAGTGACCAGTAACCAGCAGCTGCATCAAAAATTCAATAATAGACTTTGATTTCCTATAAATTTTCACTATATTTGGAACACGAAATACGGAATATTAACCTAAACATAGCATTATGAAAAAACTTTACATTGTTGCTTTAGGCATTTTTGTATCCGGATCAATGCTGGCACAGCCAACAATTCAGTATCCGGACAACGCACCTGCTATAGGTGATGTATCCTATCTTCAGTTTGTCTCCCCAACAGGACTGTCAGCCGGATCTTCAGGCGCGAATGTCAGCTGGGATTTCTCGGTGCTGGAAAACGACTCCACCTCACTGGTAACAGCAGTTGACCCGGCAACTACACCTGCAGGTGGAGATTATCCCGGTGCCAGTGTTGCCTTTAACCAGGATGATTTGGTTTACTCCTATTCTTTTATCGATAATACAGGCATGTATTACATGGGAGCGAAAGTGGATACAGGAAGCTATTCGTACCAATTAATCTACAGCGATCACAGGCAGTTTCTGCAGTATCCATTCACTTTTATGAACTCTTTCAGCGACAGCTATAAGGGAATTTCCAGCGCTGCAGTAGCTGAAGTTAGAGTTGATGGCTATTCCATCGTTGTAGCGGATGCTTACGGCACATTGACACTTCCTACAGGAACTTACGATGATGTTCTTCGGATAAGTACACTTGACACCGAAACAGATTCTATATTCGTTGGAGGAGTGTTTGTGATGCTTAACGAGGTTATGCGACAACAATTTCTCTGGTATGCCCCAAACTCGAAATCCCCTCTATTTAGCCTGGAATCTGTCACTACCAATGGAGTAGAAACAGCATGCTGCTTTTACTCAACGGCCGGATCAGGAATACATGCTGTCGAAAACTCCTCTGTATCTGAGCTGAATGTGTACCCTATTCCGGCGAGTGACCATCTTTTTATTGAGTTCCAGTCATCCGGCAATAAAGCTGTTACAATTTCGATTGTAAACCAGGTTGGACAGCTTGTGATCAGCAGGGAGATGCCTGAACAAAAACCCGGTCTGATTTCAGAAAAGATCAACATCAACGCATTACCGGCAGGTATCTACTTTGCGAATGTAAGTTGCAAGAGCGGAAATCAGATCACTGAGAAATTTGTCAAACAATAAGCGGTAAATGATTAACGATTAACGATTAACGGATATCGCAATCAAAAATCGACAATCGACAATCGACAATCGACAATCCTATAGGGTTTTTCTGACAGAAGCCGCATAGCTTATTATATCCGGAAAAAATTGCTTAAAATCTTCCTTGAGTGGTTCATAATTCTTTTTAAGGCTATGAACCGCATTTTCCATCCCGGACTTATATTCCTTCGACCTCCGCGACATCCCATTGAACACCCATTGCAAATCCCGGAGACGGGAGTAACCGACCAGCCAGTTATGTATGATCATGTAAGGAAGTACTCGTTTTAATCTTGGTGGAAGTATTTCGTAATTACGCAGGATCAACTCATAAACATGGAGGGCATATTCCGACAGATCGGTATTAGAATAAACTGACCAGGAGGACGCCAGAAAGTGATCATAATAGATATCGATGATCACACCTGAAAATTTACCGTATTCAGATTGTATCCGGGTTTTACTCCGAATGAAGGCAGGATGATGATCTGTGAAGCTGTCAATACTGCGATGAAGGGTGATGCCTTTTCGGATATCCTCCCTATATCGATCAATATGATTGCCCTTAACAGCATCAGCAATTAAATTGCCGATGAGCAGCTGGTCATTGCTGCCGGATAAAAATGCGTGGGCAAGAAAATTCATAGATCTGAGTTAATGCAAAGTTACTTAAAATAAATATAAATTAAGCAAGGAAAATTTCCGGCATGTAATCATAGCTGATATTTCTTTAGATTTGTATATTCTGAATTTACTAAAATAGGAAATTTCCAATATGTATAAAATACCATTACTAGGGGATGAGGCAATAGCACAAGGTGCAATAGATGCAGGAGTATCAGCCGTATATGCTTATCCGGGAACCCCTTCTACAGAGATCACCGAATATGTTTTAAGGTCAAAGGAAGCAAGAGAAGGGAAAATAGTCGCCAGCTGGACTACCAATGAGAAAACAGCTATGGAATCCGCCATGGGAACAAGTTATGTGGGAAAAAGAGGCATGGTATGCATGAAGCATGTCGGACTGAATGTTGCAGCAGATGCTTTCCTCAATTCTGCCATTACAGGAGCCAACGGGGGCCTCATCGTTGTTGCTGCTGATGACCCTTCCATGCACTCCTCACAGAATGAACAGGACTCAAGATTCTTCGGTAATTTCGCTATGATCCCGATGCTGGAACCTTCCAACCAGCAGGAAGCCTATGACATGATCCATTACGGATACGAGTTGTCGGAGAAATTCGAGATCCCTGTATTAATGAGGATCACCACACGGCTGGCACATTCCCGTGCCGGTGTTACCCAAAAGGAAATGAGGGAACAGAATGCACTGAAAATGCCAAAAGTAGCCAACCAGTTCATCCTCCTTCCGGGCAATGCAAGAAGAAGATATAAAATGCTTCTGGACACGCAGGATGCCTTCACAGCGGAATCAGAAAGTTCCGTCTTCAACAAATATATCGATGCAGATGAAAAATACCTGGGCATCATCGCCTGTGGGATCTCTTATAATTACCTCGTCGAGAATTATCCGGATCATAAGACACCCTTCCCTGTGCTGAAGATTGGTCAGTATCCGCTTCCACGGAAACTGATCGAAAAGATGTACAATGAATGTGATGAGATACTGGTTCTCGAGGAAGGCTATCCGCTTGTTGAAGAATCCCTGAGGGGCTTTATGAATAACGGCAAAACAATAAAAGGCCGCCTGGATGGGTCCATCCCGCGGGATGGTGAACTGAATCCCAACATTGTGGCCAGTGCGCTGGGCATACCTCACTTTGAAGGCAGGGAATCCTCTCAGAATGTAGTTGGAAGGCCGCCTTCACTTTGTAAAGGCTGTCCGCATATTTATTCCTACAATGCCCTCAATGAAGCGCTTGAAAAATATGCAAGAGGAAGGGTATTCGCCGATATCGGCTGTTATACCCTGGGAGCCCTTGAGCCTTTCGAGGCCATTAACACCTGCGTGGACATGGGTGCATCTATTACGATGGCCAAAGGCGCTGCCGATGCCGGACTGGTACCTGCCGTGGCCGTCATAGGCGACTCTACCTTCTCCCACTCGGGGATGACAGGACTCTTGGATGCCATATTAGGCAAGGTGCCCATCACGGTGATGATCCTCGATAATGGAACCACAGCCATGACCGGCGGACAGTATTCTAATGCACACGGCAAGATCGAAGATATTTGCATTGGGCTGGGAATGGATAAAAAACACATCCATGTACTGAACCCCATTCAGAAACACCATGATGAAAATATGGCGGTAATCAGGAAAGAACTGGAGTACAATGGTGTTTCTGTGATCATCCCACGCAGGGAATGTATTCAGACCCTTGCTGCCAAAATCCGTGCAGAAAAAAGAAAAGTTAAATC
>JAIOSQ010000008.1 GCA_021107535.1 Bacteroidales bacterium | reverse complement strand
TTCCTGACATTTTCAGTTTTTCCGGAAGGCAACATGATCACCTCAATATAATCTACACTGAAGAATTTGCCGGCAGCATCTTTCAAACTTTCAATGCTCATGCTGTTCACCATATCTTCGTAGTTGAAAAAATCCTTTGGATCAGCATGATTAAAATCCTGATGCTTCAATGTTCCCAGCCAGAACCTGTTTTGCTCCAATTGTTCTGCCCTGGCTTTAAGGAGATTTTCTTTCACCCCTTTCAGGTCTTTCGTCTGGGGGCCTTCTGTTTTTAGTTTTTCTATTTCTTCGAAGACAATGGTTTTCAGTTTATCGACATTTTCAGGATCGCAGTCGAAGTTTATCCTCACAAAATAATGTTCCCATGGATAGTGTACCTGTGATGGGGAGACCCTCACTCCGTATGTACCACCCTGTTCTTCGCGTATGGTTTCGGTATAGCGAATATCGAGAATATCACAAAGCGTTGACAATTCCATCCTGGCCATCGGGTCATCATAATCATACACACCGACAAAATTGATATTTACGGTCCCCTTGGGTACTTCCATATCCCTGATGATGGTCTTTTCAATCGTACCGTCCGGCGGCCTCACGCCGTTGTCCTTCCATGTTTCATTCCGTTTTACCAGCGGAAGTCCACCGAGATATGTTAATATCAGTGGTTTGACTTCTTCCGGGTCAATGTTTCCAACGAAGTAAAACGTAAAGCTACCCGGGTCCCCGAACCTTTCATTATATATGTAATGCAACTTTTTGAAATTTATTTCCGGTAACAGCTCGGTAGTTAAGGGCCTTACCCTCGGGTGATAATTAGCCATGGTCACCTGTATCGTATCCCGTAATGCTGATGCAGGATTGTTAGCTATGTTGTCGAGAAAGACTTCCATCATGCTCATGAAGGCATTGAAAGCAGTTTCATCCTGGCGGGATTGAGTGAAATACAGGTAAACCAGCTTCAGCATGGTTTCAAAATCCCCGGGTGCACAATTTCCCTGAAAGCCTTCCGAAGTCCCCCGGACATACGGATAAACATTCACGATCATGCCAGCCAGTTTTTTCTGCAGTTCGATTTCATCAAAACCTGCCAGACCACTTCTCCCCACCACGTTGACACAATTCTCCGCCGACATCAGGTCAGGGATATCATACAGGCTGGTACCTCCATAGCTATATGCAGACATCAGGATCTCTTCATCTTTGAAATCAGTTTGTTTGAATACAACCTTCACGCCATTGGAGAGTTCCCAGCTAACCGTACCCATTTTTTTATTTTTGCTTCTTTTCTCTATGGTACCAGCTTCTGGTATTTCAGCGAGAAGGGGAGCATCTGATACCTTATCAACATATGGGTCAAGCTTCATGCTTCCAACTGATATCACGGTGGCCAGTATCTTCTCCTTAGACGGCATCAGCCCCTCTTCAGATTCCGGTCCCGTGATCACAACAACACGGTTTTCATCAGTGATCCAGTCTGCAGTTAAGCTGTTAAGTTCTTCCAGGCTGATCTCCGGCATCACTGCCTGTACGAACTCATAATCGAATTCGATACCCGGCACAGACTCTTTGTTAAGAAAATGACTGTAGTACTGCCAGACATACGTACTTGATTCCTGCTTGTCGCGTTCTTTGAATTTTGATTCGACCTGACTAAGATAATCAGCTTTCGCACGTTCCAGTTCTGTCGCGGTAAACCCGTGCAACTTCAGTCTTTCATTTTCAACAAGCATGGCTTCAAGCGCTGTGTTGATCTTATCATTTGATGCCACTGCAAAAGCAAGGTAAGCATCTTTACTGCGAACAATATTATTATACATGGAAATGGCAAAAATAAAAGGAGGGTCATCCTGCTGGGTAAGTTCCTGCAGGCGGCTGTTGAGCATAATACTGTATAGCTGCTCCAATACGTCCTGCCGGTAATACTCAATGTCGCGGGAGGGGTCAGTATCATGTTTCCAGTATACTTGTATCAGGTTGTACTGTGCTTCGGGATCGGTTTCGATCGCCACCAGGGTTTCCTGATGGTCGGGAACCTCAAAAATTTCTCTTTCCCTTGGGTTAACGCGTACAGGCTCTTTTGAAAACAGATCCCTGATGTGGGTTTCCATTTCTTCAGCATCGAAATCCCCAACGGCGATCACTGCCTGAAGATCAGGGCGATACCAATCATTGTAAAAGCGTCTTAATTCTTCGTATTCACAATTATCGACGATGTCGATATCTCCGATCACATCCCTTTCAGCATATTTTGATCCCTGGTAAAGCACCTTATCGGTTTTGGTCATCATACGGAACTGCGCACCTCTTCTCGTCCTCCATTCTTCGTGGATCACTCCCCTTTCTTTGTCGATCTCCTCATCTTCAAAGGAAACATTGTATGCCCAGTCAAACAGTATCAACAGAGCGGTATCGACATTGGCAGGGTCTTCGGTCGGAACTTTCTGCAACATATATGTGGTTACATCATGGCTGGTAAATGCATTGATCTCCGGCCCGAATTTCATCCCAATGGATTGAAGATAGTTGATGATCTCATGCTTTTCAAAATGCTCGGTACCATTGAAGCACATATGTTCGCAAAAATGAGCGAGTCCGTTTTGCGAATCATCCTCGAGGATGGCACCTGCATCAAGGATCATGTAGAACTCGGCCCTGTTTTCAGGCATATTATTTTCACGTATATAATAGGTCAGGCCATTGTCGAGGGTACCATAGATGACTTTAGCGTCGAGCGGAACAGCTGCCCCGGGTTCGTATGCAAATTCCTGCGCCTGTATAGACAAAAATGCCACAGAAGCCAATAACAGAAGGAAATACTTTTTCATAATGTTTTGATTTAGGTGAATTTATTGATTGACTTACAAATATAGTGATTGTGGGGGCTTTGTACAAGCTATTCAGCATTATAATAGGGGTTAACGGCTAACGGCAAACGGTTAATGGCCAATTAGTGTTCGTCCATAAAGTCGGTGTTTGGTTCAGGATGTTCGTTTTCGAGGCTTGCGAAGTATTTAAAACAAGGAGTTTACTGATGTAAATGACTGTTTTAAATACGAGCGTAACGATGAAAACGGACATTCTGGACAAACACTAATTAATTAAATATTAAGTATCTTTGTGTTCATATTATTTGGAGGATGCTACGTCTTTTTGCCATATTTTATTTTTGGGTCTCGGGGTGGAAGATCGCCAGTTCGCCATCGCATGATTTAAAAAAGTGTGTTTTGCTTGCTGCACCACATACCAGCAATTTCGACTTTGTGTTTGGAAGGTTGGCGGCCACCATGCTCCATATGAAAACCCGTTTCCTTGTCAAAAAAGAAGCATTCAAAGGCCCTATGGGGTGGCTGGTCAAACAGGCAGGCGGGATCCCGGTCGACAAGCACAAAAACAACCGTATCGTAGATGTCGTGGCAGAGATGTTTGCAAAAAATGATTCCTTCTACCTGATGGTCACACCGGAAGGAACCCGTAAGCTGGTAAAAAAGTGGAGGCGTGGCTTTTACGAGATCGCCATGAAAGCAGAGGTTCCGATCGCATGCGTTTATATTGACTACAGGAAAAGAGAAGTCGGCCTTGGCCTGGTCCTGCATCCCTCCGGGGATTACGCAAAAGACCTTGCGATCATACAGGACTTCTACCGCGACAAAAAACCACGTCATCCCGACAGGTTCAACCTGAGTCCGATGTATGATGAAGGGCGGGATTAATATACAGTTTACAATTTACAGTTTACAATATACGAATCCGGCAACCAGCAACCAGTAACCAGTAGCCAGTAGCCAGTAGCCAGCACACCTACGCTAAAGCTTGTGCCTCCGCTAAAGCTACGGCGACACGCGGACGGTGTACGAAGCATCCAGCACACCTACGCTAAAGCTTGTGCCTCCGCTAAAGCTACGGCGACACGCGGACGGTGTACGAAGCAACTTTTGACTAAAATTATTTTGCGGATCCAAAAAAACGTATTATTTTTGCCGTCCCTTTTGAGGGAACAGTTCTTTAGGGGAGTTTAGCTCAGT
>JAIOSQ010000283.1 GCA_021107535.1 Bacteroidales bacterium | reverse complement strand
TTTCCCTGTAATGCCCTTTCCTTCCACGCACTACCGGGGCCAGGATCATGATGTCTTCATCCCTGTATTCCTTCACGAGAAGTGCAAGGATCTGTTCTTCAGTATACCTGACCATCTTCTCTCCCGTCACCTGGGAATAAGCTTCCGCTACGCGGGCATATAGCAGCCTGAGAAAATCATACACTTCCGTAATGGTTCCGACTGTGGATCTTGGATTTTTGTTTACCGATTTCTGTTCAATGGAAACCACAGGGCTGAGTCCTGTGATCTTGTCCATATCCGGCCTCTCAAGATTACCAATAAAATGCCTGGCATAAGCAGAAAAGGTTTCCATGTAACGACGTTGTCCTTCCGCATAGATCGTATCAAAGGCCAGGGAAGATTTCCCTGAACCACTGAGGCCTGTGAATACTACAAGCTTGTAACGGGGGATGGATAGATCCACATTCTTCAGGTTGTGAACCCGGGCTCCCCTGATCTCAAGCATCTGTTTGTTTTCACCTGAACTCATGTGCTTATTGGCTTATAATTCTTCAAAATAAAGGGTGTCACCATGCACGACCGGCTCATCCCTATGTTCCCCGACCCGGGCATCATAATCTGCATACTCATCTTCCGGATCAAAAAAGGCTGACAAGGTCCCTGAAGAGCGGAGCACTTTTGTCTTTATCAGAAACGAGCGGGTTTTTAATTCCCCAGTCGATATTTAGTTCCGGATCATTCCAGAAAATAGAATTCTCCGATTCCCTGTTATATAGGTTTGTGCATTTATAGATGAATATGGCATCCTCGCTCAGGCTAACGAAGCCATGAGCAAATCCCGGCGGTATCCACAACATACGCTTATTTTGTTCAGATAATTCATAGCTGAGCCATTTCCCGAATGTTGGGGAATCTTTTCGAATATCAACAGATACATCCAGCACAGCTCCTCTTGCTACTCTAACCAGTTTTCCCTGTTCAAAAGGAGGTTCCTGAAAATGGAGCCCTCTTAAAACGCCTTTAGCAGACATGGATTCATTGTCCTGCAGAAAGTTTACATCAAGGCCGGCCTCTTTAAAAAGTGACAGATTGTATGATTCGAAAAAATATCCACGCTCATCACCAAAAACCCGTGGTTCGATAACTAAAAGGCCTGAAAGGTCTGTTTTTTTTATATTCATCCGTATACTTTTATAAATGGATTACTTCGTTATAGGCGGCAGCTACTGCTTCCATCACAGCTTCCGACATGGTGGGATGCGGGTGTACAGTTTTAATGATCTCATGGCCTGTTGTTTCAAGTTTTCTTGCGACCACTGCTTCAGCGATCATTTCCGTTACATTGTCGCCGATCATGTGGCAACCAAGCCACTCGCCATATTTGGCATCAAAGATCACTTTTACAAAGCCATCTCTCGATCCCGCTGCTGTTGCTTTACCGGAGGCAGTATAAGGAAACTTGCCTACCAGGATCTCGTAGCCGGCATCTTTGGCCTGTAGCTCGGTCAGCCCTACCGAAGCCACTTCAGGATTTGTATAAGTACATGCCGGTAAATTCCCATAATTCACAGGTTCAGGATCGTAGCCGGCGATCTTTTCAACACAGGTGATCCCTTCATGGGAAGCCACATGGGCAAGGGCAGGCCCATGAACAATATCACCAATGGCATAATATCCCGGGACATTTGTCTTGTAATAATCATCCACTATTACTTTTCCGTCCTTGGTTTTTATTCCTGTTTCATCCAGACCGATTCCTTCCAGGTTTGATGCAATACCAACTGCAGAGAGCACGATTTCTGCTTCAATGACTTCTTCTCCTTTTTTGGTTTTTACGCTCACCTTACAAAGTTTACCTTTGGTATCGACATTCTCCACAGACACTCCTGTCAGCACTTTCATTCCGGCTTTTTTAAATGAGCGGCCCAATTGTTTGGAAACATCCACATCCTCCAGGGGAACGATTTCAGGAAGGACTTCGATGAGGGTTACTTTTGTTCCTATGCTGTTATAAAAGTATGCAAACTCGGAACCGATGGCGCCCGAACCAACCACTACCAATGATTTAGGCTGTGTGGGCAATGTCATCGCTTCACGATAACCAATGATCTTCTTTCCATCCTGTTTAAGAAAAGGAAGTTCCCTTGACCTGGAGCCGGTAGCGATAATGATATGCTCAGCAGTATATTCTTTTTTCTTTCCATCTGCATCGGTCACCTCCACTTTCTTTGCGGGAAGGACTTTAGCAAATCCGGCAAGGTGATCGATCTTATTTTTTTTGAACAGATATTCTATCCCCTTGCTCATCCCCGAGGCGACATCCCTGCTTCTCTTCACCATGGCTTCAAAGTCTGCACTGACATTACCATCAAGCTTTACCCCGTAATTAGCCGCATGGCTCACATAATTGAACACCTGTGCGCTTTTAAGTAAAGCCTTGGTTGGAATACAGCCCCAGTTCAGGCAAACACCACCAAGTTCTGATTTTTCAACTACGGCAGTTTTCAGGCCTAGCTGGCTGGCCCTGATGGCAGCAACATATCCTCCCGGGCCACTGCCTATAACGATGAGATCATAATTCATATCCATGGTGATTTAAAAATGATTTGCAAAATTACAAAAATTCAACATTCAAGCAGTCATATAGTTCATTGCAAAGCACAAATGACCAAAGAATACCGCTGCTTTTTTTTTACTTCTTCTATCTTCTATCGCCTTCTTCTGTCTCCTTCTTCAATCTTCCTTTACCTCACCCCCCTGGTCCCCTCTCCTAAAGGAGAAGGGGGGATGTGCGATTTTCGATAATCAATACTTCCTGGTTACTGGTTACTGGTTTCACAATTTAAATTCAATAAAAATATACAAGAGGGTTACGGTATCAGCCTTAGGTGCCGTTTTTTTTATAATTTTGGGGGGAAATAACCAGTTAAAGCCATAATTAATTATAGGAGAAAGACTTATGAGTCTAAAAGGCAAAAATTACTATATTGATGCTGCGAAGCGTGCAATGAAATGGCATGAGGAAAACATCAATAAAATGAAAGCGTGCCGCTTTGATACCATTGCAGTTCATGGCATCTACTCTATGCAGGAATCACTTGATTTCAACCAGGGTTCCATTATCGAACCCATGTACATGTCTACATCGCAGGCATACCGTGATTCGGACGAAATGGAAGCCGCTCTTGCTTATGAGGTTCCCACCTGGTGTTATTCCCGTATTGGAAATCCTTCCATGTATTACCTTGAGGGTGTGCTCGCCCTGATCGAAAGTTACGGAACAGGCCTTGATGCCTCCTGCTGTGCCACTTCTTCGGGCATGGCTGCCATTGCCAGCGCGGCAGATAACCTCCTCTGCTTCGATCCCGACAAGCCGGATCAAAAAATGAATTTTGTTGCAACATGCCAGGTTTATGGTGGTACATTCCAGCAGTTTGCCATCCGGAAACACCAGGAAAAAAATATTGAATGGCGCCAGGTGATCAATTCTGCCGACATCAGTGAATGGGAATCACTGATCGATGAAGACACACGATTTCTTTATGGAGAGATGCCCAGTAATCCAGGGCAGGCCTTTTTTGATCTGGAGAAAATATGTGAGCTTGCCAAAAAGCATAATCTACCCGTGATCGTTGATGCGACCGTGGCCTCCCCTGCCCTTATGCGCCCACTCGCCTTCGGTGCAGATATCGTGGTACAGTCGGTTACAAAATCGCTAAGTACCAGTGGATTTGGAATTGGCGGAGCAGTGATCGCCAAAAAAAATATCCGCGCCAGGTACGGCAGTGATTTGATGAAAGCAGATTTTGCCATGTACCTGAAGGCACTTCCAAACAGAGACAATGGCCCCAATATTTCTCCAATGAACGCCATCCTTGCAGTGAATGACATTCGCACCCTCCGCTCAAGAATGGACAGGCTTAGCAGGAGTACATTAAAGATCGCTAAATATCTCAAACAGCATAAACATATCGAGCAGGTCGATTATCTTGGACTGGAAAGCCATCCCTTGCACGAACTGGCAAAAAAATACATGGTGCTGGTCGACTCAGAGTATGATGAGCAGTACGGTGGCCAAAAAGTGAACCGTTACGGGCACCTGATGTCCTTCAGGGTCAAAGGCTCTGCCCAGGATACCAGGGATGTGTTCGATGCCTTCGGGATGATATGGCGTGCAACCGACCTGGGGCGTATCAAATCCGTCGCCACGATCCCTGCCATTTCAACGCATTCGCAGCAAGGAGAAGAAGGCCGGAGGTTGGCTGACATTCCTCCAACACTGATCAGACTTTGTATAGGCGGGGAACACCCTGATGATATCATTGCCGATATTGAGCAGGCCCTGGCCGTCCTTGACGGTAAAAAAATCAGCAAATCTACTCCTGAATATTCTGCCGGGGGCGCATCCTCTGCACTGCTTGGCTGGTAAACCTGATCTTTTATGGAAAAACCTATATTGTTTTACTCAACCAACCTCATGGCTCCTCCCGTGAGTTTCAATAAAGCTTTACTGAAAGGCCTGGCCCCGGATAAAGGTTTGTATATGCCGGAATACATCCCCCGTGTTGAAAAAGAAGAGATCCATGCGTTTTCTGATATGGAATACCCGGAAATCGCCTTCCGGATAATTAAAAAATTCCTTACAGGAGTGATCCCTGAGGAAGATCTGGAACGCCTCATCAGAGATGCATATGATTATCCTGTTCCTCTCGAACATGTTTACGAAAGGAAATATGTGATGCGGCTTGACCAGGGGCCTACTGCCTCATTCAAGGATTTTGCCGCCCGCATGATGGGAAGGCTGATGCAGTATTATCTGAAGCAGGATAAGAGGAATTTGCTTATCCTTACCGCCACATCGGGAGATACGGGCAGCGCCATTGCCAATGCATTCTATGGCCTTGATAATATCAATGTGGCAATTCTTTTCCCTGAAACAGAGGTCACCGACCGGCAGCGGAAACAGATGACCACATTGGGTAAAAATGTAAGGATCATCTCCATTGATGGAAAGTTCGACGATTGCCAGGCACTGGTGAAAGAAGCTTTTACTGACCCGGACCTGGAGCAACTCAAATTGTCTTCAGCCAATTCCATCAATATCGGACGCATCATTCCCCAGATCGTATATTACTTCTATGCCTATGCAAAACTCAGAAAAGCAAAGCATGAAGAAGTGATATTTTCTGTTCCTTCCGGAAATTTCGGTGATATGATGGGTGGTATTCTGGGCATGAAGATGGGACTGCCTGTGAAAAGATTTGTGATCGCTACCAATGAAAATGATGAATTCCCCAAATACCTCCAAAGCGGGAATTATGACAAAACTATCCCATCATTCAATTGTATTTCAAGCGCAATGAATGTAGGCCACCCGAGCAATCTTGCACGACTGGTAGCCTTATATGGCGGCATGATGGATGAGAGCGGAAAGATCTTCAAGGCTGCTGATATGGAGATCATGCAAAAGGAGATCTGGTCCACCAGCATTGATGATGAAAAAACCAGGGAAACCATACAAAATGCCTGGAAAGAACACCAATTGCTGCTGGAACCCCACGGCTCTGTTGGCTGGGCCGGACTGATGAAGTATTGTAATGAATTCCCTGATGAAGGCGGCCCCGGACAGTTGTGCATCTCACTGGAAACGGCGCACCCGGCAAAGTTTCCGCAGGAGATCCAAAAACTACTGGAATTTGACCCCGCCTTGCCTCCCAGCCTCGAAGGACTGGAAGATAAACTGGAAAGTTTTGAACATCTTGATAATGATTATGAAGACTTCAAGCATTATCTTGTTCAAACTTATTAGGTGTTGAATGTTGGGTGTTGGATTAAGTTTTAAATTTTGAGTTTTAAGTTTTAAGTTTTTTTGAAATTTGAATTTTGGAACTTGGAATTTCTTTGGATTTTGGATTTTTATTGTGTTTTGGATTTTGGTCCCGGATAGCTATCGGGATGGAATTTAACACATTGAATCAGTAGTGATGCGTTAAAAAATGTTCAATCTTCTAAAAGTATAGTAAATACAATATATACAAGACGTTCTTTGATTTTTTGATTTGATTTGCAAGATAACTTTGGCCATAATGGCCTATTCT
>JAIOSQ010000174.1 GCA_021107535.1 Bacteroidales bacterium | reverse complement strand
GTATATAATTTTTCACCGCTTTTTAATTGATACCACGGACTGATTTGGCTGTTTTCCGGGTTTATGAGCACGTGGATATCCTGGGCGGGCATATAGCTTTGGGCAAGCATAAAGATGATCTCACCACTTTCATTTTTTGCAACATCCACTACAATAACAGCATGACCGGGGCTTCCGCCCTGGATAAAAACATTTCCGGGAGTGATGTCAGCAAGCCCGGCAGGATACAGCTCATTTTCCAGGGATAAAGAACCGGCATACATAAAGACCGTTTCAAGATAAGTCAGGAAGTTTTCATAGGAATTTGAATACCCGGCAGTACTACGCCACTCAACATGGTTTCCGTTTACAAAACATCGCTTACCTTCTTTCCATTCAGGCCATGATGCAGGTGTTCCATTGGTAAAATTAAAGACGATCTCATTTTCTCTCCCAGCATCCCGAAGGTACTCTGCCCTGAGCCTTATTACGGCGTCAGCACATTGCTGAAGATCCTTTTTCCCGATATCCATATCTACAACAGCGGCTGCCACATGGCTGTTGTCCTTCTTTTTTCCGTTATAATAATAAACATCACTCCCTGACGGTTTCAAAGGTAAATAACGCAGATAAAAACCGAAGCTGTTGCTGTCAAGGGGTATTCTGTGATAGCCTTGCGGGGGCATGAACCGCCTTGCAATACTTTCTCCATTTTCCTGTATGATCCCGGGATCTGCGGTGCCGATATCCTGTTTTTCCGTATTATTATTACTATAATTGTTACAGGAGAGCAGCACAATACAGATACTGAGGGCAAATAAACTTCTCATGCTGATGAATATTATTTTTCATTCCCGGCTAAACCATCAAAAACCAGTGTAAGGTAATAAAGCCCCCCAATACTGGCACTTCCAAAACTGCTGGTATACCAATCGTTCATGACATTGGAACCACCAATTTTCACTGTAGTGTATAGTTCATCAAAGGTATAGCTCACCTGGGCATCAAGCATTGCATAAGCCGGTATTTGTGCAACACCGAAGGCGGATTCCCACAGAAAAGTATCCTGCCAGCGATAACTAATCTTAAACCCGATCTGATCATGAAATTTCCGTTTACCCACATTGAGATTAAACCTGTACCTGGGTGTGTTAAATCTTGACTGAAAGCCCGGCGGACGGTCTTTGATCGATTCCAATGCATTGTATGCAATATTGCCACCCACGAAAAATCCTTTCAGCAATAACATATCGGCACCGAATGCCCATCCCCACGCAGTTACGGGTTCGCTGGTATTGACGGTAGTCTGAAAACGCCTTTCATCAGGCTCATATGGGTTCTGTACCAACACCTGGGTGGCTAAAAATCCTTTATACCTGTTTACGAATACGTAGCTGTCGATGAAGAGAAGCTTATTTAAAAATAGCCCTTTATAACCAATCTCATAAGCGGTAACTTTTTCCGGTTCAAACTCCTGGAATTCATATGGCCCGTCATCCAGTACAGGTTCTCCGCTAATAGGATTGGCGTTGCTAAGCGGGTATACCGGATTATTTTCAAAATCGTAGAGTGCATGCACCTCGGGAAGCCCTCCGATCACACGGTAGGCCCCCACATCAAGGTTCACCCATTGATCGGCAATAGAAGGAAAGCGATATGCTGTTTGTATGGATGTCCGCAAGGTATGATCGAGATCATTATCTATTGAATAAACAAGAGAAAACCTTGGCGTTGCCCTTCCCTTAAAATATTCATTCTTGTCGTAGCGCGCCGCAAGGGTTACCTTAAGATGATTGTTTAGTAATTCTTTATTGATTTGAACAAAACCACCGAATTGGTTGATATTGATGGGGTTTCCCGGTGTATCCGCAAAAACAGTTCCCTCACTGTTGATGATGTAGTACCTGTAACTGGCACCTGCCTGCAATTGAAACCATGGAATGTATTTACTGAAATTGTACATTCCTTCGGTGTGGAACATTTTGCTTTTATCCAGGACCTTTGCTCCACCTTCATGGATAGGGGTGTTGATTACATGATCAAAATAATTATTGAATTCGTCAGATCCTGCAAAAGGAAATGCTGTTGTGTCGGGCTTGTGTATATTACCGTAAACGTCTCTGTTTTCCGCAACCTGTCTGGCAAAATCGTATGCGTTCTGCAAATTATCGGGGTAAAGTAATATCTGTTGGGTGAATGCAGCGATATAATCTTCATACCAGTCTTCACTGGACTTCCAGGCTTCATTGATCTGCATCCCTGCCCCACCTGCGTTATAGCTGTCTCCTGAATTCTCCCAGACATAGTATGACCTGAGGTAAAAATCGGGGTTTTTTATCTCTGCCTGAACATTGGACATACTGAAGTTCTTGAAAGCAAATCGGTTTTGTGCGGTATAAACAGTGGTCCCGCTGCCATAACCTCCGCGAATGATGCCCTCAAGGGTTTTGGTAAACCTGTAATGCAATGCTCCGTTAAACCTGTATATCCGGGTACCATAATCAACCATATCAGCTTCTTTCCAACCTGTTCTTGATATGTTCTGGTTTGGAAACAGGTGCAGGTTGTCATTGATGAAATTTTCATATTCAGGAGTTCCGGGAACCAGCCCCCTGGCTTCGGCAACCCCGGCAAGAATAGTAGGTGCCAATTCCTGCAGGTTCACAGGAACGATGATATCATCGCCATAAACGTTCACGCCGTCATAACCCTGGTTGCTTTCCCTGGTTGAACCCGGATTATCCAGATCGTTTTTATCCCTGTAGTCAACAGCATACCAATCGGTAGCATTGAGGTATGCACCCGTTACCTTAAAGGCCAGTTTATCATTGAAATTTTTTGCATACCTGAAATTAAAATCCACCATGGGAGACGGGTTATCCAGGTGGGGATCATCAATATGCATGAGTCCGCCTTGCAGAGAAACCGTCAGGCCCTCATAATCGAAGGGGTTTTTGCTATTCATCAGCAATACTCCGTTCATCCCCCCCGGGCCATAGAGTGCTGATGATGCTCCGACAAGAAGTTCCACATTTTCAATATCTATATCGGATAATCCGAAAATGTTCCCTGCCGAAAAGCTCAGCCCCGGTGAGCTGTTATCCACACCATCAACAAGCTGGTTCATCCGTACATTTGTTTCACCGGTAAAGCCACGGGCATTCGGAAAACGAAAAGTCAGGCTGTGCACGTTCATGTCCACGCCTTTGATTGTATAAAGCCCGTCGTAGAAATTAGCAGTGGGGAGCTGTTCAATATCCCTGCTGGTCAGCTTCTCAATGGTAACGGGAGAAGCCATAATATTTTCCTCCACCCTTGAAGCCGAGATCACTACTTCCTGGCCCAGAATGGCTCTTTGCTCCATTTCAATCAACAGATCGGATACGGCATCTGTAATTTCTATATCCTGTTTTGCATAGCCGACGAAAGAAAAAACCATTACAAAAGGAGGTGGTGTATTTGTCTTTAGTAAAAAATTTCCTTCCACATCGCTTACGCACCCGAAAAGGGTTCCCCGGATGGTGATGTTCACTCCTGTGAGAGGCTCATCGGTTCCGGATTCCATTACCCGGCCACTGACTTGGATATCCTGAGAGTACACAAAAACGGATATCAGGAAGAACAGAATACCAGCTGCTGTTTTTATAAAGAGATTATTCCTTATTTCCATCCCGTGGCAGTTTACGATAAATTAATGTTTACCAAACATACGAAAAAGTACAAATCTCAATGTCTTTTTTCGGGTGATTCGAAAAAATCGAATATTTCCGTTGAAAAAACGGCAAATAGAAATGAATTGTTAATTTTGTAATAAAAAGCATAAATATGAAAACAAAAGATAGCTATGCAATCCTGAGAAAGATCTTATTCCTTATTATGGCCGTGGGTGTAATTTTCGCCTGCAAAAAGGATGATGATAACCCTCCGGCTCCGCTAAACCCACTCGTGGGCACCTATACATTTATTGCATCTACTTTCAATGATCCCATTACGGTGATCGTGAACGGTGATACAAACAATTATGTTGCCGGTGATGATGCTTTCCTGTTTGTAGGTGGAGGTTTGCTTGGCTCAGCACCCTGTGATAATGACGATAATGCGGCGCTCCAGCTCAGGGCAAATTTCACATCCTTTTATGTATGCCTGGGCGAAAGCAATGAAGCACAGCAAGGGACCTGGGCAGCAAATGATTCCATTCTTACGCTAAATATATCTAATCCCGCTGATTTCGCGGTGTTTATAACTGATCTTGACCTGACGGATAGTAAACTGACCGGAAATATTCCAAGCCTTCCCATGCCTTATGATACTTCTATTCCGGTAGGAGACCCGCTTCCGGGAGGCGGCATTAATTTTCAAACCGCCAATGTTACGGTTGAGTTCCTGAATGTGGGATAATTCAGTCCCCGGGATACTTGCATCCCTTTAAAACCTGCTCAGGATGCTTTGTACCGAAGCTAAATAGCCAGCCCCAAATAAGTTCACGTGCACCATAAGGGGGTAAAGATTACATATCTCAATACGTTCATGCCATCCTGCTTCCATTGGATATACTTCATTGTAGGCTTGATAAAACTCAGTGCCAAACACACCAAAAAGACGGGACATTCCGATATCCATTTCCCTGCAACCGTAATAAACTGCAGGATCAATG
>JAIOSQ010000119.1 GCA_021107535.1 Bacteroidales bacterium | reverse complement strand
TATTATTTTATCACCGCAGATCTGGGGGCAGGGAAGAGGATTCAATCACAGGCCTCCACTACTCAGCCATACACCCATCTGGTAAGCAGCTTCTCCGACAGGAAATTTATTGAAGAGGATGACCTGAATATTGTCAGGACCGGGCGCGATTGGTTTGAGTCCCCACCTTATGAGGTGCAAACAAGCGTTGACTATTCTTTCAGCTTTCCGGATATCAATGTCTCAGAACCTGTGAAGATGAAAACCAGGGTAGCGGCCAGATCAAGTGTTTCAAGTAATTTTAAGTATTATATTAATGGCACCCAACTTGTCGAAACCCTGCCTGTTTATTCTTTCACCACAAATTATTATGCAAAAACTGCTGTTTCGGAAACCGGGTTTAATGCCACTACTTCCGTGATCAAGTTAAAAGTTACTTACAGCAAACCATTATCCGCCTCAATTGGGTGGATGGATTATATCGCCCTGAACGTACGACGGTATTTGAAATTTTCCGGTAGCATGATGGCCTTCCGGGATCCTTTTTCTGCAGGTTCCGGAAATATACCTGAATTTGCACTTTCCAGTGCAACGCCATCCACCCTGGTATGGAATATCACAGACCCATTGAATATTGCAAAAGTTGGAACTACCCTCAACGGATCCACCTTAAAATTCAGACTTCCGGCAGATAGCCTGAGTGAATATATTGCTTTCGACGGATCATCATATTACAGTGTTTCTTTTGTGGGAAAAGTTCCCAATCAGAACCTGCATGCCATTGCCAACCCTGACATGGTGATCATTACACATCCGGCATTTATGGCAGAAGCAACACGCCTGGCGAATCACCACATCAATTTCGACGGACTGGATGTATTCCTCACAGATGTTGATAAAATATATAACGAGTTTTCGTCAGGAGCCCAGGACATCACTGCCATCAGGGACTTTATGAAAATGTTGTATGACGAGTCTCCTGCAAACGAAGAATGCCGCTACCTGATGTTCTTTGGCGATGCCTCCTATGATTATAAAGACCGCATCGAAGACAATTCGAATTTTGTCCCCACCTGGGAGGATGCCAGCTCAATGAATATTGTCAGCTCCATTGCAACGGATGATTTCTATGGCTTTCTTGATGACGGAGAAGGTGGTGGCGGAAACGATAATATGCTTGATATTGGTATTGGCAGGTTTGTGGTCTCCACACAGGAATCGGCCAGGCAACTGGTTGATAAGACCATTCACTATGCAAATGGTGGCGAAGCTGTTTACGGGAGCTGGAGGAACGTGGTTTGTTTCGTCGCAGACGATGAAGATCAGAACCTTCATATGCAGTCGCATGCAGAAAAAATGGCCATCCGGCTTGATACCGCATACGGAAACCTCAATATTGATAAGATCTACCTTGATGCGTATGCCCAGGTCAGCACATCGGGCGGTCAACGGGCACCACTTGTCAACGAGGCCATTAACAGAAGAATTGAAAAAGGTACACTGATCATGAACTATACCGGGCATGGGGGTGAAGCCGGCTGGGCACATGAGAGGATTCTCGAGATCTCAGATATCAACAATTGGTCGAATTATGATAAGCTGCCCATTTTCATTACAGCAACCTGTGAATTCAGCCGTTATGATGATCCCACACGTGTATCAGCGGGAGAGTTGGTGCTGCTCAACCCCAATGGTGGTGCAGTATCTCTGTTTACCACTGCCCGTGCAACCTATGGATCTCCCAATTTTGATTTGAATAATGCCATGTATGATTTTATGTTTGAAAAGATAGACGGGGAATATCCACGCTTTGGGGATATTATCCGTCTGGCAAAAAATAAGCTTGGTGGCGTTAGTGGCAATGACAGGAAATTTATATTGCTTGGTGATCCTGCATTACGGCTTGCCTACCCTGAGCATGATGTGAATACTTTGAAAATCAATAATATTGTCGTCAGTAACCTGAGCGATACTATTAAGGCTCTCCAGAAGGTAACAGTAACAGGCAGTGTGGTTGATGAAGGCGGGAGTGTTATCACTTCCTTTAATGGCATCATCAGGCCTACGGTATTCGATAAACCAACCAAGGTAAAAACCCTGGTTACAGACCCTGACAGCAAGCCATTTACTTTTGAACTCTTGCTTGCAATCCTGTATAAGGGGAAAGCGAAGGTTACCGACGGTGAATTTTCATTTACATTTATCGTCCCCAAGGACATATCGTACAACTACGGTTATGGAAAGATAAGCTATTATGCGGACAACACCCTTACTGATGCCAGCGGGTATTATGAAAAGATCCTGATTGGAGGCTTCGACAGCAATATTCCGCCGGATGTACATGGTCCTGAGATTCAGATTTATATGAACGATGAGAATTTTGCTTTTGGCGGGATCACAGATGAAAACCCCATATTGCTGGCATTTGTAAGTGACTCAAGTGGTGTGAACACTGTGGGCACCGGAATCGGACACGATATTGTTACTACGCTCGATTCCGACAATGATAAATCAGTGATCATTAATGATTATTATGAATCAGATATTGACAGCTATACTACCGGAGTGATCAGGTATCCATTCTCTTCCATCCCCAATGGAAGCCATTCACTCAAATTAAAAGTATGGGATGTTCACAACAATTCCTCGGAATCATACACGGAATTTGTAGTGGCTGAATCAGCGGAGCTGGCCATTGACCATGTGCTGAATTACCCAAACCCTTTTACGACAAGCACCGCATTCTATTTTGATCATAACCAGCCAAATACAATGCTTGAGGTTTTGGTGCAGATATATACGGTTTCAGGTAGATTGATCAAAACCATCGACGAGTTTGTTATAACTGATGGCTATCGCTCTGAACCTATATACTGGGACGGCCTGGATGATTTTGGTGACCGTATTGGGCGCGGTGTATACATCTATAAGATCAGGGTGAGAAGCTATGATGGCTCATATGCCGAAAAGCTTGAAAAACTTGTGATCCTGCGTTAAGCAGGACCCGGGATAATTTATTTCCTGAAGGGCAGGCAACCTCTTCTTAGAAAAAAATGTCTTGATAATATAAAATTGCTATTTAATAAAAGATGAAAATATATATTACTCTTTTTCTGTTCATCATTTCTTTTCCCTTTGTTCGTGGTGAAAATGATAGAATTCCTGTAAGCATCAAGGGGTACTCAATTGAAACAAGATATCTAAACTCTGACATTTCTGCATTGGTGCTGGATTTTGAAGATGCCCGCCTGGATGATGCATTTGGTATGTTGCCTGTTTACATCAAACGCATTAAGCTACCCTCGAATAATTTGGCTATTACTGCCACTATGATAAAAGAATACTCGCGCTTATATACGCAGTCCGGCATTCAGGATGTTGCAGATATCAGTTATATTGGCTCTGAATTTAAGCTGGTCACTAACATTGTATATGAGTGGGGAGTGGCATATGCTGAAATTCTCATTCTTCCTTTCAGAAATGTGAAATACGACGGGGTAGAAGTTCTGGACTCATGTGTCGTGGAACTGGAATATAAAGTGATTATGTCTGCAACAGGGCCGGCAAAACGTTCATTTGTCGACAACTCAGTTCTTTTAGCAGGCTACTGGTATCGTATAGCCACAGACAAGACCGGGATCTATAAAATTTCATACGAGGATCTTGAAGAAATGGGAATCTCCCCATCAACACTGGATCCATCTAAGATCAGGCTTTTCGGCAACGGAAATGGAATTATACCCGAGAAGAATACAGATGAAAGGTTCGATGACCTGATCGAAAATTCGATCTATGTGCAGGGAGAGGAAGACGGGGTGTTTGATGAAGAGGATTTTATCCTCTTTTATGGCCAGTCGTCCATAAAATGGAGTTTTGTGCCTTTTCAAGGATACGGATTGTTTTCACACAAGATCAACCATTATACTGACCAGACATTCTACTTTTTGAATATTGGCTCTCAAGCCGGAAAGAGAGTGTCGCCCATCGAATATCCAGGACTTACTCCCAGCGTTTATGTTAGTGAGTTCTCAGATTATGCTGTTCATGAGGCTGATGAAGTGAACATATTAAAGACCGGAAGGGAATGGTATGGAGAAGTTTTCGGTGAACAAACAGTATACGAGTTCACATTTAATTTCCCGAACATAAGTGAGGATTACATGGCCAGCTTGAAGACCAATATTGCCGGACGTTCTACCATCGAAAGTAATTTTGATTTCTACTATGACAACCAGCACCTGTTGAAAGCTCCAATATCCAAGATTATTATCGGCGCAACGGTCTATGCCTGGACCACCACTCCTGACACGATTGGGTTTTACCCTGTTCAGGGTGACGATATTACTATCCGGGTTGAATACGATAAACCGGTTTCAACCTCCCTCGGTTGGATGAACTATATTGCAATTAATGCAAGGCGTAAACTCATCTTTGACGGCCCTGACATGTCGTTTCGGGATCATTTGAGTTACGGCCCGGGAGAGGTTGCCGAGTATAAGATATCAGGAGCCGATAACAATCTGCTCGTATGGGATGTAACTGATCCGTTTAACATTACAAGTCAAAGCGGTATCCTTTCGGGAGATATTTACACTTTTTTAGCTCCGGCGGATGAGATCAGGGAATTCATTGCTTTTTCCGGAAGTGATTTTAACAGTGCCGAATTCATCGAAGAGGTGCAAAACCAGAACCTGCACAGCTATGAACCAGTGGAATATATCATACTCACCCATCCCGACTTCATGGAGCAGGCAGATCGCATGCTGACATTGCACCATACATTTGACGATATGAACGGATTCATTGTAACTCCGCAGGAGATTTACAACGAGTTCGGATCAGGGAAGCAAGACCCGGCTGCCATCAGGGATTTCTTGCGTATGCTTTATGAAAAAGCTGATTCGGCAAATAAACCACGCTATCTCCTTTTACTTGGTGATGCTTCATACGATTATAAAGATCAGGTTCCCAATAATACCAATTTTATCCCGACTTACCATTCGGTCGAAGCATTGAAACTGGGATATTCTTTTGTAACTGACGACTTTTTCGGATTGTTTGATCCTGCTGAAGGGGTGAATGCATATGGTAAATCAGTTGATATCGGCATCGGGCGATTTCCTGTACATACTGTTGAACAGGCTGATGAAATGGTTGATAAGGTGGAAACATACATGACCTTAAAACCTGATGTGCTGGGCAACTGGAGGAACAATATATGCTTCATTGCCGATGATGAGGATCAGAACCTTCACTTTACTCAAGCTGAGAAATTGCAATATATGATTGATACGGGCTACCAGGAATACAATAGGCATAAAATTTATCTGGATGCTTTTCCGCAGGTCTCATCGCCCTCAGGCAAGCGTTACCCCGATGTTAATATAGCCATCAATGACATGATAGATGTTGGAGGCCTCGTGGTGAACTACACCGGGCATGGTGGTGAAGGTGGGTGGGCCCACGAAAGTATCCTGGACATACCTGCCATCAACTCATGGACAAACTGGAACCGCTTACCGCTGTTTATTACTGCTACATGCGAGTTTTCCCGTTATGATGACCCGAGCATCATTTCAGCAGGAGAGTGTGTGTTCCTGAATCCGGGCGGCGGAGGGATTGGCCTGATGACAACTTCCCGCCTTGCATGGGCTGATCCTAACTTCAGATTGAATAAAGCTATTTACAAGTTCATGTTCAAAAGGCCAGGGGGAGAGTACTACAGGCTTGGAGATATTATGCGCATGGCCAAGACCGACCAGAACAACGGCACAAATATTAAAAATTTTGTTTTACTGGGTGATCCTGCTATGAGAATGGCCTACCCCCAACTGAACATAGAAACCTTGCAAATTAACGGAAACGAAATCTCAATGTCGTATGATACCCTCAGTGCCATGTCGGAAGTCACTGTTCATGGGTTAATCACGAACCTTGATGGTGATACGGTTAAAGACTTTAATGGAATACTTTACCCTTCAGTTTATGATAAGGATGTGATGTTATCGACGCTGGGGAATGATGTCGGATCATTACCGGCACAGTTCTATGTGATGGGGCAGAAACTTTATGAAGGCAAATTCAGCATTGTGAACGGAGAGTTTACTATCACTTTTTTCATGCCCCAGAATATGGCGACGTATTATGGCTTCGGAAAGATCAGTTACTATGCGTATGATACCCTTAACAACCGTGATGCACATGGGTATTATAGAGTCAAAATAGGTGGCGTGAACCAGGATGTGATTCCTGACCAAAAAGGACCGGAATTGAGCCTTTACATGAACAATACAGCATTTGTTTCAGGAGGATTGACCGATAAGGAACCTGTGTTTCTGGCTCATCTGTTTGATGAACATGGGATCAATTTCACAGGAAACGGCATCGGGCGCGACATTACACTCACCCTGGATGGAGATCCGCTGAGCACTGAAATCCTGAATGATATTTTTGATCCGGACCAGGACTCATACCAATCGGGCTGGGTAAGCTTTCCTTATTCAGGACTGGAAGATGGCTTGCATACTTTAACACTCAAAGCCTGGGATAATATGAACAATCCTTCTGAGCAAAGCATTGAATTTGTAGTGAGTGTAGATACACCTGTTGCATTGACAGGAGTGATGAATTACCCTAACCCATTCAATGAAACAACTCACTTTGTCTTTTACCATAATAAACCCGGAAACAGTTTTGATATTGAGATCAGGATTTTCAACATCAGTGGACAACATGTTACAAGCTTAAGGCAACATACTGCTGCCGAAGGGCTAACTATCAGTCCGCTGGTTTGGGATGGAACAGACTCGGAAGGCAATAAACTCGGGAACGGGATATACATTTACCGCATGTACGTTACGGATGAACAGGGTGCGCAGTTTGTCCAAACTTCTAAACTGATATTTACCGGAAGTATGCAGTGATCTCTCTGGTCAAAAATTGGCACCGGTATATAAACCGAAGATTATCATAAATGAATATAAATGAAAGGGTGCAATATAGTTATTAAATAATCGTTAAATTTGCACGTTCAAAAAATCTGAGTTATTATATGAAACGAAGTAGTCTATTTTTAATCATTTTTCTAGCTGGGGTCATGTCATTAAATGCCCAGAATTATGATGAAACGGGTCGTGAACATGGTGACCAGTTGAATACAATTACCACAGCTGTTCCTTTTCTGATGATTGCCCCTGATGCCAGGGGAGGGGGCCTTGGTGATGCAGGTGTTGCTTCATCACCTGATGCCAACTCCTTACACTGGAATCCGGCCAAATACGCTTTTATAGATAAAAAAATGGGTTTTTCCCTCTCTTTCAGCCCCTGGCTGAGAAAACTTGTAAATGATATTTACCTGGGTTACCTGACAGGCTATTATAAAATTGATGACAGGCAAACTGTTGCGATAGGCCTCAGGTATTTTTCCCTCGGTGAAATTCTTTTTACCGATGAAATAGGAAACCCGTTGAACTATTATTCTCCTTACGAGTTCTCTCTTGACGGAACCTATGCCAGGAAGTTTTCGGAGAAGTGGTCAGGAGGGGTCGCTGCCAGGTTTATATACTCAAACCTTACCCAGGGACAGTATGTTGGTGGGGCTGAATCCAGTGCCGGGATGTCTGTTGCTGCCGATGTTTCAGTTTATTACCAGAATGATATAGAACTCGGGGCCATTGACGGTGTCTTTGCCTGGGGATTGAATATCTCGAATATCGGTTCAAAGATCTCGTACAGCCAAACCAATATCAAAAAAGATTTTATTCCGACCAATTTCAGGATCGGCCCTTCACTTACCGTCAATATTGATGAGTATAACAGCATGACTTTTATGCTGGATATTAATAAATTGCTTGTTCCCACTCCTCCCATCTATTATAGGGATACAAATGGCCAGTTCGTAGTAGGTCCCGATGGTGAAAAGCTCATTGCAAAGGGAATGGATCCTGAAGTATCGGTGGTGCAGGGGATGGTCCAGTCCTGGTATGATGCACCGGGCGGGTTCTCAGAGGAAATGCGTGAATTCAGCTTTGGTGGTGGTATTGAGTACTGGTACAACAAAATGTTTGCGATCAGGGGTGGTTTCTTTTATGAAGATAAAACCAAAGGAAATCGTAAGTTTTTTACTCTGGGAGCCGGCTTGAGATACAATGTATTTAGCCTTGACTTTGCATACCTGATCCCGCTGGAACAGCAGAATCCGCTGGAAAATACCTTACGTTTTACTCTTCTCTTCGATTTTGACGCATTTAAGGGTCAATAATTAATTCATGAAAACCCGTATCGGCCATGGTTATGATGTTCACAGGCTTGTGCCTGGAAGGGAATTGTGGCTTGGGGGCGTTCTGATCCCTTATGAAGCTGGCCTTGACGGCCATTCTGATGCCGATGTTCTGATCCATGCAATTTGCGATGCACTGCTTGGTGCTCTTGCACTTGGGGATATAGGAAAGTATTTTCCGGATACCAATGCAGCTTACAAAGATATCGATAGTAAGGTCTTGCTGAAGAAAGTCAGGGGGATGCTGAATGAAAGGGGCTGGGAAGTCATTAATATTGATTCCACCCTGTTGTTGGAAGCACCTAAACTTGCCCCGTACATCATGGATATGAGAAAAGCACTCGCCGGGGTTCTCCAGATTGATTTATCGGCTGTCTCTGTAAAGGCTACCACCACCGAAGGACTTGGCCCCGAAGGCAAGGGTGAGAGCATCTCGGCACATGCCGTTGTGCTCATTACAAGTGTTGGTGTGAGGACTTAATGTTTTTATTTTTCTTCCTTTATAAGAGTCGTTTTGGAACTTGGCTTTCCCGGAGCGCCATCGCCCCTATAACCTACTACACGTGCATCTTTCACCCGAAAATAATAATCGCCATTCCAGAAAAATGATTTCCATCCCGTGGGAGAAAAATTAATCCTGTGAACTTCACATGCAAAATCCCCGGAGTACCCGGTTTCTTCCTTTTCAGCACTGTAGCTGTTGATTTCCATGTCGGCCGGGCTTTCAGTCCCGATCGACCAAAAAACGAGCTCTTCCTCCTCAGATCTGATAAAATTTTCCATGCCTGGGTTCATAGGAAATAACTGTATCCAGGGTTCATCATCATCCAGTTCTTCTATATCATCCAGTTCATCACCGTCGAGAACACCTTTGATGTGTACACCTTCCGGAGTGAGTGTTGCAAGGACATCCGTTTCCTCACCGAACCTGATATACCTCCATGAAAGGGTTTGAAAGCCGGGGCCGGTGACGAGGATCTGCTTGTCAGTTGTATCAGAACCTTGCAAACGCGCAACATTTATAGTGTAACCTTCCGGAGTTTCCAGAAAAGAATAATGGTAATGAAAAACCTCATCTCCACGTTGCTCCTCGTATAAGAGTATTTGCGCCCGTATGCCGGAAGATGAGACCAGAAATAATAAGGCAAATAAAATAATGGTAAGCATTCTTTGCAGTAAGAGCTGGCCTTTTTGCTTAATGTTCATATCAGTTTTTTTATGAAATAAATTAATTATTGCCACATGACATCGAGGAAATTTACAAGATATACTTTTTCAGTAGCCCTGGTGATGGCAGTATACAGCCACCTCATATATTCTTTGTCGATCATATCTTCCTTCAGGTAACCCTGATCAACAAAAACATGTTTCCATTGTCCACCCTGGGTTTTATGACATGTGAGGGCATAGGCGAATTTTACCTGTAGGGCATTGAAATGAGGATTTTGACGAAGTTTTTCAATTCGTTTTCCATAAGAAGGGATCTCCTGGTAGTCCTGCATGACGGTTTCCATAAAGCTTGATTGCTTATCGGGCGGCAGGGCCGGAGATTCCGCCATCAATGTATCGAGCATAATGAAGGCATCCACTTCCTTCTCTTCAGGATAGTCGATCAACCTGAAAGTAACATCTGCAAAACGATAACCATAGAGTCTTTTCGTATTTCTGATCCGCAGGATCTCTATCATATCGCCATTGGCAATAAAACCTGTTTCTGAACCCTTCGGCAACCAGAAGTAATTATTCCTGACCACCATGAGATAATCACCGGCAGTCAGTTCATTTTCATGATAGATAATGCGGTTGCGGATCTCCTTGTTGAAAATATTGGCTCGTTTATTTGACCGGCAGACGATCACTGTATCCTCAAGATTTCCTGAGGCATAGGTGTCCTGGAGGAATTCCTGCAGTTCAGTCCCGTTCAGCCTGATCACATCATTGAATCCGGCATTGCTAAAGAAGGGCATGTTTTGCACATTCATACTGATTTTTTCACGCAAGGCGGTTGCATTGCTAAGTATCCCCGAGTCACGTGCCTGCCTGACAACCTCACGCAGTTCGGCAATGGTAATATCCAGGCTGAAATTATTCCTGAGATAATCGGGATCCAGCCCAGGGCTCAGATCTAAACCTACCGGCGGTAACTGGGCAGTATCACCGATCAGTAGCAGCTTGCAGTTTTCACTTTGGTAAACATATTCCACCAGATCATGAAGCAGTCTTCTGCTACCAAACAGGCTCCTGTCAGAAGCAGAAGTGTCAGAGATCATGGATGCTTCATCCACGATAAAAAGCGTGTTCTTATGTTTGTTGGAGGTAAGAGTAAGGCGCATCCTGCCATCGGATGTGGCAGTTTGCATATACAATTTCCTATGAATGGTAAGGGCTCGGTGACCGGAATAAGAAGATATCACTTTTGCAGCACGGCCTGTGGGTGCAAGTAACACAGAACGCATATTTATGATTTTCAAAACATTCACCAGTGAACTTATCAGTGAAGTCTTTCCTGTGCCGGCATAGCCTTTGAGTAAAAAGATCTGATTTGCACTCGTAGCCATTATGAATTCGGATATCTTGCCGATAAGCTCTCTTTGTCCACTGGTAGGAGGATATGGAAAAGCATTCAACCATTGTTGCGCAAAAGATCCGGGATCTGTCATAATTAAGATAAATCAGAAAGGATAACCAATACCAAAATTCCAAAACCATATTGCTTTGTCACCAACCCATCTTGATCCTTCGGGTTGGGCAGGGTCGCGCAGCCGCAAGGCAAAATCTACCCTGAAAATAAAAAACTTAAAATCGAACCTGAACCCAAAACCTGCATCCATGGCGATCTGTTTATAAAATGTATCAAATTTAAATTCTGCTTTGGTAAAGTTGTCGTCCCGGTTAAGTAACCAAATATTTCCTGCATCATAAAAAAGTGCACCCTTGAAAAAGCTGTATATCGGAAACCGGTATTCAATATTGCATTCTAATAATATTTCACCCATTTTATCGATGTTGGTTCCGGGATCAACGAAGCCCCCGGGGCCAAGTCCACGGTAAATCCATGCCCGCATACTATTGGCCCCCCCCAGATAAAATCCCTTTTCGAATGGGAGTGCATCAGAGTTTCCATAAGGAATTCCTATTCCTGCGATCGCCCGGAATACCACCTGATTGGTACGCGATGCTATGAGGTAATAGCGAAAATCAAAATCCATTTTGGCATATTGGGCATATCTGATCCCTGCGACATAATATACACCTGTTGAGTCCTGTTTGCTGTCGAGTAAATTATTAAACAAATGAAAAATGTTTCCGGATGTCTCAATATTACCCCTGAAATAGATAAAATCTTTTGCTTTCTTAATGTCCTGGTTGTTGAAGATGAAGCTGTATTGCAGGGCAGTGATAAGGTGGTCTGTATATTGGTCCTTTAGCCTGGGATCGTTGATTGCTTCAAGTTCCTTTGAAAATTCAGGTGTAGGAAAAACTTTTACAGAACTGATATTAAAAGGTTGTATGATATGTGTTTTATAATCTGATTCCTGCCATTTATAACCGAAGGTAAAATTTAAAATATACCTGTCGTAAGTAGAGCGTTTTCGGAAATTTATACCGGTACTGATCCTTGTTGTCGGCCTGAAGTATTTGGGAAATCTTTCCAACTTAACAGGGATAAGAAAACGTGGGAAGCTGATCATGGCTTCTACTCCCCATTCAAAAGTGTTAAAGAAAAGGAATTCCTGTTGATTTTCATTTTCGGTATTACTGGTCCGCTGAGCTTCCATGGCTCCTCTGAACTTTAACTGGAAAGTTTCACCATTCCGAAAAATATTCCGGTTCCTGTAAGTGATGTTGCCTCCCATGCCTAAATCCCCGCCTGAGTTTGTTCCCTCGGCCTCTATGCTGTATTGATGTAAAGGTGCCCGTTGGAGATTGATCCGGCATTCAAGGCTTTTAAATCTGCTGTCAGATGCAGCCATCGGAACAGTTTCATGAAAACTGATGTTTGCATACCTGAAAATGCTGAGATATTTTAAGCGCTTATAGGTTTGCTGAACATCTTTTATCTTGTAGGGCTCATTATCCTCTATCAGCACCATTTGTGCAAGTATTTTCGGGTTTATGCGCAACTTATTCCTGTAAACGACATAATAATAGTTTGCGGGCTGGTCTTTCCTGATCTGGTGGATCTCTGCACGTAATGTATCTAACCCCTGCTCTTGAAACATCTGTCTGGAAGGTTCATAATCAGGGTATATTACCACTTTATCTACCTTATACCTGTAATGCCTTTTTTCAATGAATTTACCGGCAGAATCAGGATCCGGAACACTTACATTTTTAACCTTCACAAACAGTTCCATTTCCCTGGATCCAAATGTACTGTCAACCTCAAAAAAGACATAATCTTTCACGAAGCCGTAATAACCGTTGTTATTCAAAAAATATGTGATCCTTTCCCTTTCCTTATCCAGGGTATACACATTGTAAATGCTTCCCGTCTTGATCAGTGATCTGCTGGTATCCAGCATGATCCACCTGTTAAGTTCAGGGTCGTCAATTTCATATCTGACACTTTTTAAATGGTATGGAACAGAAGGGCTTACAATGTAGGAAATTTGAACTTCTTTTGATTTTTCGTTATAATTAGCAGAATAGTTTACATCGGAGTTAAAGTATCCCACATTCCCCAGGTAAGTTTCCATTTCGCGACAGCTGCTTTGGGCCATGGACGTGTCGAGGATCACAGGCCGCTCACCAACAGTGTTTTCAAGCCAATTATTGAATTTTGACTCTTTTCCTTTCAATGACCTGTTGTAGGCCCATAGTTTGAACCTGAAAACGCCGAGAAATCGTTTATTCGGGTTTTGCTCCACCAGTCCGTTCAACTCAGAAACATCGATACCCGGGTTTTTATCAGTAAATTGTACCCTGCTCTGGGTTATCAGGTATTGGTTTTCCGCAAAATGTTTGGTGTTGCTGCAGGAAGCCAGTGTCAGGATCAGCACGGTCAAGGCAATAAGTGAAAATGATGAGCGGGTTTTCACTGTCCGGGTTTATTAGTAAAGCACAAATTTAAAATAATTCCCCTTAGGCTTACACCTCTTTTTAAAAACCCTGGGATAGTGTCCTTTGGATCACCGCTGCAGATTCAGCATCTGGAACATCAGGAGAATGTTCACGTCAGGCTTGAACCCGTTTAAATCTTCTACATTGAAATCGAGCAGGTTCACGTTAGCATTGGCCCTGACATCATGAAACTGTACCTGGGTGTTTTTAACAAAGGCAATATTAAAGTCGAAGAGTACGGTAACTGTGAAATTATTAATGATAAAATCCAGTTCCACCTTATAATGCTGCTGCTCCTGGCGATTATACAGAAGATCATTCAGGGGTAGAAATCCCCTGATTTTCAATACATCCTGTTCCGGATCAGGAGATGATTCAGGATTTTTATTCAGGAGATCAATATCTACCAGGTTCACGACCCCATTCAGTTCACCGGTCTCATAATTCACGGTAAGTCCAAAAATTTTGGTCTTCTTTTCCACAGGCTGATCATATTGCACACCATTCATCTGGAAAGTCTGGTTCTTGATCAATACCATTTTAGTGATCTGTCCAAATGCCCCGGAACATGAGAATACAAGAATAAACATCAGAAGATTTTTCATTTTTTCATTTTAGCTTATGATACAAATATACGTAAAATGCTGGTCTTTGATTTTTCATCAGATTCAGTATTCGGAATGGGTGTTGGGCCCTTCGACAGGGTTTATACTGAGCTTGACGAAGTGCTCAGGACAGGTTGTTGGGTTGATTATGGATTATGGATTATGAATCAGTAGTGATGCGTTAAAAAATGTTCAATCTTCTAAAAGTATAGTAAATACAATATATACAAGACGTTCTTTGATTTTTTGATTTGATTTGCAAGATAACTTTGGCCATAATGGCCTATTCT
>JAIOSQ010000127.1 GCA_021107535.1 Bacteroidales bacterium | reverse complement strand
TACGATCCGTATACAGGGCCTGGATGGAATCGATCACCAGGATATCCGGATCAAGCTTTTCCAGGAACCTGAAAATATTCTGGGTATTGGTTTCTGTGAGGATCATACAATCCGGGTTCCCGTACCCAATCCTGTCAGCACGCATTTTAATCTGCTGATCACTTTCCTCACCTGTTACATAGAGTACTTTCTTATCTTCAAAGCGTAATGCTACCTGTAGCATCAGCGTTGACTTGCCAATCCCGGGTTCGCCCCCAATAAGGACAAGGGATCCGGGCACCATCCCTCCGCCAAGAACCCTGTTCAATTCAGGAGTACCTGTATCTATCCGGATTTCCTTGCCAGCAGTGATCTTATCAATACTTGTGGGCGCATTTTTCTTTTTTGACTTAAATTCACTCATGGATGATTCCCTGGAAGTTTCCTTCTTGATCACCTCTTCCACATAAGTATTCCATTCACCGCAGGAAGGGCAGCGGCCTATCCATTTAGGAGACTGCGCACCACAATTCTGGCAAAAAAATACAGTTGATGCTTTGGCCATAACAGCTTAGATATGCTAAACAATTAAAAAACAGGCTTAGAAAACCCCTTTTGTCAAAAGCAAATTTACAATTTCTTGATCTTGTCAATGATGGCGGAAGTAGAATATCCTTCAACAAATTCTATGGTAACCACATTTCCACCTTTTTTTGTCACAATATCTGCCCCTACGATTTTCCCGGCTTCATAGTCATTTCCTTTAACAAGAACATCCGGCTGAATTTTTTTTATTAATTTGTATGGCGTGTCCTCATCAAATAACACGATTGCATCAACAAAGCCAAAGGCAGCGAGTGACATAGCCCTGGAATGTTCGTCGGTGATCGGCCTGGCTTCACCTTTTATGTTTTTCACGGAAGCGTCAGAATTCAATCCAACAACCAGCAATGTGCCTTCAGCGGCAGCCTTAGCCAGGTATTCGATATGGCCAAGATGCAACAGATCAAAACAACCATTTGTAAAAACAATTTTTTCACTATGAAACTTCCAGTAGGCAATCCTTTCACTAAATTGCTTGTCCTGTTTAAAGATCTTAGATTTTATAAACTCAAGATAATTCATTTTCGATTTTCTTTTTTCTTTGTAAAAACAACATGAGGAAGGAAAATCCTCCAACAAGAAGGATCATTAGTGATTGGGCCGCATGTGTAATTGTGGCAAATGATGCTGCAGATGAAGGATTAACACCATAAAGTTCGAACAAAATAGCTTTTACGATAAAATGATAGGTGCCGATCCCACCAGGGACGGGAGCAACAATGCCCAGACTGCCAATACTCATCACTGTTAGTGCATCGCCAAAATCCAGATGTGAAGTAGCATTCAGGGAGAAGAAGGGTAAATAGACCATTGTGGCATACATTCCCCAGATCAATACTGTATAAACAAGAAAAACGCCTTTGTTTTTCATTCTCATTATGGTCTTGACTCCTGCGACCATTCCTTTAGCAAATTGCGAGAGTTTACGGTAAAAAGCAAAGCGTTTCAGCTTTGTCCTGAATTTCCTCCAGATGAAGAAAGCAAAGATAATAAACCCGACAAAAATCCCCAGTGCGATCAGGATCGGGATGAGGTTATTCTCAAAATTGGAAAACAGGGGTGTAAAGACGTATTTATCCACAAATACACCAACAAGATCAAGCTGAAACAGTATGACCAGCAATATGATCAGGAACAATACGATCATGTCGAAGATACGTTCGGCAATGACAGTACCTAATAATTCGGTAAAGGGAATATTTTTTTTCTTGCTCAGCACTCCGCAGCGTGTAACTTCTCCAAGCCTTGGCACCGCAGCATTTGCAAGGTATCCAATCATCACCGCATAAAAGGTGGTTGATAGCCTTGTCTGATAGCCCATTGATCCTATTAAAATATTCCACCTGGCAGCACGGGCTACATGGGAAAGAATACCTGCAATAATACTCAGTACAATCCAGAAATAGTCGGCATGAAGGATCTGTTGTATGATTTCCTTCCCGTTGAGGTTTCTAAATGCCAGCCAAAGGAATAATACTCCCAGAAAAAGGAATATCAAATATTTAAATACAGATAGTACCCTTTTCACGAATCAACTAATTTTATTATTAGCATCTGGGAAAATGATCAAAGGCTTGTGGGTAGCAGCTTCCTCAGCATCCATGCTAGCATAGGAAACGATAATGATAAGATCGTCAACAGCAGCCTTCCGGGCAGCTGCCCCGTTGATAGAAATGACACCTGACCCTCTCTCGCCTTTTATAACATAGGTTTCAAGCCTTTCTCCGTTGGTAATATTATATATATGGACCTTTTCGTTTTCTATGAGGTTCGCTGCATCCATCAGGTCTTCATCAATAGCGATGCTCCCAACATAGTGAAGGTCCGCCTCGGTGATGGTACACCTGTGTATCTTTGATTTCAGTACTTCGATAAACATAAGGCTACAAAATTACAAAAAAAATTGTTACTGGATACTGGATACTGGATGCTGGATGCTGGTTGCTGGTTGCTGGATACTGGATGCTGGATGCTGGATGCTGGATACTGGATGCTGGTTGCTGCTGTACGTACTGTCACGCCATCTTCCCATCTTATCGTCTTAAAGTCTTATAGTCTTGTGGTTACCCCACATTCAAAATCCAACACTTATCTGATCCGCATATTATCAATAAGCCTCACTTCTCCAAGAAATAAGGCAATAAGCAAGCGGATATTTCCAGATGAATTCCAATCACTCACTGGTAAAAGGGTTTCTTCATCTACTATTTCTATATATTCAATCTTAATTTCAGGATGGGAGGCAAGTTTTTGGCGGGCCTGTTGGAGGATTTCTTCGACTGTTCTCTGTTCTGCCTGATGCCTCATCCATAATAATGTCTTGTAGATCTCAGTGGCAATGCTTCTTTCATGAGGTGATAAGCGCGTGTTCCTGGAACTCATGGCCAGCCCGTCATCTTCCCGGATGATAGCGCATCCTATGACTGTTACAGGGATTTTATTCATTTTCACCAGTTCGCGAACGATCATCAATTGCTGAAAATCCTTTTCTCCAAAATATGCCCTGTGTGGTATGCAGATATCGAAAAGTTTCTTCACCACTACGGCCATGCCATTGAAGTGTCCGGGGCGGTGTTTTCCTTCCATTACTTTATCAAGATGCCCGAAATCATATTGCATTTTTACCTCCTCCGGGTACATTTCATCAACAGAAGGGGCAAATACAATATCACAACCTGCCTGTTCAAGTTTCCGGCAATCCTCCTCCAGGGTTCTGGGATATTTTTCCAGATCCTGCTTATTATTGAACTGTATCGGATTTACAAAGATGCTGCAGAGGCTGATATCATTTTCATCTTTTGATCTTTGCAATAATGATAAATGCCCCTTATGCAGGGCGCCCATGGTAGGGACAAAGCCGATTGAAATCTCCCTGCTTCTTAGGTCGAGGACATCTGACTGTAGTTCTTTTATGCTTGTATAAATTTTCATCAAAGACCGCTAATAAAATTTCAAAATTCAAAAAGCAAATTCCAAAAAAATTTCAAAATCCAAAAAGTAGATTTCAAAGAAATGCCAAAACCCAAAACTGAATACTCTATAACAATAACATTATCACCCTGCGAGGCTTTTATGAGTTCCTGGTGCCTGGTGAAGAATTTGAGTGTAGATTGACCAGTTTCGAGTAGAGAGCTCATTTTAAAATTTAATATTTAACATTAATTCAACACCCAAAACCCAAAACCCAACACTTATTTAACAATTCTCCACATATCCTTCTCCAGCGTTTTTTCGGGGGTTTCAGTAATCCGGCCTATCTCAATTCCATCACGGAAGAAGATGAAAGTGGGCACCCGTTCAATTTCATATCCTTCAACAGGAACATCACCCCCGGTTTTTTGTCCATCTACACATACCAGTTGCAGAATATCATCTGACAGGCCGGCATCATCCAGGATCCTGTAAAATCTCGGGACCTGCTCTTTACTGTCGTGACACCATGTGGCCAGTACAATGACAATATTATAATCAACCGTATTCCTAGCGATCTTATTAATGAACTTCATTACAGGCTCATAGTGGTCATACTCAATGGAATAACTTTCTCCGAATTCACCTTCCTGCAGGCCGGCCCTGTTACAATAGCCTATCAGTATCTCTTTGTCGAATCTGTTATCAATGATTTTTTTATTCACATCCTGTGCATGCAACGATAGACTTAAAAAAATTGTCAGAATAGTAAACCAAAGTGCTATTTTCATTGTTTTATCTTTTACGGAGCTTGAAATGACAAAGATAGACAATGATTTGTTTGATGCTTCGTTTCAATAATATACTATAACTTTGCAAAAAAATGCGTCATGAGTAGTGAAGACCGGTCATTTAATGAAAACCTTGATTTGCTCATCAAGTTATTCAAGAAGTTAAAGGAGAAGACTTCCCTCGATGACCTACATGGTATTGACAAGACTTTTTATCAGAATTTCGAGTACCTGCTGAGCAATTACGAAAACATGCGTGATCAGTTGTCTGAGGAGTTACTCGACAAATTCGGGGAACCGGTGAAAGGGATGATCGCCAGCCTGGTGGATCAGCTTAAGAATGAGCTTGGTGACGACATCAGCGACCTTAGCCTTGATGAAGAACCCATGAAAGAGGATATCCAGATCCCGGATGATCTGGTAAAGATTGACCAGATGCTTAAAAGTCCTGACCTTAGCGAAGAAGAACTCAACAAGCTGCTTGATGAACGCTCCCGCCTGGCAAAAGAACAGATCATTGATCCGGACGATATTTTATCCAATCCGGACCTGTAATAATTCTCACATTCATTTCATACCATAATTTCGTATTCACAAGCTGTGTAAGTAATGTCAGCTATTTTGAGATAATGAAATTAGAAGATCAAAAAATGATATTTCAGGTAATGGAATACCGAAATCAACGTTATAATTATTAAATTTGCCAATTTTAAAGAAAAATTGATGAGCAAGGACATTCGAGAACCAAAGCAAAAGACCAAACTCTGGAAATTTCCATGGGGATACAGGGAAAGTTTTCTGGTCGCTTTTTTCCTTCTTCTTTCCGGTTTTCTGATCGAACTGCTTATCGGTGGAGGGACCAGGATGCCTGCCTGGCCGGTAAACATCGCGATCATTATCATCTTCATCATATATTTCATACTCATACATTACCTGGTAAAACACCCCATTGTGAAATGGCTGTCCGGCACCCCGGCTGCCATTGCAGCTATCAGCACCTTCACATTGATGGTGCTCTTGCTCGGTTTTATACCACAAACACCTTCTCCGACAGATCCTTCCCTTCTTGATAGCCTCGGGCTTACGAATGTTACCAGCAGCTGGCCGTATCTGATGAGTGCACTGTATTTGCTGGTCGTACTGGGCTTTACCATTGTTCGCAGGTTTAAGACCTTTACGATAAAGAACATTGCTTTCCTGCTAAATCATATCGGCCTCTGGATCGTAGTTGTGACTGCCTCTCTCGGATCATCTGACATGTGGCGGCTTAGCATGAGTCTGGAAACCAGGCATCCTTCTTATACTGCATTTGACAGTAAAGGGCAGGGGTATAATATGGGCTTCGGCATGATACTCCTTGACTTCAACATTGAAGAATATCCTCCGGAAGTAGGCCTCATGCATAACAAGGATCATACGCTTAAACTTGAAAAAGGCGGAAAACTTGCCACGGTTGAGGAGGGAAGCACAGACATACTGG
>JAIOSQ010000117.1 GCA_021107535.1 Bacteroidales bacterium | reverse complement strand
TAATTATGGATTATGAATTTTGGATGCAGTTTTAAATTTTGAGGTTTAAATTTTAAATTAATTCATATTTCAAAACTCACCGCTCTCCACTGTCAATCTCCACTTATCACTCAATTAGGCATTCTTGTATGAGTGAGTTTGTTTCATCAGGTTCTTACTCATACGTTCTAAACATGGGACTGCAAATAGCTAAGCGAGGAGATTTCTCCCTACAAAATTCCGCTCCGCTGCATTTTTTCGGTCGAAATGACACCAAATCTTATTATGATGAAGGGGATGCGCAAGAGCACGCGGTGCGCGCCCTTGCGCATCCCCTGTTTAAAAAACAACAGTGTCATCTCGAAGGAACGGAAGCGACTGAGAGATCTCCTCGCTTTTAATTTTTGCATATTTATTGTACGTTTAAACCAAAGTACTGGCTATTTGAAGGTGATAAGAAGAGGAAGCAGTATTCATTGGCCAGCTTGAGTAATATCTTCCGAAATAATCTATCGAATTGCTAAAAAAACATAACTTTACACTACATTGCCTTAGACATGGTTTTTCAACACATTTGCATGAGAGTGGACACGACATCAGGATAATCAAGGAGATTTCAGGACACAGAAGAAGCAACACAACAGAGATAATAAAAGCTTAAGGTATAAAGAAGACAATGCCAATTAAACGATTGACTAAATGACTTTCGGAATAGACAAACAAACAATGCTTGACTTAAATATTTTTCCTCAAACAAAAGGAGATATTTCTGTTTTTGATTACTTTAATCAGACAGCGACCAAAGGTGGAAGATATGAATTGGCAAATATGATGGAATCACCTTTAAATGATTTACATAAAACAAATAATAGAATTTCAGCCATAAAATTCATTTGCGATAATAAATTTAATTATGACTTTAATAAAGAAGAAATTGATTTTATTGAACATTATCTAAATCAGAATACTCCGATTTTGCGAAATAATCCAATTGATTCATTATGGATTTGGATACGCAATAAATACAAACCTACCAATGAGTATTATATAATTTCCCGAGGACTGGATTACTTAAGAGGTCAACTGCAAAGATTTTCTGAAATTATTAATACGATTAATCAGCCAGATGTCCCTGACTTTTTTCAAGAACTAATAACAGAAGTTGAAAAAGCAAGTGGTAATACCGCATTTAGAGATATTCTTAACCCCAAACTAGAAAAAATCTCCTTCTGGCAATTAAGTAAATATGACAATTTAATAAGAAAGAAGGAGAAAGAAAGAATAAGAACTTTTCTAAAATTGACCTATCAGCTTGATGCTTATATCTCTGTTGCAACTACAGTAATAGACGAAGATTTAACATTTCCTGAACTGAGTGAATCAACAAAACCTTTTATAAGGATTAAAGGGATGTTTCATCCCTTTTTAAGAGACCCTGTTTTAAATGATATTAACTTAGTTAATAATAACCTTTGCTTTGTATCAGGAGCCAATATGTCTGGGAAATCCACATTCTTAAAATCCGTAGGCTTGTGTATATATCTTTCACACATAGGCTTTCCTGTACCTGCGATTTCCATGGAGACTTCTGTGTTCAACGGTTTGTATTCAACAATAAATATTTCTGATAATATTGAAAAAGGTTATAGCCATTATTATAGTGAGGTAAAGAGGGTAAAGGATATTGCATTAATGATAAAAGAGAAAAAAAGAGTATTCGTAATATTTGATGAGTTATTTAGAGGAACGAATGTTAAGGATGCTTATGAGGCTACATTATTGATAATCTCTGGTTTTACAAAAATCAAAGATTCCCTTTTTATTATTTCTACCCATATTATAGAAGTTGGTAAAGAGTTAGAGAAGCTGCAAGGTCCCATTTTTAAATGTTTTAATTCAAGATTAGAAGGGGAAAAACCAATTTATAATTATGAATTAATAGAAGGGATCTCTTCAGACCGACTCGGATTGACAATTTTAAGAAACGAGAAAATTTTGGAATTAATTGAAGAAATTTCACAAAATCATGTAAATCAATGAGACTGAATTTTCAAGAACGAAGTGAATAGAAAATTCAAAGCCGAATTGATCCCTTGAGTCATTGGGTGGACCTCCGGTCATATTCCCCCCAAGTACTCGGGGCGTATTGAAAAAACAATATTCCTTTGAGATATCCCGCTACTTCCGGCGGGGAGGTTCATCCCGCACCTCGCACCTGGTTAAAAATAATTATGGATTATGAATTTTGGATTATGGATGCAGTTTTAAATTTTGAGGTTTAAATTTTAAATTAATTCATATTTCAAAACTCACCGCTCTCCACTGCCAATCTCCACTTATCACTCAATTAGGCATTCTTGTATGAGTGAGTTTGTTTCGTCAGGTTCTTACTCATACGTTCTAAACATGGGACTGCAAATAGCTAAGCGAGGAGATTTCTCCTTACGCATCCCCTGTATAAAAAACAACAGTGTCATCTCGAAAGAGCGAAGCGACTGAGAGATCTCCTCACTTTCTATTATTACGGGCAATCTTTTATCATCCCTTAAAAATGCTTATATTTGGTCAAAACTACTAAAAACGGAGAGTCTTTAGATGAACTGACGTTGAACACAAGATGTAAAAAATATATTATGAAACAATTCATCTTTATTACCTGCTTCATTTTTTTTTCATTGTATTCTTATTCACAGACTATATATTTTTCCGGATCAATTAATGAGGATACAACATGGGCTGCTGATACAGTAAAAGTTATTGGAGATGTTACAATTCATTCTTCAGCAATGCTTACAATTTTGCCAGGAACTTATATTGAATTCCAGGGGCATTTCCAAATCGGCATCCATGGAACCATCGAGGCAATTGGAACCGAGACTGACTCAATATGTTTTACAATAAATGACACAACCGGATTTCATGAAATTGACAGTATATATGGTGGTTGGCACGGATTAAGATTTTCCTCTTGGCGGGTTGACACTTCCCTAATCTCATATTGTAAGTTGGAATATGCAAAAGGCACTGATGGACTGCCTGGATATACCCAAGATGATATGGGGAGTGCTGTATATTGTACTCATTCTAATTTATCAATATCACATTGTGTGATTGAAAATAATAATTCGGTGGCAAGTGGTGCTGTATGTTTTGAAAACAATAGTAACTCCAAATATAATTTAGTATCTAAAAATTTAATAAGGTTAAATAAAACACATTTCTATGGAGCCGGGGTGTATAGCTATGTTTCATCCCCCCAAATTATTAATAATAGAATATTTCAAAATTATGCAGAGGATATGGGCGGAGGAATTTTATGTAGTGGCTCAACTCCATTAATCTCAAGTAATCTTATATGCAATAATAAATCTGGATACAGTGGAGGGGGAATTGCAATATCCTGGGGTTCCACAGCTAAGGTAGTTAATAACCTGATCTGTAATAATTCGGGATCTTCTAGTGGAGGATTAATAATATCATCTTCAGATGCTCTTTTAGCAAATAATACAATTTGTAATAATCTGGCATATAACGGTTCAGGAGGTGGAATGGGAGTTTCAGGGTCGAACATTGATGTTTATAATTCAATATATTGGGGTAATTCTGCAAACATGGGACAGCAAATAACCATATGGTCTGGATGTACAATTAATTTCAATAATTGCAATATTGAAGGAGATTCAAGCAGTTTTTATTTACCACAAGGACCATTTATAGGGAGTTACAATAACAATGTTAATGAAAATCCAAATTTTGTATACCCTTCAGCAGGTTCAGGCATTAATTACAACGGCTATAATTCAGATTGGTCACTTCTTCAAAATTCTATCTGCATCAATAGTGGCTCACCCGATACTTCAGGATTAATGTTACCAGAACAGGATGTGTACGAAAATGAAAGAATAGTGAATTCAATAGTGGACATTGGTGCAGCAGAATACCAATCTCTACAAAGGGTTAAATTAAATGATGAACATTTTAGATTACTTGTTTTTCCCAATCCGGCAAACGAATCTGTAAATCTTAGTATTGCGAATATGAATAGACAGGAGATACAAATTATAATTACAGACCTTAATGGGAGGAATATGTTCAATGAGTTTATTAATTGTGATAATTTGTTTTTTAATAAAAATATCGATTTGTCTTCATATATGCCCGGTGTTTATTGTATCACTGTTATTAATAAGAATAAGATAATAAATACTAAAACATTTATTAAAAGATAAATTTATAACATTCTGTGCGCCTCTGCTGTGTTGTTCTTCGGGAGTTAGTTGAAATGCTTGAATTGGCGTAATTGATAACAATTTAGCGAACCCAACGCCATTCAGGCATGATCAACTCAATATTCTACACTAATTCATAATTCAAAACTCACCGCTCTCCACTGCCAATCCGCAGCTATGCTTTGACATGCGGGTATGTTGACGCTTCAGTGAAGGCAGGTTTGGAATTTATTTTTTCCAGTTTATCTGGCTTAGGATATCATCCTTCAAAAGCAGCGTACTTCGAATCTCCCATATCTAATTAATTTTGATTATTTTTGAATCATCGATTGATAAAACACTGAAATAAAACTAAAAACAAACATTTAACACATAATTATCATGGCAAAAGGTAAAGACTCAAAGAAAAATGTCAAAAAAGCACCACTTAAATCTGCAAAAGAAAAGAAAGCAGAAAAAAGAGAAAAGAAATCTAAAAGAGAGTAATTCTTGATAGAATTGATCCCATCAAGAACCCGGGGATCTCCGTGGTATATTCTCCACCGCTTGCGGACTATACGCCCAGCCTAATGCCCACTGCTTCCACTGTCCGTATGTGTCGCAGTAGCTTTAGCGAAGGTGGACCCAGCGCCCAATGCCCAACACTCTCCACTCTACATTTTCATTAGTCACTCGGCACTAGGCACTAGGCATTTACATCCCCATGATTTTCATGAAACCTTTTCAACCTATATTCCAGATCGGGAAACTGATCTCTTTTAACCAGTGAGACACAGGCACGGATCCCTTCTGATCGGCTACTGCCTGTGATGGCCAGAGAGATGGCACTGATCCCGTAATAGATCAGCTCATTCAGCAATTCCTCTCCACTGAATCCCGGATAGGACAATGTAAAATAAAAGCCGTCGGCGATAGGTTCGCCCTCATCCTTGTCATAAACAATGCTGAACCCATTGTCCAGAAAGAGCTTCTTCATGATCACAGCTTTTTCACCATATTCTTTTACCACATCAATATAATTAAACTCGCCGTCGTTCACTGCCTTGAGGATGGCGGCCAGACCATATTGCGGTGTGTGGGATGTCCCGGCAGAGAGGGCATACATTGATCCAAAAACCATGGCGTAACCAAACTGCTCGGAAGTAAAGAAGCGTTTAAGATCAGGAAACCTCCTGTGATACAAATTGTCAGAGATCACCAGCATCCCAATGCGCTGACCGGCATAACTAAAGACTTTCGAGCTTGAAATAAAGAGAATAAAGTTATCTGTGTATTGTGAAACGGAAGGCTGATAAGGTGGTTCACCCGGCCTGGAAAAGTCTTTTCTGAAATCCATGCCGAAGTAGGCAAGGTCTTCAAGGACGATCACATCATATTTGTCAGCAAGTGCTGCAATGATCTTCAACTCTTTTTCGGTGAAGCAAATCCATGAAGGATTGTTCGGATTGCTATACAGTATGCTGGCAATATTTCCTTTTTGGAGTATTGATTCCAGCTTATCTTTTAGTTTATCACCCCTGTAATCATATACATCGAATGTTTCAAATTTAACTCCCAGAACTCTGTGTTGCTGCTTATGCACCGGAAATCCCGGATCGATAAATAAGGTCGTGTCCTTGTCTTTGTTCATCCGGCTAACCGTCATGAATGTGGCAAATCCACCCTGCATCGAACCTACGGTAGGAACACATGCTT
>JAIOSQ010000039.1 GCA_021107535.1 Bacteroidales bacterium | reverse complement strand
TTTTCCTCCCATTCGCCAATACTGAGGATCACCTCGTAGCCGGCAATTTTTAAAGCCTCCACCACCGGATACTCTCTTTTTTCCCTCACGATGAGTGAGTCGATACCATTGGAACGGGCTTTGAAGGTAGGGTTTACCGGAGTTACCTTGACCAGGAAGAAATCCGGGTTGAAATGTTCGAGAAGCACTTTTGGTTCAAGGATGTTTTCCTTGCCAAGAGCAAAGTTGAGGGTCAGCTTTTTCCCGCCCTCAGAATAAAAACGATTTCCGTATGCTGCCATCTCTGTAAAACTCCATTTTTTCACAGGTATCAGCTTGTTACGCTGCTCCTCATCAGTACTGTGCAGGGAGAATTGCAACTGAAAAGAAGTATCGTAGAGCGCTTTTTTGATTTCCAGCAATTCCTCAAAGAACATGGCCGTCCCATGTGGAGCTATTGAGGACAGGGATGCAACAAAATTATCCATAGGATATTTCGAAGGAAGGCTTTTGAGTACTTCAAGCACCGCCGGATTCAAAGAGGGTTCTCCCATGCGGGCAAACTGTATCTTGAATTTTTCTGTTTCAGGCTTCCCTGAGGGGAAACGCTGCTTCACCAGGTAGTCGATCTGGAAAAAGATCTCTTCGGCCGAAAGGCGTCCACCGTAATCCCCACCGGCATCGCAGAATTTACAATTCACAGGGCAACCAAAAAGCGTAGAGAGAATGATCACCCACTTTTTGCTGATATCCATAGGCGGCTGGGTCGACTCTACAAATTCTATAAGCCGGCCATCACCGTTCTCGGCTACAAACACCGAGGCGATCTCATGCTCTTTTGTCCTGCTGACTACTTTCATACTTACAATATCCTGTCTTTTATGGCCATGGCGGCTTTAATGCCGTCACCAATAGCTACCGAGGCCTGTCTCAGTATCCCGTTTTTCACATCGCCGGCACGGTATAAAACACCTTCCGACTCCAGTTTGTCCAGGGCTTTTATCAAATCACCCGACAGCATACTGAGGTTTGGTTCGCGACCGGTGGCAAAAATAATATAATCAGCTGAATATCCAGCAGGTTTTTGAGGTCCTGAAAATTTGAGCAGCAGTCCTCCGCTATCTTCATCGACTGCTATCATTTCCATGTTCTCATGGTAGCTGATACGTTGCTGCGTTTTAGCAATATCGCGTAGTGCAGGAATGCATTTGATCACACTGCCACGGTTAAAGATATCTACCTGATTATGTTCAGCAAGGCTCATGGCATAATCGAAGGCGGCATCACCAGCTCCAATGATTGCAATTTTTTTCCCTTTCATCCCCCGGAGGGGAAATACTTCATAAAAGATCTTCCGCCTGACCTCCTGACTCAGACCCGGAAAAGCTTCCCTGGGTTTTGTTCCTGTGGCTAAAACGAGATATTGGGAAGTAAGATTGTTATTTTTAGTTTGCAGGGAAAAAACACCTTTTGCAAACTTCACACTTCTAACTTCTGATTTCTGATATCTGATTTCAAACCTCCCCAGATGCTGCCCAATCTTCCCTGCCAGGTCCACCCCCCTGATCCCTTCCGGATATCCGGGATAATTGTCCAGCCTCCAGGCGCTGTTGAGCAGCCCGCCTATCCTGTCTTTTTCGATCAGCAGGGCATCGATGCCATATCTTTTCAATTGGACCGCACAGGCCGCACCGGCAGCCCCCCCGCCAATGATGATCACCGTTTCATTTACCACCATTTAAAAAACTGATTAGTGTTTTGGTCATAACAGGAGCTGAAAAGATATAGGCCAGATTCAGGAACGTAGCGAGATGAAATTCCAGATTGTAGGTGGCTGTGGCATCCACCGGCATCACCACCTCGAATCCCCTGACAAATGCAGACCGGGCAGTAGTTTCACAGCAAAGGTTGGTCATCACTCCCGTAATGATCAACTGCCTGATACCGGCATTGCGAAGTTCTGTTTCAAAGTTTGTTCCGTAAAAGGCATCAAACTGGCTTTTATTGATAAGCGTTCCGCCTGTTTTCAGGATGTCAGGATGGATCTCGCTGCGAGGATCTCGCTCCCTTATCAGTTCTTCCCACCTGACGCCCATCATACCAGCATCTTCAGGAGTATTCAGGTGTCTGCTCAGGAAAACCGGAATTCCCTGCTTATGGCAAGCTTCCATGATGCCGATAATATTAGGGATGATGGCCGGTGCGGATGGAATGTAGGCATGCTCATCGGGCAGAAGAAAATAATTCTGCATATCCACAACAACTAATGCGATATGCTTTCTGTCAGGCACAAATGATCTCTTGCCGGAGTAACTTATTACCTCCCTTATCAAGTCCTGTGATTCAGATGCAATAGACTCATCTGTAAAATACTTTTCCTTCATTCAATCCGGATTAAGGATATTGCTTTGCAAAAATAGGGTAAAAAAACAATGAGTTTTTAAGTTTTGTTCAAGTTTAAGAAAGAATTCGGGATGTCATCACGAAGGAATGCTCATACCCCATACTACACAATCTCTGATTCTCCGATTCTCCCAGTCTCATCGTCCTCAGTCTTCCAGTCTCCAAGTCCCTTCATGCATCCCCGGAACTCAAAATCCCATAAAAGCGTATTTTTTTAGTAAAGGTATTGTATATATAAAATATATTTTTACCTTTGCAGCCGCTTTTGATGATATTGTCTGAAAAAGCTGAGAATCCTAGGAAACCTGATGAATTGAGACAGATATAGGTTCCACCCCAGAACAACGGGACGCGTCTTCAAAGACCCACCTATATCGACTTCCCTAAGATTTTTAAAAAGAATTAAAACAGAAACACCTCGTTTTGAGAGGATTAAAACATAATTAACAAGTCTTAATATGCCAACAATACAGCAATTAGTTCGCAAGGGACGCAAAAAATTAACCAAGCAGAGCAAATCACGCGCACTGGATTCATGTCCTCAACGCAGGGGAGTTTGTGTGAGGGTTTATACCACAACCCCAAAGAAACCGAACTCAGCCATGAGAAAAGTGGCCAGGGTAAGGCTGACCAATGGTAAAGAAGTGAATGCGTATATCCCGGGTGAAGGACACAACCTGCAGGAACACTCCATTGTGATGATCCGTGGCGGCAGGGTGAAAGACCTTCCCGGTGTACGTTACCACATCATCAGGGGTGCATTGGATACTTCAGGCGTTGAAGGCAGGGCACAGAGAAGGTCAAAATATGGCACCAAGAAACCTAAGAAATAAGATCATATACAATAATTATATAATATAACGATGAGGAAAGCAAAACCTAAGAAACGGACCATTCTTCCTGATCCAAAATATAGTGACATTTTGGTTACAAAGTTTGTAAACAATATGATGTACGGTGGCAAGAAGAACATTGCATACGAAATATTCTACACTGCCATGGATATTGTTGCCGAAAAGACCAAAGAAGATCCTATTGAAGTTTGGAAAAAAGGACTTGCTAACGTAACTCCGAATGTAGAGGTTAGAAGTCGCAGGATCGGTGGGGCAACATTCCAGATTCCTGCAGAGATCAGGCCCGGAAGGAAAATGTCGATCGGGATGAAAAATCTGATCAGCTTCTCCCGTAAACGCCATGAAAAAACAATGGGCGAAAAGTTAGCCGGTGAAATCCTGGCCGCATATAAAGAAGAAGGTTCTGCTTTCAAGAAAAAAGAAGATACACACCGTATGGCAGAAGCCAACAAGGCTTTCAGTCATTTCAGGTTCTAACAGCAGATTGAACACATGCCGGAAAATTTAACATACACGCGTAACATAGGCATTATGGCTCACATTGATGCGGGTAAAACCACAACAACGGAGCGTGTATTGTATTATACCGGCATCAACTATAAGCTTGGTGAAGTGCATGAAGGCACAGCTACCATGGACTGGATGGCCCAGGAACAGGAAAGGGGCATCACCATTACATCCGCTGCAACAACCGTATTCTGGACTACCGATACACAGAAATACCGTATCAATATCATTGACACTCCCGGACATGTAGACTTCACCGTTGAAGTTGAACGTTCTTTGCGTGTGCTGGATAGCGCGGTTGCGCTTTTCTGCGCTGTTGGAGGTGTGGAACCACAGTCGGAGACAGTCTGGCGACAGGCCGACAAATATCATGTACCACGCATCAGTTTTGTTAATAAGATGGATCGTTCCGGTGCCGACTTTTACAATGTCGTCAACCAGATCAGGGAAAAACTGGGGGCCAAACCCGTTATCATGCAAATCCCCATCGGTGAAGAGGATTCATTTACCGGAATTGTTGATCTGATCGAAAATAAAGCCTTTACATGGGATGATGAAAGCCTCGGAGTAACATACCAGGAAGTTCCCATTCCCGAAGATCTGAAAGAAACTGTTGAAAAACACAGGATCGAGATCATAGAAGGTGCTGCTGAGGATAATGAAGAACTGCTCAATAAGTTTCTTGAAGCTCCGGAAAGCATCACCAAAGAAGAATTGATCGCCTCAATCCGCAAGGCCACGATCGACCTGCGTATTACACCGGTATTCTGCGGATCAGCCTTTAAAAACAAAGGTGTTCAGAAACTGATCGACGCTATTGCTTATTACCTCCCCTCTCCCCTCGACATTCCACCGGTAAAGGGAGAAAATCCTTTTACACATAAGGAAGAAACAAGAACCGCATCAAACGAAGAACCTTTTTCGGCCCTTGCTTTCAAAATTGCAACTGACCCCTTCGTTGGCAGGATCGCTTATTTCAGGGTTTATTCAGGAAGCCTTAAAGCCGGATCCACCATCCTGAACGTGAACACCAATAAAAAAGAAAGAATTGCACGCATCCTCCAGATGCATGCTAACAAGCGCAACCCAATCGAAGAAATTCATACGGGTGAGATCGGAGTAGCTGTTGGATTTAAAGAGATCCGAACCGGAGATTCTCTTACCGACATCAAACATCCGCTCCTGCTTGAAAATATTCATTTCCCCGAGCCCGTGATCAGCATGGCTGTTGAACCAAAACTTCAGGATGATGTGGATAAGCTGCATCTGGGATTGAGAAAATTGTCGGAAGAAGATCCGACCTTCATCATCCGTACTGATGATGAAACCGGACAAACCATTATCAGTGGCATGGGAGAACTCCATCTGGAGGTTCTCACCGACAGGCTTAAGAGGGAATTCAACATTGAATGTAGCAGAGGAACCCCGCAGGTTTCCTATAAAGAAGCCATCACCTCTACTATTGTACATCGCGAGATTTACAAGAAACAAACAGGTGGCAAAGGCAGATTTGCCGATATCACCGTTGAAGTCGGTCCGTCCGATGACGGCATCCGCGGCCTGCAGTTCATTGATGACATTAAAGGTGGTGTTATTCATAAGGAATTCATTCACGCAGTTGAAAAAGGATTTAAATCAGCCATGGTCAATGGTGTGCTTGCAGGATTCCAGTTGGTAAGCCTGAAAGTGCGGCTTATTGATGGCAATCATCATTCGGTAGATTCGGATGCTTTGTCTTTTGAAGTTGCCGCCGGAATGGCATTCAGGGAAAGCTGTAAGAAAGCAGGCCCGGTGCTGTT
>JAIOSQ010000203.1 GCA_021107535.1 Bacteroidales bacterium | reverse complement strand
GAGCTACTTTCAATCGTTTTTCATTGTCCTCTATGCTGGTGGTATATTTGATCATTTTCTGGATGTTCCTGCCATACTCCGGCATATCCAGGTATCTTCTGTCTGTATTGTATTCCATGGATGTAATATAAGTTATGAATTCTGTTCCGTTCCCCTTTATCTTATTATTTGTCTTTGAAGGTAATATCGTAACGATAAACGGGCTTATTTTTAGATGTGTTATAAATACAACTGCAAAAATACACATTTATTTTAAAATACAGATGTAGCCGGTTAAAAAGATACTGGATACTGGATACTGGATACTAGTTGCTGGTTGCTGGTTGCTGGTTGCTGGTTGCTGGTTGCTGGTTGCTGGTTACTGGATACTGCCACCAGCCTACTGCCCATTGCCCATCGCCCAACACCCAACAAGCTGTCCTGAGCACTTCGTCAAGCTCAGTATAAACCCTGTCGAAGGGCTCAAAACTCAAAACTCAAAACTCAAAACTTAAAACTTATATTATCGTCAATTTAGCAAACCTCAGCAATAACTGCTTCTGTCCTACATTGGCAAAGAACACCGTGGCTTTTTTGTTTCCACCAAGGCCTTCCACACTGATCACCTTGCCCTTACCAAAGCGCTGGTGTTCCACCTGCATGCCTACCTGCAAACTTTCAATATCTTCCGGATTCATTGCCGGAGTTTTATCCGTAGCACTACCAATTTTTTTCAGGCTTTTTTTCTTAAGATTGGCGAAGCCCGGCGTGCTGATCTTCGATTTTTTTCTTTCGAATGGAAATGTTGCCCTGGGCCGGCTGAGCACCGGCTGGGGGAAATCGATATATTTCTCCTCAATCTCCTCGATGAAGCGGCTGGGCTCACAGGGTGTGAGGTTGCCCCAGCGGTAACGGCTCTCAGCGTAGCTGATGGTAACATGCTTCATGGCCCGGGTAAGGGCGACATAGAACAGGCGGCGTTCCTCCTCCAGGTCGGCACGGCTGTTCAGCGACATGATAGAAGGGAAAAGATTCTCCTCAAGTCCAACTACATAAACAAACGGGAATTCCAGTCCCTTGGCAGCATGTATGGTCATGAGCGACACGTGGTTGGCATCATCCTTGTCCTTTTCGTCGGCATCAGTAAGCAGGGCAATATCCTGCATAAACTCGTCCAGTGTATGGATAGGCGACACAATCTCTCCGTCCTCATTGGCCACGATCTTCTGCTCAGTGAAGTCTTTGATCGCATTGAGCAATTCTTCAATATTTTCATAACGGCTCAGGCCTTCCGGTGTCTTATCTTCATACAGGTCCTTAAGTATGCCGGAAGATGATGAGATCTGTTTTCCAAGATCGAAAGCATTTTTAGTTTTCAGTTGAACGCTGAAGCTCTTGATCATGGTCATAAAGGCATTCAGACGTGAGATGGTAGGAGCATTTACCGGAAGTGCGCTCTGTACAGGGTTTTCGATCACCTCCCACAGGCTGATATTTAATTCATTTGCCTTCACAATGATCTTTTCCATCGTGGTCTGGCCAATGCCCCTGGCCGGATAGTTGATCACCCTCTGGAGGGCATCTTCATCCTTATTGTTGATGACCAATCTGAAGTAGCCCAGCAGGTCCTTGATCTCTTTTCTTTTATAAAATGAAAGCCCGCCATATATGCGGTACGGGATATTGATCTTGCGCAGCGATTCTTCGAAGGATCGTGACTGTGCATTGGTTCTGTACAGGATTGCAAAATCAGAATTGGGGAGTTGGTTATTCATCTTCTCGCGGAAGATGGCATCGGTGATCATAATCCCTTCTTCAGTGTCCGAACTTGCCCTGATCAGCGCCACCTGCCTACCCTCATCATTGTGTGTCCAGATCGTCTTTCTGATCTGATCCTTGTTATTCTCAATCACACTGTTGGCCGCATTCACGATGATCTTGGTAGAGCGGTAGTTCTGCTCCAATTTAAAGATAATGAGGTCGGGATAGTCCTTTTTGAAATTGAGGATGTTCTGTATGTTTGCCCCACGGAAGGCGTAAATACTCTGGGCATCGTCGCCCACCACACAAATGTTCTCATTGTCGGCCGCCAGGCTTTTCACGATCATGTACTGCACATGGTTGGTGTCCTGGTACTCATCCACCAGGATATAGCGAAAGCGCTTCTGGTATTTGTACAGCACCTCGGGAAAATCGCGCAGAAGGATATAGGTATTAAAGAGCAGGTCGTCGAAATCCATGGCATCCGCCTTTTTGAGCCTGTTGGCATAGCGGGTGTATATCTCGCCGGTTTTCGGCTTTCCGGCCATGGTATCTGCATTGGTGATCTCAAAATTGTCATTATACGCCTGTGGCGTGATGAGGCTGGTCTTGGCGCCGGAGATGCGGTTCAGGATATAATTCTGATTATAGACCTTGGGGTCCAGTTCCATTTCCTTGATGATATTGCGGATCAGCCTTTTGGAATCTTCAGTATCGTAAATCGAATAGTTTGACGGAAAGCCAAGCCGGTGTCCTTCTACACGGAGGATGCGGGCAAAGATGGAATGGAAGGTACCCATCCATACATTGCGGGCATCTTTATTGCCGACAAGATTAAGGATCCTTGCCTTCATTTCCCGTGCAGCCTTATTGGTAAATGTAAGTGCCAGCACACTGAATGGGTCCGCCCCTTTGTTGATCAGGTGTGCCACGCGATATGTAAGCACACGGGTCTTTCCCGATCCCGCTCCCGCGATCACCATCGAAGGCCCTTCGATATGCTCCACAGCCTTACGCTGTGCATCGTTCAGTTCTATAAGGATATCCTTTCCCATGATTTTCCGTTTCGCGGCAAAAGTACTTTATTTATTAGTCGCGGAAATTGAATATTGTACCCATTTATTAACAAATCAGGGGCAGATACCGGGTACTGGAAATCTGATACCAGAAGTCAGGAGTCAGAAGTCAGAATATTTTCATCGCAAAGGCACTACATACTATATAGTTCTTTGAATTCCTTTGTGATAATATGGAACACAGATAACACGGATGTTACGGGTAATCACGGATAGAAATTTAGCAATGATAATCTGTGGAGATCTGTTCAATCAGTGTCATCCGTGTTCCATCTTTAGTCTTCACAAACGTTTGCTTTACATAAATAAATGATTTAACTTTGGTAAATCCAAAATACATAAAACCAATCTCATGAGAAAGCTGATCTTTATCCTTGCTTTCCTGGTAGCGAAAAACCTCTTTTGCAATCCAATCCTAATGCCACCGGTGATCAGTGAATTTTATCTTAATGAGGGTGACTGGCAACTAGAAGTTTATTTTTCAGATGATTGGTCAAGTGCAGGAATATATAACTTCAGCGATCTCAGATTAATTTGCAATAATGATACTGCATACTTTATTGCTGGGCTTAGCTTGGAATGGAATACATTAATAGTTATTGATCAAAACTCACTTTCAACGCCTTTTAATGTTGATCTTCTTGAAGATTGGATATACATTGAAACTTTTTATTGTTTACCACTTGACGAGGGAATTCGATATGGAGGCCCACCATATTTTCCCTGGCACACTACCACACCAAAAACAGGAGAATCTATTGTGCGGCAGTATTTTAATGTCGCCTGGGGAGACGATTTTTATGGCTTATTGAAAGAGACTTCCCCTAGCATTGGATACAACGCCTTTGAATGTAGCACTCGCGGAACCTTTAGCGGTTATGTATTTGACCAATTCAATAACCCTGTACCTGAGATCAGGTTTACATACTGTGATGAGAGTTACTGCTGGGGGAATGTTACTCCGTCATTTATGTGTTTCGAAACCGATGAGAATGGATATTTTGAAGCTGATGAATTATTCTGCAAATGGCATATTTTTAAATTAGTGAAAGATGATATTATCTTTGCAATTGACACAATGTTCTTCGAACCTGATTCAGCCTATTACAAAGAATATACCTTGAACTCAGTTGGCGTTCCTGATAATGACATTGCTAAGGAGATCAGCATTCAGCTGGCCCCCAACCCCTTCACGTATAAAACAAGCTTCCGCATTTCCATACCCGATTATTACAGGTGGAATGAGGCTGAGATCAGCATCAGGAATATGAACGGACAGCTGGTGGATGTGATCCATATCCCGAATGCAGTATGGTCGGGAGATGATTTCAGCATCGACTGGTATCCTGCCAGGGTTGCAACAAATGTTTATCCGGGACTTTACCTTTATACACTGGAAGTGGACGGAAAATATGTTTCATCTGATAAAATGATTTTCAATGAATAAAATTTCATTCATTCTTTTGATAATTTTCCTGGGCTTGCAAAATCTCTCTGCCCAGATCCCCGATTTTTACCGGGAAGACCTTACCTTCATCCTTGATGATAGCAGCTTCACGGTCACTGGTTATTATTATTTTTATAATGCCGGGGAAAAGAATAAAAAGCTTGACATGCTTTACCCTTTTCCAAAAGACAACACTTACGGCAGTATAACAGATGTATATGCTTATGTAGACGGGAATCCATTGAAAGATGTTCTGCTTCATCACAACAGACGGGCAGCCATGATCAAGCTGGAGATAGAAGCCGGTCGAAAAACGAAGATCAGGATCGGTTACACCCAGGAACTAAAAGGTAAAAAGGCCGAGTACATCCTTACTTCCACCCAGGCCTGGGGGCAGCCCCTCAAGGAAGTCAACTATACACTGATCATCCCACAGGAGATGCAGATGGATTCATTATCCTACCCACCGGATTTCAGCAACACCAAGGCCGGTAAAACCATCTATTATTACCATAAGGAGATGTTTATGCCCGATAGAGAGTTTGAGATATACTTTAGCAGGTAAAGGAAATCAGATATCAGATATTTGAAATCAGAAATCAGTAAAGACGTTACATATAACGTCTCAACGACCAAAACTCAAAACTCACTGTGTCCGCCATAACGAAGTGAAGGAGGAAAACTTAAAACTTGAAGTGAATTAAATATCCTTAAGCTTATATGAATAGCTGCCTTCAGGGACCTGGCACGCCTGATCCAGTGTCTTGATGTACTGCCCGCAGTTGCTGCCAATCTTATTTTCCTCCCATTCGCCAATACTGAGGATCACCTCGTAGCCGGCAATTTTTAAAGCCTCCACCACCGGATACTCTCTTTTTTCCCTCACGATGAGTGAGTCGATACCATTGGAACGGGCTTTGAAGG
>JAIOSQ010000001.1 GCA_021107535.1 Bacteroidales bacterium | reverse complement strand
TTGTCTTGTCGGCACTAAGCCCGTTCTTTTCAGCAAGCGCTGTAAGCTGATCTTTAGATTTAAAGGCACCTTTGTCATCTACGAATTCCTTGTATTCAACATTGATGGCACCTTTGATATGGCCAGCGCTGACAGGTTTTTCCGAAGTACCATTGTATTCGGAAATATGCCTGACATCCACGAGAATGCAGTTACCACTGCATGCTTTTACCCCAGCCTCCTGCACAATAATGCTATTGTTTAAATTGGGTGTAAAAGTGGTGGCTTTAACAGTGGTTTTATTTCTTGTCAGGGGCAAACGGGCAGCTTTCCACTGAGCCATATCCTTATGGAGGATGCGGATGTTTTCAGCGCCCACGTAGTCGAGGATCCAGTATACCCGGCTTGCAGCTTTGTTCGTACCGCCATCGTAGATCACGATGTTGCTGGTATTGCTGATGCCTTTCCCGCCGAAGTATGCCGCCAGGTTTTCGGGTGATAGGATGAGTCCTTCAATATCACCCTCCTGGTGTAATGTTTTGTGAGGAACATTCACTGCTCCCATCACATGTGATTTGGCGTAGTCATCGGCAGAGCTTGCATCGATGACAACCATGGTTTTGTCCTTCTTTTTCTCAGCTGTAAATTCTTTGGCTGTGAGGAGTACCTGCGCAGTAAGTACCTGTGTGATAAACAGGAACATCACTGCCAGGATCATTGACACTTTTATTTTTTTCATGACATTAATAGTTTATATAATTAAAAATTGACCTGAGCCTGGACAATAAACTGGCTCTGGTAGTATTGGAAGTATGAAGCATTCGCATCAACAGGTGCAAGATCTGTTGTTTTATCATGATAGAGATAATTCAATTGTATCCTTGTCCAATCGTTGATCCAATAGTTCAAGCCGAAAGTAATGGTTGAAATCATGGCATCTGTATCGTCTTCATATTTATTATAGGTGTCGTAAGTTTCATACTTAAGAAGTGGTTGAAGTCTCCATGGTGTCATATACATTACCTGGCCAAAATAGCCACTACTAATGAATGTGCCTACCACAACTTCAGGATTACCACCACAGCCTCCACCAACTAATTTTGAACCTATATCTTCTCCCCAAATGTATTCACCCTGGAAAAGAAAATCTCCGAATTCCAGTTCAAGATCGCCACCAAAGCGTGAGCGGTCATCATCTTTATCTGCACCAAGAGCACCAGGTGCTTGTTTGCCAGTTCTGTAGCTACCACCAAGGCGGATAAATTTCCATGGGGAAAGCACGATCCTGGCAACTATATCTTTAGAACTATTATCGTCCCAAATATTTTTGCCTGTTCCATTCAGTACAGCAAATTTATAAGTGATGATATTATGATTGGTGAGACCAAAAATGCTCAATGAATCAGTTCCACCCGAAAACATAATCCCAATATCACGGAAAGGAGATGCCAGTTCAGTGACAACCATCGAACGTTTAATGGTATGCAATTTATGGCAGGCGGTACTGAGTTCAAGCCCGAATGGGGATTTGAATTGCCCCATGGTGATATTCATCCAGGGCCCCAGTCTGTTATAAGTAATGAAAGCATCCAGGAGGTAGGGCATATAATCACCCGTCATGGAATAGTTTCCAAACTCAGCCATTACATAATAAGTAATGTCGTAAGGAACATTACCGGTTACACCTAATCTTGCCCTTCTGAATTTAAAGCTGTTGTAATCTATGGGTGCATCGAAGTCTTCTTTGCCAATGCCACCGAAATCATATTGGAATTCAGGCTGGATAAACCCAATTACCGACACACCGTCATCGGATGTAGGCTCCATGCAGCCCTGTGCATTAAGCAATGCAGGGCTTATGAGCATGATGCTTAAGAGGATAGTAAATAGTCTTTTCATGTTAATTGGTTTTGATGTATTGAAGAATAAAAATGCTTGCCGGAATACAAAGGGACATTGTGTTTTCTACTTTAATTCCGGCAAGCCATATATTTTAAATAATTATTGTTTTACCTTTTTATTCGATCTGTCCACATTATTTGGTTGGTACTACATCGTAATCAGTTCCGGGTACCGCCCATTTATGTGATTCAAGGTTTGAATAGATCATAGCGTTTACCCCGAATTTCAGACTTTTTGCATCATAGCCGAGCACCCAGAAATAAGCAGTCAGCATGGATGAGGTCTGTCCTGTCCAGCAATAGCTTACGATAGTTTTCGAAGGGTCAAGGTTCTTGTAGGTATTACCAGCAAGTGTGAAAGGACTTAAACGATAAGCGTCCACAATGTTGCCATAATCCACAACATAACCCTCTGCCCAGTAATTGTTGATAAAAAAGTCGGCCGGGGCATCAAGAACATTGATAGCGGGAATCCCGCTAAAACCGTTTGCGAGCATTTCATCCACCCTTTCAGCAAGGATATCGGCACCGCCTGTGAAAGAAGTCTCAATGACAGGTGCATCAAATTCAATGGGATCGGCGATTGCGCCTGGAGGAATTACCCAGTTTGTATGGCCGATAGCAGTATCGCTTACATTGTTTGCCCAGGGTCCTGATAAGTCAGCACGCCATCCTGACATGCCCCACTTAAGAACTTGGGCATCAGCGTAGCCGCTAAGGCGAAGAGCGATAACACCATGTCCTGCTGACTGGCCTGTGTAACATACAACCAGGATTTGTTTTGTGGCATTTCCAGCTTCATTGAGAATATCACCCAGGCTGGAATGATGTGCATCTGCAATATGTCCTAAATCATAGTCTTCCTGGGAGCGGATATCAATGATATAATACGCATCGGGGCTTTTAGCGTTTACACCGGCAGCATCGATGATCCAGCCATCAATAACCACATCAACATCCAGGTTGCTGGCGATCATATAGTCTTTCAATGCTTCGAAAGCAACCACCGGAGCGGGAGGCTCATCGTCACTTTTGCTACAACTGCCAAGGATGAAAGCTGAAACCACCAGGGTCAGCATAAAATACTTCAAAAATTTTTTCATAATTTTTTGTTTTTTAATTGATTTTAGTTTTTAGAGTTTAAGGTTTTTGTCCGGGATCTCACCGAATTTTCACTTTG
>JAIOSQ010000187.1 GCA_021107535.1 Bacteroidales bacterium | reverse complement strand
CATAAACTTTCAGAAACAAAAGCTGATGAGAGGTTTATGAAGTGAGTTGAATTATGGATTATGAATTATGGATTATGAATGTTGAATTAATTTCTGATTTCTGATTTCTGCTATCTGATTTCATGCCCCGTCCCCCGTACCGCGTACCTCGAACCCTTCTAAATAACTCCCTCATTATCAATTTAGAGGTGTTCTAAACAAATCCTGAACTGCTTGTACGATAAGGCTTTCAGGGATGATGGCTTTGGATACTTTTATCGATATACTTGTAAGTTATTGCTTAATAGAACGTTATGCTTATTTGGAAATCATTCTAAATCATTTATCAGTTGCCTTAATGTTTATATTTTTGCGCTTTGTGAATTGTTAATCAAATGGTTTATGCACTAAACCGTTAAAAAGGAGCAAAACGTGAACGATATAATGATCTTTTCAGTGATTTCACTTGGTGCAATTGGAATTGCTGCATCCGTTATCCTGTATTTTGTTGCTCAGAGGTTTAAGGTCATTGAAGATCCGAAAATCGATGAGGTGGAAGAAGCGCTTCCGGCCGCAAACTGTGGTGGATGCGGATTCCCGGGCTGCCGCAACTTTGCAGAGGCCACCGTGAAATCAGCAAATGAGAATAGGCATATAGAAGGACTGAACTGCCCCGTTGGTGGAAATGATGTGATGGCCACAGTGGCAGCTATTCTCGCGCTTGAGGTTGAAGAAGCCACACCCATGATCGCAGTGATACGCTGCAATGGCTCCAGAGCCAACTCTCCCCAGAAAGTTCAGTATGACGGTCCAGCAAGCTGTGCCTTCACCCATAACCTGTACGCCGGAGAAGGTGGATGCCAGTACGGCTGCCTCGGCCTGGGTGATTGCGTTGTTGCATGCCAGTTTGACGCCATACATATGGATCCTGAAACCGCCCTCCCTGTCGTGAATGATAAGTGTGTGGCCTGTGGAGCCTGTGTGGTTGCATGCCCTCGTGATATTATCGAACTCAGGAACAGAGGCCCTAAAGAACGGAGGATATTTGTTAGCTGTGTGAACAAGGAAAAAGGTGGCCCGGCAAAGAAGAACTGTGCTGTTGCCTGCATCGGTTGTGGAAAATGTGAGCAGGTATGTAAGTTCGATGCCATCACCATAATAAATAACCTGGCTTATATCGATTTCGAAAAATGTAAACTTTGCAGAAAGTGTGAGCCGGTTTGCCCAACAGGCGCCATTCATGAAATAAACTTTCCTTTGCGAAAAGTAAAACCTGAGACATCGGAAGTAAAAGAAAAGACTGAAGCGGCAGTCAAGCCAACTCCCCAGGAAAAAAATGCCGGGAAGCCGGCCGAATAGTAATAAAATTATATCTACATCAAGAATGGGTATCTTAAAGACATTTACATTAGGCGGCGTTCATCCCCCGGAAACCAAACTCTCCGCGGATCAGGCCATAGAGGTTCTGCCGTTGCCTAAACAGGCATTCATTCCACTGAACCAGAATCTTGGGGCCCCGGGAACACCACAGGTGGCTAAGGGTGATGAGGTGAAAGTAGGGCAACTGCTTGCCAAGGGGGAAGCCTTTATCTCCTCCAATGTTCATTCACCGGTTTCAGGAAAAGTGCTGAAGATCGATAATGTGATGGATCCATCAGGCTATAGGCGTCCGGCCATAGTGATCAACGTGGATGGTGATGAATGGGAAACAGACATCGACCGCTCTGAAAATCTGCTAAAAGAGATCAAACTCAGTCAGAAGGAGGTCATTGAAAAGATCCATCAAATGGGTGTTGTTGGCCTCGGCGGGGCTACATTTCCTTCGCATATTAAGCTGATGGTGCCGGACGGCAAAAAAGCAGATGTCCTCATCATCAATGGCGTGGAATGTGAACCATACCTTACTTCCGATCACAGGCTGATGCTTGAAAAAGGTGATGAAGTCCTTGTTGGGACTACTATCCTGATGAAAGGACTGGGTGTTGACAGGGCGATCATCGGGATTGAGAACAATAAACCGGATGCCATCCGGAATATGACTGAACTTGCCAAAGCTTATCCAGGGATTGAAGTCTGCTCGCTAAAGGTTAAGTATCCGCAGGGCGGTGAAAAGCAATTGATCAAAGCTACGATCAAGCGCGAGGTGCCATCAGGCAAACTTCCCATTGAAGTAGGTGCTGTGGTAAATAATGTGGGAACTGCTTTTGCAGTCTACGAGGCCGTTCAGAAGAATAAACCGCTGTTCGAACGTGTGGTAACGATTACAGGAAAATCTGTTGAAAAACCCGGCAATTTTCTGGTAAGGATAGGAACTCCTGTCAAGGAACTGATAGAAAAAGCGGGTGGTTTGCCAGAAGATACAGGAAAGCTGATTGGTGGCGGCCCCATGATGGGCAAAGCATTGCTTTCTGTCGACACACCCATTGTAAAGGGTTCTTCGGGGATTCTGATGCTTAGAGAGCGCGAAGCGAAAAGGGTAGAAGTGAAAAATTGTATCAGGTGCGCACGTTGTGTCAGCGTTTGTCCGATGGGGCTTGAGCCTCTTCTCCTGGCACAATATGCTGAAAATGAAATGTGGGATGAAGCAGAGCAGGAAAAAGTGATGGACTGCATCGAATGTGGTTCCTGTCACTATACCTGCCCATCCGGAAGGCCACTGCTTGATTACCTCAGGCTGGGCAAGAGTAAAGTTGGACAAATAATCAGAAACAGAGGAAAAAAATAAGATATGAGCATGTTAACTGTTTCCGGGTCTCCTCATATTCATGGAGACTCATCCGTTAAGAAGATCATGTACACCGTGGTGATGGCCATGGTTCCGGCCATGCTGGTTTCCGTTTACTTTTTCGGACTGGATGCATTGCGGGTACTGCTGATTTCATCACTGGCATGCCTTTTCTTTGAATGGCTGATCCAGAAATACCTGATCAAAGGTCCTGTCACCATCAATGACGGATCGGCCCTGGTCACCGGAATATTGCTGGCCTTCAATGTGCCAAGCAACCTGCCGGTCTGGATACTGCTCATCGGTGCCTTTATATCTATAGGCATGGGAAAAATGTCGTTTGGCGGCCTTGGAAAGAATCCCTTTAACCCTGCCCTGGTGGGCCGTGTGTTCCTGTTGATCTCCTTCCCTGTGCAAATGACCAGCTGGCCCGCACCAAAATTGCTTTTCGGAAGCATTACATCAACAGATGCCATGGGTGGCGCAACCCCCCTGGGATTTCTTAAGGAAGGCCTGAAAAATCAGACAGTCCCGGAATTGATGAAAGATATGCCCGACTATGCAATGGAACTTATCGGGTTTATAGGTGGCTCACTTGGGGAGGTATCAGTAATTGCACTCCTGTTGGGTGCCATTTATTTGCTGGCCAAAAAGGTGATCACCTGGGAGATCCCTACTGCATATATCGGATCGGTGATCATTTTCACAGGCATCCTCTGGCTCGTTAATCCTGATATGTATATCAGTCCTGTCTTCCACCTCTTAACGGGAGGTTTGATCCTCGGGGCTTTTTATATGGCTACAGACATGGTCAGCTCACCGATCAGTTCCAAAGGGCAGATACTCTTTGGCATCGGATGCGGGGTGATCACCATACTGATCAGGATATGGGGAGCGTATCCTGAAGGGGTATCCTTTGCGATACTTATTATGAATGCCTTTACACCACTTATAAACCGTGGTTTTAAGCCAAAGCATTTTGGTGAAAAGATACAATCAGCATAATGAAGTACAATAGATAATATTTAAGATAAATGGCCAAGAAAGTTAAATCATCCTTCATCAACATGGTGCTGACACTCACGATCATTACCGTGCTGGCTTCCCTGGCACTGGGTTCGATATATAATCTTACCCTGGAGCCAATCGCTGCAGCCAAAAAAGCTGCCCGCGAGCGAGCCATAAAACTTGTTTTGCCTTCTTTTGATTCCCTGAACAGCTTGATGGTGAAGATCCCCGTTGATCCCAGCCTTGCCGAGCAAGGAAATGGTGATCAGGATTCCCTTGAATTTCACCGGGCATTTGAAAACGGAAAATGTATTGGCATTGCGGTGTCAACATTTTCCAATCAGGCTTATGACCCAACTCAGATACAGATCATGGTTGGTTTTCTTCCGGATGGAGTGATCGACAGTACGGTGGTTACACAACAAAAAGAAACCCCGGGACTGGGAACAAAGATGACAGGAGCTAAGTTCAATGGGCAATTTGCAGGAAAGAACCCTGCTACATTCAAGCTGTTTGTGACCAAGGATGGTGGCCAGGTGGATGCTATCACAGCCTCTACCATCAGCTCAAGGGCAGTTTGCGATGCCCTTAGAAGAGCATACAGGACTTTTGAATCATTTGAAAAAGAAGGAGGGACCGAATAATGAATCAGTGGAAGAATTTTACCAAAGGATTTATTAAGGAGAATGCAGTATTTGTATTGTTGCTCGGACTTTGTCCGACACTTGCTGTAACATCTTCAGCGATCAATGGCCTGGGCATGGGACTGGCAACAACTTTTGTGTTGGTTGCCTCAAACATGGTTGTAACATCCGTTAAAAGCTTTATCCCGGATAAAGTCAGGATCCCTTCATTTATCGTGATCATTGCATCATTTGTCACCATTGTGGAACTGGTCATGCAGGCTTATACACCGGCACTTTTCGATACACTCGGGATATTTATTCCCCTGATCGTTGTGAACTGCCTGGTCCTTGGCCGTGCGGAAGGATTTGCATCCAAGCAGAGTTTCTTATCCTCAATGATAGATGGCCTGGGTATGGGACTGGGATTTACATTTGCGCTTACCCTGCTGGGTTCGGTCAGGGAGATGCTTGGAAATGGATCCATCTTCGATGTAAAATTTGCAACAGGGGATGCCATCCTCATATTTATCCTGCAACCGGGTGCCTTCATCGTGCTGGGATACCTGATCGCGCTTATCAATAAATTGAGAAAAACAACATAAAATACAGATCATGGAATATTTTGGAATAATCATCGGTGCCATATTTGTTTCCAATATCGTATTGGCGCAATTCCTTGGTATATGCCCGTTTCTGGGTGTCAGTGGTAAGGTCTCTACCTCTGTGGGGATGAGCGGTGCCGTGCTTTTCGTGATGACACTGGCGACATTGGTAACATGGTTGATCTATGTCTATGTGCTGGTTCCCCTCGGGATCACTTTTCTTCAAACCATCAGCTTTATCCTTGTTATTGCCGCCCTGGTCCAGATGGTTGAGATCATCCTGAAGAAGGTCAGTCCGCCACTATACCAGGCACTGGGGATCTTCCTCCCCCTGATCACCACCAACTGTGCTGTGCTTGGTGTTGCCTTGCTGACACAATCAAAAAATTATGATCTCCTGGAGGCAATTGTATTTGCAGTTGCAAATGCCATTGGCTTCGGACTTGCAATGATCCTTTTTTCCGGATTAAGGGAGCATCTCAACCTCATGATGGTACCCAAAGGTATGCGCGGAGTACCCATCGCCCTGGTAACAGCAGGGATCCTTGCCATGGCCTTTATGGGCTTTGCGGGGATGGTGTAATTCAAATCCGAAATCCTAATTACCTAAATCCTAAACAAATTCAAAATTCAAATGACTTAATGTTCAAAACCAAGGATTATTACCTGCTTAAGCTGTTTTGAATTTTGTGCTTTAGTCATTTGATATTGTTTAGGATTTAGATATTCGTGCTTAGAATTTAATTTTGTGCTTAGGATTTGTTGGGAGAAACGCTACATGAGGCTGTCTCAAAAGTCTAATATTTAAGTCATTTCGACCGAAGGGAGAAATCTATTAGAATATAGTGAGAATTAATATAATGATAATTCATATTGGATTTATTGGTATTTTTATGTTTCAAGCTTTTAAGCAAGATGAAATACATAGCTATACTATTTATCGGTTTTTTCATTCTATCTTCGGCAGAGGCCCAATGGACATCTGGTAGCGGTATATGGGGTGGAAATTATTTTTCAATATTTGCATTTGATTCTGTGTCTCTTGTAGCTCCCAGTTGTAACGGTATATACAGAAAGACTAATGGTAATCCTGAGTGGGAACAGACAAGCGGGGTTGACTTTTACCATGATTTTTGCAAAGTTGATAGTGTATTAATAAGTGAAGCTTTAAATGCAGGATACAGATCTTTTGATTATGGAAAAACATGGCAATTATTAGATTCTGATAAGTTTGTGTGGGATATAGTATCAACAGGAAGGAATCTTTTTGCATCTGATGATGATTCACTTTACAAGTCATCAGATTATGGCGATTCCTGGAATAATATTACTTTAAATACAGGCCTTAATTATAATCAGATGATGAGTCTGTTTGCCTGGGATACGGTTCTGGTATTAAACAGTCCCGATGATTCTATATTAATGATAAGTAAAGATGAAGGTGAAACATGGGATTCACTAAGCATGACAGGTATACCATTTTTGAATTGGGGAGACCTTGGAAAAGTATATTACAAAGATAGCTGCATATGGATCTCTACTTATCTCGGCGTTTTTAGATTATTTGAAGATCAATCACAATGGGAAGGTATTGATACCAGTGTTATTTATAATCAAGTGTTTGACTTTCATGAATTCAGGGATACTTTATATGCCTCATTTAGGTCTAAATGTTATTATTATAATCCTGTGAATTCATGTTGGATAAGCATAAGTAGCGGGCTTAATAATGATATGGCCTACAATTTAGATAATTGGTATGACACACTATTTTTAGGGACAGAATTTGGCTTATACAAGCTGAACAATGATACTCATAGTTGGATAAAATGGGATGATGGTTTTAATATGATGGATGTTCGAAAATTATTCACATATGATAATTTGCTTTATGCTGTTACATCTTATAATGAATATGTATTTAAATCGCTTGATAATGGTGAAAACTTTATCCCAGTTGATTCTTCAGCTATTAATACAGCCAATCAGATGATAATGACCGACTCTTTGTATTATATAGCAAGTGATTACGGCTTTAATGTTTCAGAAGATGGGGGACTGACCTGGCACTTATACAATGAGGGTCTGGATAATAGTATTGTTAATCAAATTGCAATAAGTAATTCGTTTTATTTTGCTGCCACAGATAAAGGCCTCTTCAGAACGTTCACTCACCCAATAATTTGGGAAAGGATAGATATTGGGATTCAGTATGAAGCTGCGCAAAATCTTTCAGTCAATAATTCAATTGTGATCTTTTCGGCTATTATATCACCTGTTAATCATTTGCTATTACGCTCATATAATTTTGGTTATAGCTTCGATCCACTTTGTATTGACCCTGAATGCACTGCTATGACTGTTAAATATTTCGAGCCTTTTTATTATGCCTATAAAAATACTGATACAATGTATTGCTCGAGTCAGGGTGCAGTGGAATGGAATATTATTAAACTTCCTGATTCTATTGAATCTGGATCCACTGTGAGATTTACTGCAGAAAATAATGTTCTCGTTTTATGGTGGAATGAATTTATGGGTAAGATTCCTTTTATTGCAGTGACAGATAACTATGGGAAAACATGGACTTATTATCAGGAAGGTCTGCCCTATACATATAATTCCAGCAGAGTTCATTTTGTTGAAATCAATAAAACCCGGCTGATTGCATCTTCATATCATAATGGATTCTGGTATAGAGATGATGTTATTACTGATATTAAAACGCCGGAAGTACAAAATGCCGATAAAATTTCTGTCTACCCTAATCCATTCCGGGATCAGATAACTATTAAATGTGATAACATTAATGTTTATAAAATTTTAATTAAAATTTATGATAATCAGGGAAGAGTGGTATTACAGCAATCTTTTAATGATTTAAACTCATTAACTAATATGAAACTAGATAATATTGCTCCAGGCGTATATTTCATTAACCTCATATCAGGTGAGAATGTTTATTCAGCCAAAATAATAAAGAAATAAAATATTAGCAAATCACCATTTCCGTATGATAATAGATCTTCGACAATACCATTCCTTACCCATCAGTACTTTTTTGATCATTTGAATTTTGAATTTGTTTAGGATTTAGATATTCGTGCTTAGGATTTGAAATAAGAAATACTCCACGCATCCCTTTTTATAGCAGAAATTATCTTAATTTCGTTTATAGCAATGAAAAATCAGCACCTATGCATGAAATGATATTATTTACAGGAACCGTGGTGATGGGCTTTTTTGCCATCATGAACCCCATTGCCAATACGCCCATTTTTATGGGGATCACGGCCGATATTTCCGACAGGAAACAGAAAAATTCAATTGCATTCAAATCAACGCTTTTTGCTTTCATTATCGTAGCCGCTTTTACCATCCTCGGGCAATTGATATTTAAAATGTTTGGCATTACGCTACCGGCATTTCAGATCACAGGTGGTATTCTCCTGTTTTTTATTGGATATGATCTTCTCCAGGGAAAATCTGCCAGCTTTCATCATCCTGTCGTTCACGATCGTGAAAAACTACAGAAAAAAGCTGCTGACCCTGACTCGGCAACAAGTATTGCCCTCACTCCACTTGCAATTCCAATACTTGCCGGGCCCGGAACCATTGCCACTGCCATGAACTTTGTTGGAATGAAGACAAGCCTGGGGCATGTCGAACACCTTGCTGTTGTGATCGTTGCTTTTGCATTGATGTGCCTG
>JAIOSQ010000042.1 GCA_021107535.1 Bacteroidales bacterium | reverse complement strand
GACGCTCGAAATCAATGCTTAACTTTGCTTTTGAATTCGGGAGAAAGGGAACACTGAAAAATGACCTGGTTCAGGAGAATTTTATTAAATTTACTTTCGGTTTGTCTATTTACGAAAGATGGTTCGTTAAAAATAAATACAGATAAATAAATTACAAAATACAGTACAAATGAAAACAAGGTTCATATCGTTTATTCTTGCAGTGGCATTGATGGCAGGTTTATTCCTTTCATCGGATTCAATTGCCCAAAGCGTTTCAAAGTATGGAGCAACCCCCGAGGACAGTGTAGAGTGCATTATGAATCTTTCCCTGTATACTGAGTTTTACAAACAATGGAAGGCAAGTGGGTATAAAAATGCATCTGTAAATGACGCTTTCGGACCATGGAGGGAAGTTTTTTTGAATTGTCCGGCTGCACGACAGGGTACATACATAGACGGTGTTAAAATCCTTACTTATTTTATTAAAAATGAAAAAGATCCTGCTGTAAAGGATGCTTATATTGATACCCTTATGTTATTGTACGATACACGTATTGAGAACTTTGGAAAAGAAGGATATGTGCTCGGAAGAAAAGGTGTTGGTCTGTATGTGCTTAGGATTAAAGATTATAAAGAGTCGTATAATATTCTTACCAGGTCTATTGAGCTGGATGGCAATAAATCATATCCTGATGTGTTGGTGTTTTTTATGAGGGCATCAAAAAAGATGATCGCTGAAGGCAAGGCTGATGAAGATATTATTTTTGATAACTATGATATTTGCAGCAAGATCATTGAAGTAAATATTGATGCCAATCAGAACAATGCGAAAAAGCTGGCAAACTGGGAAAATGTAAGGGGTAATATTGATTTGATCTTTGAGCCTTTTGCTACCTGCGAAGCAATCATTAAGATTTATTCACCAAAGTTTCAGAAAGCCCCGGATGACATTAAAATGTTAAAAAAGCTAACGAAATTGCTCGATAGAAAAAAATGTACAGAAGATCAATTGTATTTCGATGCAGTAGTTATGCTTTACGAGTTGGAACCTTCTCCCGAATCTGCTCATCTTATTGGTAAGATGCTGATGAAAAACCAGGAGTATACCAAGGCAATTACTTACCTGAAAGAAGGAGGAAAACTCGATAACAGTGATGACCGTGCTGATAGTTACCTCTATATTGCTGAATGTTACAGAACCCTGAATAACTTCAGTGCTGCAAGAAGTTATGCTTTAAAAAGCATAAAAGAGCGTCCTGGCGATGGTAATCCATATATTATGATCGGAGACATGTACGCAGCAAGCAGTAAAAGCTGTGGTAGTAACGATCTTGAGAAAAAAACTGTATACTGGGTAGCCGTCGACAAATACTATATGGCAAAACAGTTGGACCCTGAGGTTACTGAATTGGCAAATAGCCGGATCAAAGCATATTCCATATATTTTCCTCCCAAGGAAGATATTTTCTTTCATAACCTGAATGAGGGGGATGAGTATATGGTTGAATGCTGGATCAACGAAAAAACCAAGGTCAGGGCAGCAAAAAATTAACCGACAATCCATTAAGTCTTGAAGCCCTTTTTAAAGGAATCCGGAAAGCATTATTTGGTGCAAAGCATTGTTATGATCTTCATAATAGCAATGCTTTTTGCATGTAAAAACAAATTGAGTGATGTAACGGCAATTGATTTCAGCGATACTCTTCCTGATGTTTCAGCCAGGGATATTGAATTTACTTTCAGCGATTCAGCAAAAATACAATTAAGGCTTTCCGGGCCGCTTATGCACTCGTATGAAGGAGAAGAGCCTTATATGGTGTTTCCGGAAGGTTTTCGGGTTGAGTTTTTTGATTCTTTATTAAATATCACGGCAACGATCACCGGGGATTATGGTATTCATTACCGGGAGAAAAAATTTATGGAAGCCAGGCAAAACGTGGTTGTAACTAACTTCGAAACAGGTGAAAGGCTAGATACAGAGGAGTTGATCTGGGATTTAAAACTAAAAAAGATCTACTCAAACAAATTTGTAAAAATTACCTCTGAAGATGGTGTGCTTTTTGGGGATGGACTGGAAGCTGAACAGGATTTTTCCAAACGCCGGATCATAAATCCTACCGGGGAAATAGAAGTAAAAGACGATGATGAATAAAGCAATAGCCATAATTCAATGAACAATACTTTTATTATCCTGATTACTCTTGCACTTTCGGCTTTTTTCTCTGGAATGGAGATTGCTTTTGTAAGCTCCAACAATCTTAAAATTGAAATTGATAAAAGTAAAGGCTTGTTGTCTGGACAAATTTTATCCCGTCTTAATCAAAATCCTTCCCGTTTTATTGGTGCGCTTCTTCTCGGAAATAATGTTGCTCTTGTAATTTACGGTATTGCAATAGCAGGTGTCCTGGAGCCATTAATTTACCAAATCCTGCCCACTTACCTGACAACGGAGTTTGTGATATTACTCATACAAACCATAATTGCAACTCTGGTCATCCTTTTTACTGCAGAGTTCCTTCCAAAGGTATTGTTCCGGATAAACCCAAATGCAATCCTGAATTTTTTCGCCATTCCGGTATTTTTGTTCTATTATCTCTTTTTCCCTGTAATTTATTTATTTACAGGGGTTTCCGGGTGGATATTAAAGCTTGTATTTGGGATAAAGTCTCTTGAGCAATCTTATGTTTTCACACATATAGATCTAAATGATTATATCCGCCTTTTTGGAGGAGAAATTTCAAGAGCAGGAGAAGTAACCCAGGAAATACAAATGGTACAAAACGCCCTCGATTTTACAAATATTAAGCTGCGCGCTTGTATGGTTCCTCGAACTGAAATAGTTGCTGTTGAAGAAAGTGATTCACTTGATGGCCTTGGCAGGGTTTTTATTGAAACCGGGTTTTCAAAAATTCTGATCTACAAAAATTCCATCGACAATATTATTGGCTATACACATTCGTCTGATATGTTTAAAAAACCCGTGAATATTCATTCCATTATGCGTTCCGTTTTTTTTGTTCCTGAAACCATGTTAGCAAATGATGTTTTATCACTGTTCATTAAACAACATAAAAGTATTGCCATCGTGGTAGATGAATTTGGGGGAACTGCAGGTGTTGTGACCATGGAAGATATTATTGAAGAAATTTTTGGGGAAATTGAAGATGAATATGATGCAGATGAATTGATTGAAAAACAAATTTCTGACAACGAATATATATTTTCCGGTAGACTGGAAATTGATTATTTGAATGAAAAATATAATCTTAATTTACCACAATCGGATGATTACGAGACTATTGCGGGCTTTATTATACATTTCCATGAAAGCATTCCAAATAATAAGGAGGAAATCAATATTGATCATTTGTGCTTTACCATCCTGCAAGCCAGTGAAAACCGTATCGATCAGGTGCGTTTAAAAATCACCTGATGTTGTTTACATATTCAAATTAAATTATACCTTTGCAAATTCTTAAAAATACAAGCTAATGGCAGTAATAGGATATATTAGAAAGCATTCAGCAATTGCAGTAATCCTGGTTGGGATATCACTTGTTGCTTTTTTGGTCGGGCCAAATCTTATCGACTGGGCAAAAAATGCACTGGGGTACTCAAGCGGTCCCGGAACAAAAAGAGAAGTTGGAATCGTGAATAGCCAATCTGTTTCTCTTCCTGAGTTTGAGGGATTTACGCTTAAAAATGCTGAGCAGAAGAAAATTAATGAACAGAAAGCAGATTTAACTTCTGAAGAGATTTTTACCCTCAAGGAGCAAACCTGGAACCAACGTGTTAATGAGATCATTATGGGGGAAGAATATAATGCGCTTGGTCTTATGATTTCTGCAGATGAAATGATTGACTTGCTTCGTGGAAGTAATCCACATCCCCTGATCAGGCAGTATTTCATAAATGAAAATGGGCAATATGATCCTAATCTTGTTGTTCAGTACATGCAAAACCTCGACCGGATGACCCCTCGTGACAGGTCGCAATGGGAAAGCTTTAAAGAGTTTGTATACAACGATCGTTTGAACAGCAAATATCAGACTTTGATAAGTAAAGGGTATTATTTTCCTGAGGCTCTTGCTAAAATGGAATATAAATACAGTTCCGATATTGTGGAAATGCGGTACGTTGCACCAAAGTTTACAGAAATTTCTGACAGCCTTGTTGCCGAAGAATCAACCGATGATGAATACAAAGAATATTACGAAAAAAATAAACACAAATACCAGCAAAATTCATCCAGAGACATTGAGTTTGTAGTATTCAATATTCTTCCATCAGATGAAGATCTTCAGGCAATTGAAGAAGAAACGTATGAGATTTTTCACGATTGGACATATGCAAACAACCCCGGCGAATATGTCAATAATATTCCGGGAAATATTTATGATAGTAGTTGGGTAGGGCCCGAGGAATTATCGGTATTTATTGATTCCGTGATGTTCAATGAAGATATCGGCATTTACGTTGAACCTTATAAAGAAGGTCAAGCCTGGCATATGGCAAGGCTGATGGACAGGCAGATTCGTCCTGATTCGGCAAGCGCAGAACACATACTGATCTCTTACCAGGAAGCATTTCGTGCAAATCCGAACCTGACCCGCACCAAAGAAGAGGCAACACTTCTTGCTGACAGTATTTATAATGTGATCAAACATAATCCTTCAAAACTTCAGCAAATCGCCGTTGTGATGTCGGATGATGGCTCAGTGGCAAATAATATGGGTAATATCGGTTGGCTTAAAGATGGTTCAATGGTTCCTGCTTTCAATAAAGCAATAATCATGGGAAACAAGGGTGATGTTAGCCTTGTGGAAACCCCTTTTGGATATCATATTATTCATGTGATTGATCAGTCTGAGCCCAGGAAAAAAGTCAGGGTGGCACAAATTGAAATTCCTATCGAATACAGTTCCGAAACCTATGACCAATATTATTCTGTCGCTTCCCGCTTTGCCGGAGAAAACGATAGCAAAGAAAAATTTGACCAGGCTGTTATTGACCAGGGGCTTGATAAAAGAGAGGCCACTTATATCAGGGAAATGCAACAGAACCTGCCTACTTTCACAAATACCCGGCAGATTGTTCGTTGGACATACTGGGATGATAGAGAAGTAGGAGATGTATCTCATTTATTTGACATCGGTGGTAAATTTATTATTGCAACATATACCGGAAGTCGCGAGAAGGGAGAAGTTCCCTATTCTCTTATGAAAGAACGCCTGGTGAACAACCTCAAGAATGAAAGAAAAACTGATTACATCTTTGAGAAGATCAATGAACTGGGAACAAATGACATTTATGCTATCGCCCGGGCTTTCAATGTAACAGTAGACACAAATGCAAGTCTTACCTTTTATGCAAGAAATTTACCCGGTTATGGCATGGAACACAATGTAATCGGTCAGATTTTCACCTATGGACAAGGTGAAAATACAGGTATTATCAAGGGTAATGCCGGTATATTTATTATTGAAATTGATAATGTATACGAAGCACCGGAATTAGGTAATTATGATTCTTATATCAATCAGAAACTTATGGAGTTTAATCAGCGGGTTATGGGAAACTTTCCATATAAAGCACTTGAACAGAATGCTGATATAAAAGACTACAGAAGATATTTTTACTAAAAATTATATCATTTCTGAAAATATTAAAGCATCTGAAAAGGTGCTTTTTTTATGCACTCATGCGCATGGCTTCGACAGGATCAAGCCTTGAGGCCATCAGGGCCGGTACATATCCTGCAATAATCCCGATAAAAGAAGACGTACACAGGCCTATGAGTATTTTATTCCAGGTTAAAATAATTTCAAACCCCAATACAGAAGAGCCAACAGAGGTGCCGATAAAAACAAGCAGAAGTCCGACACCTCCTCCAATCATAGAAAGAATGACTGCTTCAAATAGAAACTGAATAAGTATAAAAAAGTTTTTTGCGCCAATTGATTTTTGTATGCCAATAATATTGGTACGCTCTCTTACAGATACAAACATAATATTTGCGATACCAAATCCACCCACGATGAGCGAAAAACCGCCTATAATCCAGCCAACCAGGGCAATAACACCAAACAGCTGATCAAAGCTTTGTGAAATAATATCTGTTTCATTAATTGCAAAATCATTTTCTGCCGACGGTTTTAGCTTACGAACAGATCTCATAATGCCGGTTAGTTCATCTATTAGTTCAGCGTTCGAAACCTGTGGTTTAGCCCTGACAACAATGGTTGTTTGTATTTTTTTTATATCAATCACAGTCCGGGCAAAATTCATGGGAATAATAACCTGGTTGTCTGAAGAGTTCCCAAATAAGTCTTCTCCTTCTTTTTTTAATACGCCGATAACTTCAAGTTTCTGGCTGAACACTTTAACTTTCCTTCCTACAGGATCCAAAACATTAAATAAATTTTCAGCAATATCGGATCCAATGATGATTACATTTTTACCACTGGCTGATTCGATGGGAGTAAAGTATCTTCCATTGGAAATTTCCATGGGCATAATCCGGCCAAAATCATGTGTGATTGCCAATACCGGTACGCTTTCAATCCTGTTATTCTGGTAATGTACAGTGCGGGTTACATCGACGAATATAGCACTTCCGTCGGAGGCAGTGCTTCTTTTCTGAATTTCCCGCAGGTCTTTCATGCTTGGCTGTGGTCGTTGATAATACTTCCACCACTTGAATTCACTGCTCATTATCCAGGGATATTTCTGTATGAACAATACATTGCTTCCCAATGAGTCAATGCCTTTTCTCATCGAACGTTCAAGTGAATCAAAGACGGTTAAAACGCTTATAATAGAGAAGATTCCTATGGCGATTCCTAACAGGGTCAGGATGGTTCTGGTTTTGTTCACCATAAGCTCATGCATGGCAAAAACATAACTCTCCCTGAGAAGTTTTAAAAATATCATCTCTTCTGCATGTTAAACAAAATGTAAAGTTATATAAATACTTTTAAAAATATGCATTAAATTTGGAGGTTCGAGCGTTTTCACAATCTATTATCAAATTCAATTTTTTTGTGAAGAAAATTAAAAGTGCGTTAATTTCTGTATATCATAAAGACCGCCTTGAAGATATTGTTGTTCTTCTGGATAAAAATGCTGTGCAGATATATTCGACCGGGGGAACATTTGATTTTATAACCAAGCTTGGAATTGAAGTAAAAACCGTTGAATCAATTACCTCCTATCCGGCTATTCTCGGGGGGCGTGTTAAAACGCTACATCCTAAGATTTTTGGTGGTATTCTTGGCAGAAGGGAACACACTGGCGATATAGAGCAGTTCGAAGAATATGGCATCCCCGAAATTGACCTGGTTATAGTTGATCTTTATCCTTTCGAAGAAACACTGTTAAACACCACTGACGAGTCTGATATCATTGAGAAAATTGATATTGGTGGTATTTCCCTTATCAGGGCGGCAGCAAAGAATTTTAAGGATGTGCTGATCGTTCCTTCTATGAAATATTATGATGAGCTGATCACGCTTTTAAAAGAAAAAGGGGGGCAAAGTGAGCTTTCTGACAGGAAACGTTTTGCTTCTTATGCATTCAATGTATCTTCTCATTACGATACGGCTATTTATTCATATTTCGCTGATGGCAGCAATGATGCCTTTAAGCTAAGTTTCACAGATTCAGCTGTTCTTCGATATGGAGAGAATCCACACCAGGTGGGATTCTTTTTTGGAAAATTGGATGAGGTTTTCGAACAGCTTCACGGAAAAGCCATCTCATATAATAATCTTGGAGACCTTGATGCTGCGATAGGCTTGATTGAAGAGTTTTCGGAAACTACTTTTGCCATACTTAAACACAATAATGCCTGTGGCATTGCAAGCAGGTCAATTCTTTTGGAAGCCTGGAGAGATGCCCTTGCCGGTGATCCTGTTTCTGCTTTTGGTGGTGTGTTGGTGACAAACACACAGGTGGATGTTGCTACGGCCGAAGAAATCAATAAATTGTTCTTCGAAATTATTCTTGCCCCGAGCTATGAAAAAACTGCCTTTGAAATTCTTAAATCTAAGAAAAACAGGATAATTTTGCAAAAGAAAGAAGGTAAATTACCGTTAAGGGTATTTAGATCTTTATTGAACGGCCTTATAGCCCAGGACAAAGATAATAAGACAGAAGGTGTGGAAGACCTTAAGGTGGTCACAAATGCTGCCCCACGCGAAAACGAAAAAGAAGATCTTGTGTTTGCCAACAAAGTGGTTAAACACACAAAGTCAAATGCTATTGTTTTAGCGAAAAATAAACAGCTGGTTTCCAGTGGTGTTGGGCAGACTTCAAGAGTAGACGCTCTGAAACAAGCCATTGCAAAAGCAAACGAATTTGGTTTTGACCTAAAAAACGCTGTGATGGCATCAGATGCATTTTTTCCTTTTGCCGATTCTGTTGAAATTGCAAATAATGCTGGTATAACAGCTGTTGTTCAACCGGGGGGATCTGTCAGAGACCAGGATTCCATTGATTATTGCAATAAACATAATTTGGCAATGGTCTTTACAGGTATTCGTCATTTTAAACATTAATACAAAAGATATGGGGTTTTTCTCATTTTTTACCAAAGAAATAGCAATAGACCTTGGCACAGCCAATACTATAATCATTTATAATGACAAGATTGTGGTTGAAGAACCATCTATTGTTGCTATTGAAAGAAATACAGGAAAAATAATTGCTGTTGGAAAGAAGGCCATGATGATGCATGGAAAAACGCATGAGAATATCAAAACCATTAAGCCTCTCCGGGGTGGTGTAATTGCTGATTTCCAATCATCAGAATTCATGATCAGGGAAATGATCAAAATGATTTTTCCAAGAAAAACCATATTCCCGCCTGCATTGAAAATGGTTATCTGTATTCCTTCGGGCATAACCGAGGTTGAAGAACGTGCTGTAAAAGATTCTGCAGAAATGGCTGGTGCAAAAGAAGTTAAACTCATTCATGAACCCATGGCTGCAGCCATTGGTATCGGTATTGATGTTCTGGAGCCCACGGGAAATATGGTTATTGATGTTGGCGGAGGTACCACTGAAATTGCCGTAATTGCCCTTGGGGGAATTGTAAATAATAAATCTATCAGGGTTGCCGGTGATGATTTCACCTCCGATATTGTGGAATATATGCGTAAACAACATAATATCAACATCGGGGAGCGAACTGCCGAAAGAATAAAAATTGAATGTGGGGCAGCTATTCCCGAAATTGAAAATCCTCCTGAAGATCATGCAGTGCATGGCAGGGATATGTTAACCGGTATTCCCAAAGAGATTATGGTGAACTATACTGAAATTGCAAATGCTCTTGATAAATCCATTTCAAAAATAGAAACTGCTGTGCTTAATGCGCTGGAAATGACCCCTCCTGAATTATCGGCTGATATTTACAGAACAGGTATTTATCTGGCCGGTGGCGGATCTATGCTTCGCGGACTGGATAAAAGGCTGCACCAAAAAACCAAACTTAATGTACATGTTGCTGAAGATCCACTTCGGGCTGTGGCACGCGGAACAGGCATCGCATTGAAAAACTTTGACAAGTTTACATTCCTTATAAAATAAGGATTGCCCTGAAATATTAATTGTTTCAGATCTGGTCAATTATTGTTGAACCCGGTAAAAACAGGCCATGAGATTTCTGTTCATTTTTCTAAAAAAGCAATCTTTTTTCCTGTTGTTCATATTCCTTGAATTCATTGCCATTCTTTTGCTTGTCAATCATAATAATTACCATAAAACAAATATCATTAATTCCAGCAATGTAATTACCGGTTCTTTCAATTCGGTATTTTCGGCAATCAGTGATTATTTTTTCCTGAAAGAAGCTAATTATCAACTTAGCAAAGAAAATGCTTTGCTTCTGAATGCCGGAATATACTTATCTCAAGTTTCTGACTCTTCTTACATAAAGGATACAACTTATCGTTTTATTCCTGCCAGAGTGATCAGTAACACCACAAGGAACCGAAATAACTATATTATGATCAACAAGGGCCGTTCGCATGGAGTGGAAAAGGAAATGGGCCTGGTTTCTCCGGCCGGAATTGCCGGAATAATTATTAGCGTATCGGAAAATTATTCTTCTGCTATGTCGCTTCTGCATAAAGATACGCGAATTAGCGCAAGGCTTAAAAACAACGGACAAATGGTTGATGTTAGCTGGAATGGCATTGATTATAAGAAAGGAATTGTGGAGAATATTCCCACTCATATTATTCCCAGTCACGGTGATACTGTTATTACCAGTGGATATTCTTTTGTTTTCCCCGAAAATATTATTATTGGAACAATTGGTGAAAAAATAGAACAGGGAGGAAATCTAAACCGGGCTGAATTATATTTTTCTACGGATTTTAACAATCTGTACTATGTGTATATTACGGAAAACCTTGCGTCGGCAGAACTGGACAGCCTTGAAATGGATATAAACAATGAGTAATCTATTAACTAAAAATATTGTCCGTTTTATTATACTGGTGATTATCCAGGTTTTTATATTGAACAATATCCGGATTAATGGATACATTAATCCATATTTCTATGTTTTATTTATCCTGTTATTGCCTTTTGAAACTCCGGCTTGGCTTTTACTGGTTTCTTCCTTTTTTCTTGGGTTGGTCATCGATATTTTTTCACATACCCCGGGGATGAATACAGCAGCGACAGTATTTATGGCATTTTGCCGGCCCGGTGTTATACGTTTGTTGTCCGGGTCAAAAATGATTGACCCTGGTATTAAACCCGGCATCAGGGATATGGGGTTTCAGTGGTTTTTTCTTTATTCACTGTTTCTTGTGCTGTTACACCACCTTGTTCTGTTCTATATTGAGGTATTTCGGTTCAGTGAGTTTTTTCAAACAATGTACCGTGTTCTTTTTAGCACCCTGGCCACCCTGGTATTAATTATCCTGTTTGAATTCCTCTTTCTAAAAAAAGAAAGCCGGGATTAAGGGTTCTCCGATTATGACCAATACCAGTTATTTCAGGACGAGATAATCGTTTTTAATACAGCAGTCAAATAAATATACCAACAATTTAAAGTTGCCAGGGATTCGGGAACACAACAGGAAGTTGACAGCCTAGATCAACTTATGCCCTATGCCTTACTACCAAACAAATCAATTCTTCCTCTCCTTCCATTGTTGATTAAATGATTTCCGGGCAAGCTGCGGAAGATCTCTTCTTGGTCCCCAGATTTTGCTTAAAACTTTTTTAAAAGTATAATTTCGAATGCCATACCCTCCCATATCCATATACTTTCTCTTCAGCATTACTTTTTTCATTCCCCACATGGCTTTCTTTTCATTGCCCGGGACGGATCCTTCTTTTATCCAATTATTCCTGTTAACAAGTAATAATTTGTGCAGGGGTATTTTTACAGGACATATTTCTGTACATTTTCCACATAGTGATGAAGCAAAGCTGAGATGGTGATAATCTGCCATCCCATTCATATACGGACTAATCACAGAGCCAATAGGACCAGTATAAATAGTATTATAGGTATGTCCGCCAATATTCCTGTAAACCGGGCAGGCATTCAGGCAGGCTCCGCATCGTATACATGACAATGCTATTCGTTGCCGTTCTTTTTTTAAAACCTCCGTCCGTTTATTGTTTAACAATATCACATACATTTCTCCGGGTCCGTCGGTTTCTTTTTCTTTTTTTGGCCCACTGATAATTGAATTATATACTGTAATATTTTGTCCTGTTCCATAAGAAGCAAGTAATGGCCAGAATAATTCCAGGTCGGTAATGGATGGAATCAGTTTTTCTATTCCGGCAACGACAATATGTATTTTGGGAAATGACACAGACATCATTCCGTTTCCTTCATTTTCTGAAAGAGCAATAGAACCGGTATCAGCAATTAGAAAGTTGCTACCGGTAATTCCGATATCAGCAGATGTGAATTCTTTTCTTAGTTTGTCTCTGACAAATAAAGTAATGTCTTCCGGTGTACTATTTACATCCAGCTTAAAAAGTTTATTAAACAGTTCTGCAATATCTTCTTTTGATTTGTGCATTGCGGGAGTAACGATATGATATGGTTTTTCTCCTGCAATCTGAACAATATATTCACCCAGGTCTGTTTCTATCGAATTTATTCCTTCTTTCTCAAGGGCGGTATTTATTTCGATTTCTTCTGTAGTCATTGATTTTGATTTCACTACTTTTTTTGCCTGATATTTACCGGCAATTTGAAGGATCTCTCTGACAGCATCTGTTGCATCCTGTGCCCAGATAACTTTTCCTCCATTTTTAGTGAAATTTGACTCAAATTCGATAAGATAGTTTTCCAGTTCATTAATAACCTTGTATTTAAGGAAAGCTGCTCTGGTTTTTGCAAGTTCTGGATTTTTAAACTGCAATATTCCTTTCTCTACAGATTCATTGTATCTGGAGATATTGAAATTTATGGTTTTCCTGTGTTCAGGATTAAAGGCTATGATATCTGCGTCTGCGATGAACTTCTTTTTAATCTCCGACATATTTTATTCTATCTTATAAAGTCTGAGAAATTTTTTCTACTCTCCTTTGATGTCTTCCTCCTTCAAATTCTGTATTCAGAAACTTTAATGCTATTTCCATAGCTAATTCTTTATTGATAAATCGCCCGGGAAGAGATAAAATATTTGCATTATTATGTCGGCGGGATAATTCAGCCTGTTCAACAGTCCAGCATAGAGCAGCGCGTGCATTTCTATATTTATTTGCTGTTATCTGTGCTCCATTTCCACTTCCGCATAATACAATACCTTGTTTATACTCATCATCGTTAATAGCTTTTGCCAGCGGATGTATATAATCAGGATAGTCTACACTGTCAGAAGAGAAGGTACCCAGATCCTTTATTTTATATCCCAGGCCTGCTAATTTTTGCTTTATATATTCTTTCATTTCATATCCGCCATGATCACAGGCTATAGGAAGTATTTGTTGCTTATCAAACATTTTGTGACAATTTTACTACAAAGTTAGCCAGTTTTTATTTGTGTGTCTAATATTTTATAAATAGTGTGTTTTTTTTACAAATTTCAGGTGCATGTTATAGCCTTAATCATAGTTGTAATTAATAGAAATATGATATCTTTTCTCAAATTCTATACTTTTAAACAAAATAAAGTTAATAAGCATAAATTTTTGTTATTTAATGTGAATAATTATTTTCTAATTCATATTTTTCATCAATAAATAATAATTTAGCAGTAGATATACTAAGTTCTTAATATTTATTCAATACAGATTAACAATATAATAGTATTAAATAGAATTTATTTTTACACATAGACTAAAAAGTTTACTCTGTCAATAAACACATAAGTCGCTATTTATAAATATATTAAAATTAACAATTATCTTAATAAATGTTTATAAAACTTTATAATTTCGTTTATCAAGGAAATGATATAAAAGTTTTCAAATGAATTAACAGGATATATACAATAAAAGATTTATTATATAAATTTATTATTATTTATACTTGTTGATAAACTGAAAAGATATGAATTACAGGGATGAGATCATTAAATTAAGAAAAGAAAAAAATGCAATCATTCTGGCTCATTATTACCAGATTCCAGAGATACAGGATATTGCTGATTATGTTGGAGACAGTTTGGGGCTTGCACAACAGGCTTCCCAAACAAATGCAGATCTTATTGTGTTTGCCGGTGTACATTTTATGGCAGAAACAGCCAAAATATTGAGTCCTGAAACAAAAGTAGTACTTCCTGATATTGAAGCTGGCTGCTCATTAGCCGATTCATGTCCACCGAAAGAATTTTCCGTGTTCAAGAAGAAATATCCCGGCCACATTGTAATTTCATATATAAATTGTAGTGCAGCTATAAAAACAATGTCTGACGTGATCTGTACATCAGGTAATGCTAAACAAATTGTTGAATCTTTTTCTGAAGACCAGAAAATCATTTTTGCTCCGGATAAAAACCTGGGAGCCTATATTAACAATATCACCGGAAGAAATATGATTTTATGGGATGGCACATGTGAAGTTCATGATATTTTAAATACTGAATCTATTATAAATCTAAAGATAGAACATCCTGATGCCAAACTGATAGCTCATCCTGAATGTAAAGCTCAGGTACTTGAACTGGCTGATTATATTGGATCGACAACAGCCATGCTGAATTTTACAAAAACAGATCATACGCAAAAATATATTGTAGCTACAGAAACAGGAATTTTGCATCAAATGCATATAAATTCCCCTGAAAAAGAATTTATTGTCGTTCCATCTGATGAAACATGTTCATGTAATGATTGCCCGTACATGAAACTTAATACAATGGAAAAGCTATATAAATGTATGGAGAATGAAATACCGGAGATACAACTTGATGAGCAAACCATTGAATTGGCAAAAAAACCTATTAATAAGATGCTGGATATTTCCAGAAAACTTAATCTTATAAAATAGATGAAAACATTCAAATTGCTTGTTATCATATTTTTAATAACATTTTCCGGGACAATTTATGCCCAGGAGAAAGTTCTTCCGGATGGTTTAACAGTTTTTTTTCATTCCAATGGGAAAAAAAGCAGTGAAGGTTTTATTAAGAACGGTAAGCCAGAAGGTTACTGGAAAACATATAGCGAAGAGAGTGTTTTAATATCTGAGGGAAACAGAAAAAACTATTTACTCGACAGCATATGGAAATTTTACGATGAAACTGCAAATCTGAAACTGCAGATAACATACAGAGAAGGAAAGAAAAATGGAATAAGAATAACTTATCGTGAAAATGAACGCATTGAAGAGAATTTTACAGATGATTTGAAACAGGGAATTACCAGCTATTACTATCCGGGCGGAGAACTTAAAAAAACAGTTTTTTATATTGATGGCCTTGAAGAAGGAATAGCAAAAGAATATGCAGAAGATGGCAGGATCACACAATTGATCACCTATAAAAGAGGTT
>JAIOSQ010000031.1 GCA_021107535.1 Bacteroidales bacterium | reverse complement strand
TTTACACTTTCAGACATCGCACGTATGGCATTCGCTACCCTTTTTTGCATTTCCGGGTTGGCGCGCTGAACAGCATTCAGTTCAATGGCATTATCAAATTGTCCGGTGTCAACAGAGGAAACTGCACCACCACCCATCCCGATACGGTAATTATCACCACCAAGAACAACGATGATATCTCCGGCTTCCGGAACATCTTTTTCGCTGTCTTCCAACTTCCCAAAACCAACACCTCCGGCGAGCATGATCACTTTATCATAGCCATAATTATGATCCGGGCTTTCATGTTCAAAGGTGAGCAGGCTTCCACATATCAGCGGTTGGCCAAATTTATTTCCGAAGTCGCTGGCTCCGTTTGACGCCTTGATAAGGATCTCGGCAGGTGTCTGGTATAACCAGGGCCGTGCTTTAGTGACTGATTCCCATTTACGCTTATCTTCCAGACGTGGATAAGCAGTCATATAGACAGCAGTTCCAACAAGGGGAATGCTGGCTTTTCCACCGGCCAGCCGGTCACGGATCTCTCCACCAGTACCCGTAGAAGCACCGTTAAACGGTTCCACCGTTGTAGGAAAATTATGCGTTTCGGCCTTTAAAGACAGTACGGTTTCTATATTCCTGGTTTCAAAATAATCAGCCTTATCCTGTGTTGCCGGGGCAAATTGTTCAACAACAGGGCCAAGAACAAAAGCGACATTGTCTTTATAGGCAGATACCAGTTTGTTGGGATTGACCTTTGAAGTTTTCTTGATCAGGGCAAAAAGTGAATCCCTCTTTTCTTTACCATCAATAATGAAAGTACCATTGAATATTTTATGCCGGCAGTGTTCTGAGTTGACCTGGGCAAAACCATATACCTCACTGTCGGTGAGTTTTCTTCCGATCTTGCCGCTTATTTCATTCAGATATCCGATCTCATCCTCACTCAGCGCAAGGCCTTCACTATCGTTGTATGCCTTGATATCATTAAGGAATATTATCGGTTCAGGCTTCCTATCTATGGCAAACAAGTCCTGGTCAAGATTGTTGTAACATGCCTGTAGCATGGGATCGAAAGCCTCTTCGGGATCATCAGTTTCAACAAACTCTTCTATCCTTTCGATTCCACTGATTCCCATATTATGGGTGATTTCAACAGCATTTGTACTCCAGGGGGTGATCATCTCTTTACGGGGGCCTATAAATGTACCGAAAACTTTTTTTCCCGGTACAGGCTCGCATTCACCGAACAACCAGCAGAGTTTTTCACGGTCCCTGGGCGAAAGGATTTCCCTCACTTGCAGTGCGTAAAACGATTTGGGTGATATCTGGTAAAAAAAGATCATAGCAAGCCTGATTTACAGTGTTTTACACAAAAGATGCTTCTGAAGCAAAGTTAGTTATAATATGTTATTGGAAAATGGAGATAGATGTAGTTTTTCATAGAATTATTAACATTTGAAAAGAGGTGTTGAGTGTTGGGATGATTTTAAATGTTAAATTATTTCATCAATTCAAATCTCAGAACTCTTCACTACCAATCTCCACCCTCCAGAGGCGGGCAAGCTAAACACTAATAATTTGGATTTCATCATTCAAAGTGTTGGGGGTTGGGTCTAGCTCAAGTGGCTTCAATATCCTTGTTGGATACCCCGAACTTTTCATCCTTTTCCACATTTCCATAAGGTTCGATATGTACAATTACATCATATACATTCTCGATCCCTTTCCTGATCTTTTCTTCGACCTCGCGTGAAATATCATGGGCTTCAACAACCGTCTTGGATCCATCCACTTCTATGTCGATATCGATAATAAATTTGTTACCTGTCTTTCGTATCCTGGCCCTGTGCGGATTATAAACCCCTTTGATGGATGTGACCAGTTTAAAAACTTTTTTATACATCTCCGGATCCGCCATGCCATCCATCAGGTCACGGTTTGACTGGAAGAAGATCCTTACAGCTGTAAACATGATCCACACAGAAACCACAAGAGCAGTAATGATATCGATCACAGCCAATTCAAATATGAAAGTGAATACCAGTCCAATCAGCACCGCCACAGAAATCAGGACATCACTTTGCATATTGCGTGCATTGGCAATGAGCATATCAGAACCTGTTTTCTTCCCAATCCTGAACTGGTACAAGGCAAGAAAGGCCTTTCCAAAAATTGAAGCAATGATCACCCATATTGCGAACATGGATGGTACCTCTGTATTCCCTCCTTCGATAAGCCTTGTAACGGTAGATATGGCCAGTTGCGCCCCGGCGAAGAAGATCACGAAAGACACAGCCTTGGAAGCAATGGTATCTGCCCGTTCATATCCATAAGGATACCTGATATCAGGCGGACGGCCCATGATATGCCCCGTAATGAGGACGATCACTGAGGTTAAGATGTCACTGGCTGAATCTATGCCATCTGCCACCACGGCCATACTTCCGGAGATCAAACCAACAGTGATCTTCAGCACCGCTAATATTGCATTACCGGCTATGCTAACCCATGAAGCCCTGATGATCTGCTTGTGACGTAGTTCCATAAGGTGATTTTATCAAAGCAAAGATAGGAGATTTCGGGAAGACGGGGGAATAGAGAATAAGGAACAAGGAATAAGAATAAGAATAAGAATAAGAATGAGAATAAGAACAAGAATAAGAACAAGAATAAGAATAAGGAACACGGAATTTGCATTTCACTTTAATATTTACTACATTTACATCCCTTCAAACCTTAACCCAAAAACAAAGACTATGGAATGTCCATTATGCGAACATGTTGGATTGGATGCAAGTGTTAAAAACTGCCCGTCCTGCAATGCTGACCTAACAGCCTATCATGCCCTTGATTCAGTAAAGGCATCAGTAAAAAAACAAAGAACAACAACACTGGTTTTCATCATATTGTTCATATTGGCATTGCTGGCCTGTATTGCGATATTTTTCCTGGTGAACCGCGGTGATATTGCTCCTGCGGACGACCAGGAATTACTCAAAAGCGAAGCCACAGTTCAGGCCCTGCAAGCTGAAAACCAGCAACTCAAATCAAAAATTGCTGAATTGCAGGCTGAAAATGCAAGCTTGCTGGCAATAGAGGAAGAGAAAGCAGCAACAAAGGAAATCAAGCATGTCATTAATGAGGGGGAAACCCTGTATTTCATTGCAAAGAAGTATCTTGGCAATGGAGAGCTGTATCCAAAAATTGCTTCTGACAATGGGATCAAAGATGCTGACATCATCATAACAGGTAACGAATTAATTATTTACAAGTAACATTTAATATCTCCGGAAATGGCAATCACACAAGAATTTGAAATCATAACAGAAAAAATCACATCATATTTATCCAGGATCAATCAACTTGAAACAGACCTGAGCAATTCCAAAAAAGAAACGGCACAGCTAAAAAAAGACTTGATCGATGCACGTAAGGAAATAGAGAGCCTCACCAAACAGAAGAAAGATTTGCTGACCCTGAAAGCAGAGCATGAGGAAGCCCTGAAAAATTTTAAAGTTCTGGGCGAAAAAGATAAGAAAGAATTGGATAAAAGGAGCCGGGAGATTGATGAACTGACTGAAAGGAATAAAATCCTCAAAGAAGAAACTGAGGGATTGCAAAAGGATATTGAAGAGCTGAAAAATCCGGATAATAAATCCTAAAGCACTAAATCCGAAGCAATATCTAATCTACTGAGTTTATTTGTTTTTATGCTGAACGTCTATTCCTTTGAGCTTATCTCTATTGCAGGTTCCCGTATAACATTCTTCGCAAACCTTGCAATCATCCAGCCAAGCAATGAGCCGGCAAGCATACCTGCCAGTATATCACCCGGATAATGTACTCCCAGGTAAATTCTGCTATAGGATATAAGCATTGCCCAGATCAAGATCGGGATGATCACCCGGATGTTCCTGTTGCCAAGCATAGAGAGAACAAAAACAGCCACTGCCCATATATTGGATGCGTGAGAGGAATAAAATCCGAAAGAACCTCCGCATTTTCCGTCTATAAGGTGTATCCAACCCATGAGTTCCGGTTCATGACAAGGCCGGAGTCGCTGGAAAATATCCTTGAACAAATGGACGGAGATCTGGTCGCTGAGAAATACAAGCAAAGCTGCAAAAACCAGGATAATCCAGATCTTTTCCCTGAACTTTCTCCATAAAAGGAAAAGAAAAATCAAATATACCGGGATCCAGATGATCTTATCGCTCGCCCAGTACATGACAAAATCCCAAAAGCTGTTATGCGCCCCGTTCAGGCAGAGGAATAGTTCGGTATCCCACTGATTCAATGTATTTAGGATGTTACTCATTCAGTCTGGTCCAGATAAGGTCTTTTAATTCCGTGAGTCCCGATTGTGCTACAGAACTGATAAACACATAAGGTACATCCGGCAATTCCTTTTCTATTTCTTCTTTTAGTTCCTCATCGATCATATCGGATTTTGTCACAGCAAGTATCCTCTGCTTATCAAGCAATTCTGGATTATATTGCTGCAACTCCCTGAGCAGGATCCGGTATTCATCGGCAATATCATTGGTATCACAGGGCACCATAAACAGCAGCAATGAATTTCTTTCTATGTGGCGGAGAAAGCGCAGTCCCAAGCCTTTTCCCTCATGTGCACCTTCTATGATCCCGGGAATATCTGCCATTACGAAAGATTTGTGATCACGATAAGAGACAATTCCGAGATTAGGCCTGAGCGTTGTGAAGGGATAATCAGCAATTTCCGGTTTTGCGGCAGAGACCACCGACAATAGCGTTGACTTCCCGGCATTGGGAAAACCGACCAGTCCAACATCGGCAAGCAATTTCAGTTCAAGGGTGATCCAAGCCTCCTGTCCGGGTTCTCCGGGTTGTGCATAACGTGGTGTCTGGTTTGTGGGCGATTTAAAATGGTCATTGCCAAGCCCTCCCCGGCCACCTTCAATCAGCACATGTCTCTCACCATCTTCTATAATCTCGCAGATATAATCATCTGATTCAGACATCCTGGCAACTGTTCCCAGCGGCACCTCAATGATCTCATCTTTTCCGCTGGCTCCGGTACTTGTCTGCCTGCCACCAGAACCACCGTGTTCTGCCCTTATATGTTTTGTAAACTTAAGGTGCAACAATGTCCAGAGCTGTGCATTGCCCTGAAGGACAATATGTCCGCCACGGCCACCATCACCTCCATCGGGACCGCCTTTGGCCACATACTTTTCCCTCCTGAGATGAGTCGATCCTGCCCCACCCTTACCCGAGCGGCAGTTGATCTTCACATAATCCACAAAATTAGAATTACCCATACTTTTTTAGTCAATAATCTTATATATATCAGGATAATTGCGTCCGTGGCCATCATAATCCAGTCCATAGCCTACAATGAAATCGTTGGAAATGACAATACCTACATAATCGATGGCATAGTTCTTTTTAAATGCTTCCGGCTTAAATAAGAGCGTGGCGATCCTGACATCAGAGGCTCCAAGTTTTCTAAGCTTCTCAAGGGTGTAAGCCATGGTGACCCCTGTATCGATTATATCCTCAACAATGACCACAGTTCTTCCGTAAAGTACCTGGTCGAGTCCAATCAGTTCCCTGACCGTATTGGTTGTTTGCGTTCCCACATAGGAGGAAAGCTTCACAAAAGAGATCTCACAATCAACAGTAACTTTTTTGAGCAGGTCGGAAGCAAAGATAAAGGCTCCGTTCAGTACACACAAAAATAAGGGATCCCGGCCTTCCATATCCTGATTGATCATTTCTGCAACAATTTCAACTCCTTTGTCGATCTCTTCGGCACTGAGAAACAGTGAAAACTCTTTGTCCCGGACTTTAATATTGTTCATAGATCGAAAAACTTTTATTTATAAGCAATAGTATAATAATAAAGCACCATCTTACAAAAGTAATGGATAAGCGCAAATATTGGCTATTTTTGCAGGGCAAATCATCAGGAAACAAAAACAAAACATATGAAAGCCGTCGTCAGTATCATTATGGGCAGCACCTCTGATCTTCCTGTCATGGAAAAAGCAGCTGCCTTTCTCAATGAAATGGAAATCCCTTTCGAGATGAATGCCCTGTCAGCCCATCGTACTCCCGAAAAGGTTGAAGAATTTGCCAAAAATGCCGTTTCCAGGGGAATAAGAGTGATCATTGCCGGTGCCGGCATGGCCGCTCACCTTCCTGGTGTAATTGCTGCCATGACCCCCATTCCTGTGATTGGGGTTCCTGTAAAAGCCAGTCTGGATGGGATGGATGCCCTGCTATCTATCGTTCAGATGCCTCCGGGGATACCGGTAGCCACTGTAGGCATTAATGGTGCATTGAATGCAGGAATCCTTGCAGCTCAGATCCTCGCCAGTGGTAATGAGGTGCTCATGCAGAAGACCATCACCTATAAAGAAAACCTCAAGAAGAAGATTGTAAAGGCAAATGAAGAACTGGAGGAGGTTAAGTACAAATTCAAAGTTAACTAACAACTTAGGATATTTGTGCTTTAAATTTCACCTACAAACCTTATTAAGTTCCTAGTGCCGAGTGGCTAGTGCCTTATCCTTGGTGCTCCTTTGTGGTGTACTTTGAGTTACTTTGTGTTAAAACAATTCTGATTTCTGCTATCTGATTTCTGCTATCTGCTATCTGATTTCTTGCGAATCAACGTAATCCCATCCCTTAAAGGCAACAGGAAGCTGTCAAGTTCAGGGTCTTCTTTCACCATCTTATTAAACTTGATGATCCCATGTGTTTCGTGGTCACCGGGCTGAGGTTTGCGCATAACTTTCCCACCCCAAAGCGTATTGTCGGCCATGATAAGTCCACGAGGGTTTAATTTTCCCAGGGCAAGTTCCAGATAGTCTGGATAGTGTTCCTTATCCGCATCAATAAAGATAATATCGAAAGTTCCCTCCATTGTTGGAATAATATCCAGGGCATTCCCGGAATATTGCACGATCACCTCCTGCAAACCGGCTTCCCTGAAATAACGTCCGGCAATTTCCTCCACTTCAGGATTCATATCGATGGTATGCAGCCGGCCCTTATCAGCCAATCCTTCAGCGAGACAGATGGCCGAGTATCCGGTATAGGTTCCGATCTCAAGTATGCTGCCCGGCATCAGCAGCTTGCTGATGAAAGACAGGAACCGCCCCTGCACGTGGCCGGTAAGCATATTCGGGTAAGGGACGGTGAGGTTTGTTTCCCTGTCGAGTTTATTGAGCAGTTCAGGCTCCTGCGGACAATGATCCTCAAGATAAGCTATGAGTTCTTCGTTCAGGAAATTCATAATGATTTATAGCTTAAAGAACTGAGCAATGCAGGGTTAAAAATTTCATTGGCAACCTCAAGCAGCTCTGAAGAAGTGATCTTTTCAATCTTCTCATTGATATCTACCACGCTAAGCAAACGATGATCGTGCATGCAGCTCCGGCCACCACTCAACATGACGTTTATATTGGAATCGAAGGCTATGGCAATCTGTCCTTTATATTGTTTTTTTGCCTGCGACAGCTGCAGGCTTCCCAGTTTTTCCGTTCGCATCTTCTTCATTTCCTTTTTCACCAGTCCCATGGCTTTTTCCGATGTGCCATTATCCGTGCCCAGATAGACTCCCCACACACCGGTATCGGAATAAGGGTAGTAAAAAGACTCGACACTATATGCATAGCCATGTTTTTCCCTGACCATCATGTTGAGCCTGGAATTCAAGCCGGGTCCGCCAAGGATGTTATTCAGCAATCCGAAGGAGAAGCGTTTATGATCACCGCGTGCATATGCTCTGTTCCCTATCAAACTATGACTTTGGTATGTACGACGATTCTCGCTAATACTGAATGGTTTATATTCAATGGCTGGAATTCTTGCTATTCCGCTATGATTCCGGCAGCTTTCCCTGAAGTATTTTTCAATAGTATGGACAAACCTTTTAAAGCTTACTCCTCCCACTGAACAAATCACCATGCGATCAGTGCAATAGTTGCTCCCGAAGAATTCCATTAGCTGCTTTCTGCTAAATGCTTTTACGTTTTCCGGTATCCCCAGGATGGAGCGGCCCATGGCATGGCCTGCGAACAATGCACCTTCGAATTCATCATAGATCAGGTCTGATGGAGTGTCCTTATATGAATTGATCTCTTCGATAACAATGGCTTTTTCTTTTTCCATTTCCCTTTCGGGGAAAACGGAATGGAAGATGATATCCGATAATAATTCAGCAGCGCGTGCATACCAGGTATTCAGAAAAGAAGTGTAAATACATGTGTACTCTTTGGTGGTAAAAGCATTCAGCTCTCCTCCCACACTTTCCAGCCGGTTCAGGATATGAAATGATTTCCTGTGTTCAGTACCCTTGAAGATCATGTGCTCTATAAAATGTGCCATGCCGGTTTTACCTTCCGGCTCATCCCTGGTACCGGTGTTGATAAAGACACCGAGGTGTGCCACAGGGCTTTGTGTTGGGATATGCAGCAGGCGGATGCCGTTCTCAAGTTCGTAATATTCGGGTTCCATTACCATTGTGACGGCAAAAATAGAGATAATAAGTTTTAAGTTTTGAGTTTTAAATTTTAAATTATGGATAGGTTGCGAGATTTGGAGACTATGGGACTGTGGGACTGTGTGACAAAGGACTGAGAGAAATGAGATCTTCAATTCAATCTAAACTCTTCACTCCAGATCGGCACTAGCCACCAGGCACTCGGAACTCCTGATCTGGTACCTGAAATTATTTCCTCAAAATACTCTCATCCGTATACACCGTAAACAGCGGCCTTGTAACCTTCTGCCCATCGATAATCACCTCCAGTACAGGGCTGATGGCATATACCTTTTTGTCGATGTGAAGCGAGTTTTCATCATACTTCCATTCTTCAAGGAACCTCAGAATGAAGACATCAGAGGCTTGAATCTTACGGATAATGGTAGTATCATACTCAGCATAGGGTGGTGTGATCCTGTTCAGAACTTGATGCATGGTATCAACCAGAATGCTTCCAATCTGACCGACAGTCAGTGGTTCATTGAAATAATCATAGGCCTGAATATCACCTGACTGAACTTTGTCAAATATATTATTCAGCAGGGCCTCCCGGTCAGAACCTTCAATATTCCGGATCCACCAGTCATGATCGGCATCCGGATTCATGATCGGAACATCGTATTGTATCTTTTTTGTGATGATGGTCCTGTCATCTTGTTCCTTTTCTTCACATTGGGTAAAAACAAGGATAAGAGCAACGGCAAGAAGAGCAAAGATTACTTTTTTCATAGCAGGGTTGGTTGGTTTTAGATTACTAACGTAAAGGTGCTGCAGATATTGGATTTATGTGGATGTTTAATTATGGGTGCAGGGTACAGGGCTTTTGAATGATGAAATCCAAATAATTATTGCTTAGTGGGGATTGGGAATTAACAGTGATGAGTTTAGAAAGATGAGCCCCACCTAACACCTAAATGTCAAATAGCAGGACATAGGTTACACTTTTCTGACTGTTAAGAACCCTTTTTTATTACCCCCATGGGGGTCGCGCGCTTAACGCTTGTCTGTAGCATGACATAGGTTACAGTTTTTGCGATCTTTAGTTGAAAGTTATATCAGCTATGGATGAAGAAAAAACGCGCCAAAAAGCGATTGAATTATTTCAATCAGGGGGAAAAATAAGTGAGATCTGTTGCCAACTTAACAAGAGCAGAAAATGGTTCTATAAATGGAAAGAGAGGTTCATAAGCAAGCCTCTTGAAGAATGGTACAAAGATGAAAGCAAAGTTCCCAAACACTTTCCCAATAAAAGGTCTTACCAAATTGAACAGAAAATATTGGCTGTCAGAAAAAAACTTCAGGCGGAAAAGTATGCCCAAATAGGAGCCATAAGTATTCAATATGAGTTTTTTAGCCAAGGGAAGGCTATACCTGCTGTTTGGACAATAAACAGGGTCTTAAAAGCGCATGGATTAGTTAAGAAAAAGTCTCTCGTATATAAATCAAAGAACCTTCCTTATCCAGGGAATAAATACATTAGTGTTCATCAAATGGATTTTGTAGGGCCACGGTATATAAAAGGCTTTGGAAGGATATACAGCCTGAATATCATCGATACAGAGACTCACTTTGTCCACATTAATGCAATCTCCGGTAAGAGTGTAAAATATGTCATCCCTTCGGTAGTTCGTTTTTGGAAACAATATGGATTTCCTGATTACCTTCAAATGGATAATGAGCTTTCTTTTCGAGGCAGTAATAAATACCCCAGATCATTTGGAAAACTAATTCGTTTTGCACTGTCTCTAGATGTTGGCGTTATTTTTATACCTGTATCAGAGCCATGGCGTAACGGCATAATTGAACAGTTTAACGATAAGTTTGATAAATATTTTTACCGCAAAAATGTATTTACAGATTTGGAAGACATGAAAAAAAAGCTTTGGAATTTGAGAATTACCATAATCAGAAACATAGGTATTCAGCCAACAAAAGCAAAACACCAATTGAGCAGCGTGAATTCCTTGGGAAGAATATTAAGCTGAAACAACAGTATAATTTACCAGATAAGATTGCATTGGAAGATGGAGAAGTTATTATTATTCGCTTTATTAGAAGCGATCGCAGTCTAAATATATTTGGAGAAATATTTTTAGTTAAGGAGGAACTTATTTACAGTTATGTTGAAGCAATAATTGTAATTGCAAGCCATAAACTTATCGTTAAAAGAGATGAAATAATAGAGCATATTTTTGAATATCTACTCCCTCTTATTGAATAAAAAGTGTAACCTATGTTGTGCTATAAAAGTGTAACCTATGTTGTGCAACTTATCACCTAAAATTTAAAACCTAACACCAACCCAAAACTCAACATCCAACACCCAAAACCTTTAGTTATGGTTTAAACACAAGGCCTTTCTTTTTCTTTCCATCAATAGCGATCACCACCGGTTTTTCAAATCTGATATGCCGGATAAACTCATCTTCATAAACAGCTTTTTTCGAAGACAGGTATGGCAGATCGAAAGAACCATCTTTAATAAAGGGGTTGATGGTAAAATATCCCACTCTGAAAGAAGTGAGGTTCTGGAAAAAATGAGTTCCCTGGCTGGGGTCGATGCGGTAATTTTCCAACCCTGATTCAACAATAAGTCGGGCGGCCGAAATCTGTGGCCATTTCACAGGTATTCCCAGGTTTGGATCGGCAGATCCCCATCGCCCGGGGCCAATCAGGATATAATTTTTCCCTTCTGCCAGGAAGCGGTCATTCAAACTGCCAATCAACTCAGCAATCTCAAATGTTCTGGAAGAATCAAAACGATCAGGCATAACATAAACGATATCACAAATATCTCGGACATATCCATTCCCTAGAGCAGACTCACTCATCATAATGGTTCGTTCTTCAGAAATGTTGTCGATATCCACATCTACTGATTCATCATTGTCAACGATCGGCCTGATTTGCAGCAGATGAAAAGTGTGCGGATTTTTTTTATCAGTGCTCAGTTCAACTGCAAATTCTATTTCAATTGGTTTACCCATCTCCCGTTGTCCGGTTACCAGTACCTCCTGAAGAATTTCAGCAAGTGGAAAAATATCATGGTTCAGAATGGCAGAAAAAGTGATCAGCTTCTTGCCTTCCTGTTGTATCCCATCGCGCAGCATCTTGCTCTGATAATCGTAGGTAGACGCAGCAAAACGAATGGAATTATCCTTTTCTGCCTCTGCAATCCGGAGTTTTAGAAGGTTCACCGCATCATCGGTGCAAGGCCTGAAGCTGTCTGCAATAAGGTCCAGGGCAAAAAACTCACGCTGTGTTTCGCGCAAAGCCATTTCCGGTGTACTCGTCTGCAAGGCTTTTTTGGGATAGCTCGGACTAAAGCGCAGGGTTATTCCACCATCCACAATATATTTGCCCAGGCCAAAGGCAATATTTGCAATACCATCTTCAAGTTTTTCAGGCTCGATAGGATAAAAGTTAATTGACCTGGCAACACCGGACATCACAGGATAATACCTGTTGGCATATCTTTTTCCTACCACCTGCTGAAGCACAATGGCCATCTTCTCCTCGTCAATTACATTTGATGTTGCCGACATGTATGCCTTGCTGTCTTTAAAGTATGCTGAAGCATAAACACTTTTGATCGCCTCACTCAGCATTTTCAGCATCCGTTTTTCATCCGATTCCAGGTTCGGGATCATATAGGTCGAATAAATTCCTGCAAAAGGCTGGTAATAACTGTCCTCGAGCAGGCTGGAAGAACGAACTGCCAGAGGGTTCTTTATATATGAGATCAAGGTATACAGATCCTCCTTTACTTGTATAGGAAGCCGGGCACTCACAAATTTATCCAGGATCTCTTCATCCGTGTTTTCAGACATTGCAACATCATAAAGGCTGTTTTCCTCCATGAACTCATCAAAAACATCTGTCCCCAGCACAACAGTTCTAGGTATGCTTATACGTACGCCCTCCCATTTATCAAAAAGTTGATTTCTTTTGATCATAGAATCCAGGAAAGCCAGTCCCCTGGCTTTTCCGCCCAGCGACCCCTGCCCAATCCTTGACAGGGAAAGGTAGTCATCAAAACTGTCGCGCTGGAATTCTGCAATCACTCCACGGGCTTTATTTAACCTGAAATTCCCGATTGAATCAAACAAATATTCCTTGACTTCCTCAAGGCTTTCAAAATCATCAAGTTTAACATCCTTAAAACTTGCGGCAAGCGGGAAGAGTGCCCTGGCACGCAACCATTTTGAAAAATGATTTCGTAGCAGGTGATAAGTGAGCGATTTATCAGGTAACTTGTAGATCTTTTTTTGTAATGTTTTGAGGTCCCTGGCCCTGTCAATCTCCTTCATTGTTTCAGGATCAAGAAATACGAAATCACCAAAAGCAAAGTATTCGCGGATAAACTTTTTCAGTTCAACTGAGATCGTTTTTGACTGCTTATTGATAAAACCTACTTTCAGTTTTTTGGCAATGGAATTATTCTTCGTTTCTGAAGATTGCAGCAAGACAGGCATCAGTTTGTCATTGGCCTTAATTTTTTTTGCTAACCTGATGCCAGCTTCCCTATCCAATACACCCTGCCGGTTGTAACTGATATCGGAAATGATACCGAGGAGGTTATTCTTATATTTTTCATATAAGCCAATGGCCTCTTCATAATTCGTAGCAAGCAGGATCTTTGGCCTGCCACGCATTCGCATCATTTCCTGATGTTCATTCAGGCCTTCCCTCATAAATCGTTGGGACTGCTTAAATATAATTTTATAGATATGTGGCAGGTAGCTTGAATAGAATCGCACTGAATCTTCTACCAGAATGATGGCCTGCACTCCTACCTTGTTCACATCATGCTCAACATTCATCTTATCTTCAATAAGTTTGATGATGGCGAGCAGCAGATCCGCGTTTCCAAGCCAGCTGAATATATAATCTATCGCACCGAGGTCCTCTTTATCCAGTTTTACGGTCACCTTACGGGAAAAAGGGGTCAGGACTACAATGGGAATATCCGGGTATTGTTTTTTGATATTCCGGGCTATACCGAAAGTATCCTCGTCCTCGGCACTTAGCATGGTGATTACCAGATCGATACTCCCTTCTTCCAGTTCTTCAAATGCCTTTTCTTCGTTTGTCACCTGTATAAACTGAGGAGGGTAACGCAGGTTCAGTGATACATACTCATTGAATATCTGTTCATCGATCCGGCCATCCTCTTCGAGGATAAATGCATCATAAGTACTGGATATAAGTAATACATGGTAAATACGCTTCTTCATGAGCGTATCAAAAGAGGTGTCGTGATAGAAATACGTCGATAGGTTCTGGCTCTGCATTTTTTGTATTCCTGATGGGTGAAGATACAAAGTTAAAGAAAAAGGCGGATACCGCCTTTAAATGTTGGGTGTTGAGTGTTGGGTGTTGAGTTGATTTTTGAGTTATGAATTATTTCTTAGCTCTGATATCGGACTTTTAACGAACCGCTACGCGGTAAAATGTAATGTTTTGCTTTGGTGCTACAAATACGTAACCGCTACGCGGTAATTCCCTAAGTCTCTATGTCACTGATTCTCTGAGTCTCTGAGTCATTTAGCCTCCCCATCCCACCACAGCCAGGAGGAGTGCCCAATGCCCAGTGCCTAATGAAAGTATGTAGAAATTGCTTCTACATATTTCTCAAAGGCATTGATTCCCTTTTTGGAAATGCTGCAGGTGGTGAGCGGATAATTTTTCCTGAAACTTTTTTTTACCTTAATATACCCGGCATCTTTCAGT
>JAIOSQ010000253.1 GCA_021107535.1 Bacteroidales bacterium | reverse complement strand
GGGCTCGCTTGTGATGGTGATGATCCTGGTCTCTCCCGTTTCAATGTTTTCATATATGCTATCTGTACTTAAAACCAGGACTGATCTGACCTGTATAGCCGTGGAAGAAGCGTTATTTACCATCCATTCCCTGTTGGTACTTCCCCGGCAGGAAACCAGGAGGAAGATGAGAAGCGGAAGAGCAATATTGAAGAGCTTTTTTAAATTGTACATAATGCTGGTTGTCTGCTTGTCTGACGCTGCAAAGATAGTTGAAAAAAAGCAAGTCTCTGTTACTGAGTGATGAAATCCAAATTATTAGTTATCGGTTAACGGCTAATGGTCAACGGCTAACGGAAATTCATAATCCATAATCCATAATTATTACATGTCCAGGTTGTACTGCGAATACAACTCCATTGAGTTAAGCTCCAGCGCCACCAGGTTCCCAAAGCCTTCCCTTCCGGCCATATAAACACCGTTATCGAGGTCGATATATTTATATTTTTCCGGATTGTTTTTCAGCATGAAGATGGTTTCCAGGTTGATGGGCAGATGTCCGTGGATCAGTGTACGACCGTTAATCTTTTCCGCTTGCGGACTGAAATCCCGGCTCCAGAGCATGGCAATTTCATCCTCGAAGGGGTCAGTATTGCTGAAATTCAAGCCTGCATGCACCAGTACAAAATCTTCGAGTATAATATGGGTTTTGAGGCCGTCCATCCATTCAAGCTATTCTCCCGGCATGTCGCGCAGGTCTTTGATACCAAAACTTTCCATGGTCTCTTTCCCTCCAAACTGAAACCAGGCCGCCCTGGTGATATTCTTCCCCCTGATCCCCATGAAACTTTTAAGCCCTTCTTCTTCCCGGCATGCATTGACACAGGTTTCCTCGTGGTTGCCCTTCAGCAGATGTACAGTATGATCATCCTCCTGCAGCTTCATGATAAAGTCGATCACCCCTTTGGCATCCGGCCCCCGGTCGATATAATCACCCAGGAAATACAGTTCATCCTCTTTCGATGGCTTGATATAATGCTCGAATAAAGCACGTAGGGTTTTACTACAGCCGTGAATATCAGGTATGATCCACTTTTTAGGCATTGGGCGTTGGACCTTTCAAATTATGAATTATGGATGTTGAATTATGAATGAATTTTACATTTATAGTTATTCACTATTTACTTTACTTAGGCACTAGCCACTAGTCACTAGGAACTATGCACTATCAAGCCTTTTTCGCTTGATTCGCCACCTGCTCCATCAGTTTCCTGATCTCCTCCGGGTCGCCGATGAAGTAATCCTTCACAAAATTCATATTTTCATCGAACTCGAATATGTATGGGATTCCGGTGGGGATGTTGAATTTCAGGATCTCATCCTTACTCATGTTCTTGAAGTATTTTACCGCAGCCCGCAAGCTGTTCCCGTGGGCAGCCACCAATACTTCGCCATGTTCCTGAAGGGCAGGGCGGATCTCCTCCTCCCAATATGGCACCATCCTATCGATCACATCTTTGAGTGATTCCGTGCGTGGGATGTCCTTGTCTTTCAGCTCAGCGTAGCGCGGATCAAATTTAGCATTCAACGGGCTGTCCTCGGCAATAGGTGGTGGCGGTTTGTCAAAGCTCCTGCGCCAGAGCAGCACCTGCTCGTCGCCGTATTTTTGGGCAGTCTCAGCTTTGTTGAGGCCCTGCAGCATACCATAATGCTTTTCGTTGAGCCGCCAGCTATTATACACAGGGATCCACATCATATCCATCTCTTCCAGTGTCAGCCAGAGGGTCTTGATGGCCCTGTTGAGATATGAGGTGAAAGCAATTTTCGGATTGAACCCCTGCTCTTTCAGGACAAGCCCTGCCTTTTTTGCTTCTTCAACGCCCTGCTCCGAAAGCCCGACATCTTTCCAACCCGTAAAACGGTTTTCTTTGTTCCATTCGCTCTGTCCGTGCCTTAATAAAATTAGTTTATACATGAATCGCTTGTTTTGTACAAAGTTAGTAAAAGAAGTCAGTAGTCAGAAGTCAGTAGCAGAATTAGTTTTGAGTGTTGGGTGTTGGGCGTTTAAAATTATGGATTATGAATTTCCGGTAGCCTTTGACCGGTAGCCGGTAGCCATTTAATTAGTAGCGCGAAAGTTTCCTATCTTTACAGCCGTTATTTAACACCTACCAACATATGAATGTCTTCACACGAATCAACAACATCATCGGATGGGTTATCTTTTTGATCGCATCTATGGTATATATCATCACCTCTGAGCCAACAGCCAGCTTCTGGGATTGCGGCGAATACATCGCAACGGCCTTTAAGCTACAGGTCGGGCATCCACCGGGAGCACCGTTGTTTCAACTCATCGGACGCTTTTTCACACTCTTCGCCTTCGGCGACACTGCCCTGGTGGCCCGCATGATCAACACTATGTCGGCATTATCTTCTTCTTTCACCATTCTCTTCCTCTACTGGAGCATTGTCATGCTGGCCAGGAAGCTTTATGAAAAAGGACAGGAACTGAGTCGCGGACAGATGTATGCCATTTTCGGCAGCGGGATCATTGGTGCACTGGCATACACATTTTCAGATTCATTCTGGTTCTCAGCCGTGGAAGGCGAAGTATATGCCATGTCCTCCTTCTTCACTGCCATCGTGTTCTGGGCCATCCTCAAATGGGAACGCGTGGCCGATCAAAAACATGCCGACCGCTGGCTTATCCTCATCGCATACCTCATGGGCCTGTCCATCGGCGTTCACCTGCTGAACCTCCTGGCCATCCCTGCCATCACCTTCGTGTATTATTACAAAAAATTCAAACATACCCGTAAAGGGGCTTTCATCAGCTTTGTTGTGAGCATCCTCATCCTTGCAGCGATAATGTACGGCATCATCCCTGAGGTGGTTACGCTGTTTGCCTCCACGGAGTTGCTGTTCGTGAATGTCTTCGGCCTGCCATTCCATACAGGAACCGTATTCTTTTCCCTGCTGATTACGGGCCTCATTATTAGCGGCATCCTGTATAATCGCAGACAGATCCCAAAACTGCTTATCCTGGTTTATGCCCTCGGGGGCATGATGAGCATACTCATCCTTCTTGAGTCATCATCCTTCGGATCATTCTTTCTACGCTTACTCGTCATAGGGGTCGTCGTGGCATTGTTTTACTTCACCCGCACACAGCGAGCAATACAAAACACCATACTGCTGTCCATCATTTTTCTTCTCATCGGCTATTCATCATTCATCATGCTGGTGATTCGCTCCAACGCGGCCACTCCCATCAATGAAAACAGCCCGAAAGATGCCATCAGTCTGCTCTCCTACCTGAACCGGGAGCAATATGGCGACTGGCCAAAATTTTACGGACAGTATTATAATGCTGAACTTATAGGACGTGAGGATGGAAAAGCTGTTTACAGGCGTGATAACGAAGTCGGGAAATATGTGGTCATTGATGAGCGCAAAAATGCCAAACCGGTATACAACCCCAAGCACATGACCATCTTCCCGAGGATGTGGAACAACACCGAGCAACGCTATATCAATGATTACAAGAACTGGGCCGGTATCAGCAACGATCCGGAAAGCAAACGCATACCCACCTTCGGGCAGAACCTGAAGTATTTCTTCAGGTACCAGGTCGGCCATATGTACTGGCGTTACTTTATGTGGAATTTTGCAGGCAGGCAAAATGACATCCAGGGTGGTTATGGCAACGTGATCAATGGTAACTGGATCAGCGGCATCAATTTCATTGACGAAGCCAGGTTGGGGCCACAGACAGACCTTCCGGACAATTTCGATAACAATGCCCGGAACAAATTCTACCTGCTTCCCTTGTTATTGGGAATGGTAGGGCTGGTATTCCATTTCCGGCGAAACTCACGTAATGCCTGGGTTGTCACCTTATTGTTTCTCATGACCGGACTGGTTATCACCATCTATCTCAACCAGCATTCTCCACAGCCAAGGGAAAGGGATTACGCCTATGCGGCATCCTTTTACGCCTTTGCGATCTGGATCGGACTTGGGGTGATCGCATTATATGAGCAACTGAAGAAATACACAGATCATAAGGTGGCCGCCCTTAGTTCGACAGCTGTTTGCCTGATTGTACCCCTGATCATGGCAGCCCAGGGCTGGGACGATCATGACAGATCGGGACGTTATACGGCACTGGAGATGGCTAAAAACTACCTGAATTCCTGTGCGCCCAATGCAGTGCTCTTCACCAACGGGGATAATGACACTTTTCCGCTCTGGTATGCCCAGGAGGTAGAAGGGATACGCATGGATGTGCGGGTGTGCAATCTCAGCCTGCTGAACGGCGACTGGTACGTGGACCAAATGGTGCGCAAAGCCTACGATTCGGAGCCTATGCGTATTTCACTCACTCAGGAACAATACCGGCAGGGTACCAGGGATGTGGTTTATCTCATCGAGAACGACAAGGTCAAAGACTTCGTGGATGTAAAGGCTTTGTTCGATATTATTGCAAAGGATGAGAGCAAACTGCAGTTTATCCGTGAAGGGGAAACCATTAATTATTTCCCAACAAAAAACTTCATGCTTACTGCGGATTCTGCCAAAGTTGTTGACAATGGTACGGTACCCCTGGCCCTGGCCGGAAGCATCGAACCCATTACCTGGACCATCAACAAGTGGGGACTACAAAGGAACAATGTGATCCTGCTTGATTTCCTGGCAAGCAATAACTGGGACCGCCCGGTATACTTTGCCTCCACCACGGGCGACCAGGCTTATATCGGACTACAGGATTATTTCCAGATAGAAGGCATGGCATACAGGCTGCTGCCTGTAAAAACAGAGAATATCAGTGGAAAACATACCGGAAGGATCGACACGGATATCCTCTTCGACAACCTGGTGAACAAGTTCAATACAGGCATGCAGGATCCCGATGTGTACCTGAATGAAGATAACCTGCGGATGTCGATGAGCATGCGTAACATTTATGGCAGGTTGGCGCTGGAACTCATCCGTGAAGGAAAGAAGGATTCCGCTATCATTGTGTGTGATAAGATCATGGAGCTTATTCCTCCTGAAAGTGTTCCATACAATTATTTCGTCCTTGGCACAGCAGATGCTTACCTCAAAGCCGGAGAAACTGAAAAAGGGCTGACCATACTTAAAGGGATGTATGGCCTCATTGAACAGAATCTGGAATATTTCTTTCGCTTTGAAGGTGACAAGGCAATGATGGTGGATGACATGCGCAAGCATTACCTGTCTATGGCCCACGAGATAAAAGAGATCGCCAGGCTGAACGGACAGCTTGAATTCCAAGCAGAAGCGGACCAGCTGTTCAACGATTATTACGAAATATACGTCAGGCAGATGTCATTTTAAGACCACGGTGCTCTTCAATACCCCATATTTGCTCAGGAAACTCGGCGGCAGTGGCCTCACCTGGGAATTTACGGGTGGGCACAATGAGCTGTACCTGACATTCGATGACGGGCCTGAGCCGGAAAGCACTTCGATAATCCTGGATATTCTTGATCAATATGGTGTTAAAGCCACTTTCTTCTGCGTCGGGGAAAATGTTGTTAAACATCCTGCTATCTACAAACAAGTTACTACTGCAGGCCATGCAGTGGGAAATCATACTTACAATCATCTGAATGGATGGAAGACACAGACCAGTGCATACATGAAGAATGTGGAAAAGTGCCGGCAGGTAGTGGCAAGTGATCTTTACAGGCCTCCATATGGAAAAATCAAACGCTCCCAGAGAAAAGCCTTGAAAGATCAATATCGTATCGTCATGTGGACTGTGCTCAGCAGGGATTATGATGCAAATGTGAGTAAGGAAAAATGCCTGGAGAAGACCTGGAAGTACACACGGCCGGGGGCGATCATTGTTTTTCATAACCATAGGAAAGCCCTGGAGAAAATAGAGTACGTTTTGCCGGCATATTTGCAGAGGGCGCTTGATGCGGGCTATCATTTCAAGGTGTTGGGTGTTGGGTGTTGAGTGTTGGGTGGGTTGCATTATGTTGAAATTAGTTTTATACATTTGTAATATGAAAACCGGTACAATAAGGATTACAATGGCAGGAGCATTGTTGTTTCTGTGTGCTTATTGTGCCAACATGAGGCCACCGAGCGGAGGCCTGGAAGACATGTACCCCCCTTTGGTAGTTGAATCTGACCCGCCAAATTATACTGTGCACTTTTCTGAAGATAAGATCGTACTCAGGTTCAATGAATTTGTAAATGTTTCGGATGTTGCAGCAGAAGTATTTATCTCCCCGCCTTTTCAGAATACACCTGAGATCAAGACCAGGGGGAAGTTGGTGATTATTAGTATTGACGAACCTTTGCACGACAGCACAACATATTCCATCTATTTCGGAAAAGCCATTAAAGACATTACCGAAGGCAACGCGATGGTGAATTACACTTATGTATTTTCAACAGGCGATAAGATTGATTCTCTTAGTGTGATCGGAGAGGTGATCGATGCCTTTACGCTAAAACCTCGTGAGGATGTGCTGGTGATGCTGTATGAAGACAATAATGACACCATTCCTTTCGACAGCCTTCCATACCTGGTTAAGCCAGCCTATCTGACCAGGACAACCCAGGCAGGATACTTTATCCTGAACAACCTGAAAAAAGAAGAGTATATGCTGTTTGCCTTGGCCGATGATAACATGAACAGCAGATACGAACAGGGCGAGGAAGAGGCCGCCTTTTGCGATAGCCTTATCTCCCCCCTGTACATGGCCGTTCCTGTACCAGATTCACTACTTATGGACAGCCTGGCAATGATTGAAGCAGATACAACAGGATTTGAAGAAACGGAAGGGCAACTTGAACTGTTGTACGATATGGGTGAGGAACTGACACAGGATGTTCAGCTTGATTCAACAGAGTTGATGACAGAAATGCCGGTTTCAGACAGCATCATGCAAGACAGCATTGCGGAAGAATTTTATACCCTCTTCATGTTCAAAGAGCCTGATAGTATTCAACGCATTCTGAGTTCTGAAAAGCCCAGAGCCAGAATGCTGCGGTTTATTTTCCGCTATTCGGCCGAAGATGTCCTGATCACGCCTCTACCCCCTTTGCCAGGACCTGAGTGGAAAGTTGAAGAATGGAATAAAAGTTTCGATACCTTACGATACTATATCCTGAACGAAAGCCTGGATACGGTCAGTTTAAAGATATCACTTGACACTCTGGTACTGGATACAGTTGACTTTTCACTTGTGGAGACAGAAATTCCGCAGCGCAAAAAAGACCGGAAAAAAAATCAGGTCCTGAAGGTAATCTTTAAGGCCAGATCACCTTTTGATTATTTTAAAAAGCCGGTATTTCAATCATCATACCCCTTCAGCACATATGATTTTTCCCGCTTCCTGCTGATGGAAGATATGGACACACTGAAACCCAATCTTGAGATCCATGGCCAGGCCGGAAGAATGTTCAGTCTGAACAACACCCTGAAGGAAAACTCCAATTACACTCTTTTCTTTCCTGATTCGGTCCTGACAGACATGATGGGAAAAAGCAATGATACTACCATCATCACTTTCAGTACCAATTCAAAGGAAGATTACGGAACTTACCGCTTCAATATCCTGAATACGTCTCTATACGATCAACTGCTGATCCAGCTGATGAATGAGCAAGAGGTGGTGCTGAGAGAAGAGATCATCACGGTCTCAGGTACGATTAACTGGACATTCCTTAAACCCGGAAACTATATGATCAAAGCCATCGGTGATATTAATCACAACGGGAAGTGGGACACCGGAAGTTTCCTGCAGCACCTCCAGCCCGAACCGGTAGTATATTTTCCAGGAATGATAGAAGTGAGGTCAAACTGGGAGTTTGAGGAAGACTGGGTGCTTGAGTTTGAATAAAATATCAGGCTTTTAAGGCACCCCAAAATTCTACTTTAATCTTTCAATTCACTTCATTTTTGAAAATTTACTTTCATTGATTTACATATTTACTTGTCTAATATGTTAATTTATATTAGCTTTGCCAAAAACTAATCTAAAAATGGAAAAAGTCGTGTTGGAAGTTAACAAACTGGAGATGGCTGCAAGTAAGCTTAGAGCTATTGCCCATCCCATGAGAATTGCAATCATTGATTTGCTCAATGATAAACCTAAAATGAGCGTAACAGAAATTTACAGGAAACTTGGTATCGAGCAGGCTTCTGCCTCTCATCACCTCAATATCCTGAAAAATAAAAACGTTCTTATATCAAAAAGAGACGGTAAAAAGATCTTTTATTCACTGAAAAGTAAAACTTTGAAGGAGATCGTAGACTGTATTAATCGTTGTAACGCAGAATAATCGCTTCTCTGCTATAAACATTATTATTTCAATACTCCTGCCTAAACACAGGAGTATTGGATTTTAATTCCGGATCATTGTATTTGGCATATCTATGGCCATGCAGAAATCCGGTTTTTTTATTTTAATAATGGCATGAATTCAAATTTCCTGCCATTAAACAGGCCCTTATCGCTAAGTTTGATGTCGGGGATCACCAGCAGGGCCATGAAAGAAAGCGTCATATAGGGTGCACCGAGTGAGGATCCCAGGGCCTTGGCTTTTTTGTCAAGCTTGTCGTACGCGGCAGCAATCAGGAAAGCATCCTCGTTCGACATCAGCCCGGCAACGGGCAGGGGTAGCACCTCCTCTTCCGAACCGTCCACAAGTGAAATGCCTCCCTTACTTTGGATCAGAAGGTTGATGGCTTTACAGATGTCATCATCATTGGTTCCTACTGCGATCAGGTTATGACTGTCGTGTGCCACGCTTGAGGCAATGGCCCCGTTTTTAAATCCGAAATGCTTGATAAAAGCCACTGCGGGTTTTGCCGGCTCATAACGGTTATAGACCACCAACTTCAGAATGTCATTGCCGGTATCACTAAGCACCAACCCATCCCGCTGCTGTGTGCC
>JAIOSQ010000140.1 GCA_021107535.1 Bacteroidales bacterium | reverse complement strand
TGGCTCTGGAGGGGGAGGCATCCCCCTCTTTTTTAACAATCTTATTAACAAATCTCTCGATAAATAAGAAAATTAGAGATATGAAAAAAGGCTGCCCTTTTGAGACAGCCCCTTTTTTTATGGCATGATTGGAATTATTTCCAGTTGTCCGATCAGGCTGTCGCAAACTTCCCGAAATACATCATAATATGCGGTATCAACCGGTTTGGCCGGAGGAGATTTCACCTTTAAAGGGTCAATGGCCTGACCGTTCCTGTAAAAACGAAAATCCAGGTGAGGGCCGGTGGAAAGGCCGGTGCTGCCAACATACCCAATAACTTCTCCTTGTTTAATATGAACCCCCTGCCTGATGCCTTTTCCAAAACCGGAGAAGTGGCAATAGCTGGTTGAATAGGTACCGTTATGTTTGATGCGGACCGTATATCCTCCCCCTTTTGTCCAGGCGGCAAAAGTTACAATCCCATCACCAACCGCATGAACCGGTGTTCCAACGGCAGCGGCATAGTCAACACCAAGATGCGGCCTGCGATACTTTAATATCGGATGCATACGGCTGTGAGAATATCTTGAACTGATCCTGCGATATCGCAGAGGGGCTTTCAGAAATGTTCGACGCATACTTCCCCCCTCTTCATCATAATAGTCTCCAATACTGTCCTGTACAAAATAGCAGGCATAAAAATCATGATCCATATGATTGAAGTTGGCCGCAATAACTTTTCCAAGACCAATGTATTTATCCTCTACAAATAATTCTTCGTAGATAAGCCTGTAATGATCCCCTTTCTGAATCCCGAAAAAATCGATCGTCCATGCGAAGATCTCAGAAAGCTCATTGGCCAGGTTCGGATCAGCTTCATTGTCAATTATTGCATTCCACAGAGAGGACACTATGGTCCCGGAAGAAACAGCTATTCTGCGTTCAATTTCTTTCTCCCCATTATGTATGACCAGCGAATCTCTAAAATCAATAAGCAAAAAATGTGAAGGGGACTTCTCGTACACAAAATACTGAACCAGAGGAACTGAATCCCTTGTGCGTATTATTGAATAAGGATAGCCTACCCTGATCTTCCTGACATCAAAAACATCTCGCGGACTTCTGGCGATCGCGTCGATCAGGTTATAATCTACATCATACCTTAAAAGGATATCGGCCAGGAATTCATTTCTTTTCACCACCTCCCTTATAACCTCCAGGGAATCGACAATGATCCCGTATTCGAGCTGGTGCACCGCAACAGGATCTGGCATTGTATCGTAAGACCCTGAATCTCTTTGAGGCACAAGCAAGAGGCCTGCACCCATCAGCAAAATGGTCAATACGATGAGGGTAATAAGCTCAATAATCCAAAGCCTTTTGATTTGTTTTCCCTGGTTCATACTTGTGATTAACGGCAATTGATGCCCATTGTTTTGAAGGCGCAAAAATAAGCAATAAATATTCTCAGCGGAGCTGATTTACCATAGTAAATTCCAGGTGGCCGGATGCCGATACTCCGCAGATGATGTTTCTGACCAAGATCAATCTTTCTTTGCTTTATGTTCCAGCATTTTTGCCTCCTCCCAGTATACATCCATTTCTTCAAGGCTCATATCATAAAGGGCCTTTCCGTCTTTTCTGGCATGCTCTTCAAGGTATTGAAACCTCTTTTTAAATTTCATATTTGTTTTTTCCAGCGCATCTTCAGGGTTTACCCCAATGAAACGGGAGTAATTAACCAGTGCAAAAAGCAGATCACCGAATTCCTCTTCAGCATTGCCATTATCAACTTTGCCGACTTCTTCCTTCAGCTCATTAAGCTCTTCGATCACCTTATCCCATACCTGTTCATCCTTTTCCCAATCAAAGCCAACACCTCTTGCTTTTTCCTGCATTCTGTATGCTTTTACCAATGGCGGCAGTGATTTGGGCACACCTTCCAGCACTGAGCTTCTTCCCTCCCTCTGTATCTTGATCTTCTCCCAGTTGTCCAACACATCCCTGGCATCATTAACCTTTTCATCACCATAGATATGTGGGTGCCTTTCAATGAGTTTATTATTGATGGATTCCAGAACATCGGCGACATCAAAAGCATTTTTTTCCGACCCGATCTTTGAATAAAACACAATATGAAGCATCAGGTCGCCAAGCTCTTTCTTAATCCCGTCCAGATCCTCTTTAATGATGGCATCAGAGAGTTCATATGTTTCCTCTATCGTCAGATATCGAAGGCTTTCAAGGCTTTGCTGTTTATCCCATGGGCATTTTGCCCTTAGTTCATCCATGATCTCCAGCAAACGCTTAAATTCCGAAAGTTCTCTTTTCATTTATTCAATAATTTAGGATACCTGCAAAAGTAATCATTATTATTCCACGAAAGCCGGATAGACAAGGCCTGATAACTCCCATTAAAGCATAATTTCCTTAAATTTGCCAGATTCTGCAGAACGCCGAGAAATTAAGCTCCCTGGAATTTGACTGAATGGATACAAGAAATTCAGAATACAACATAAAATCAAAGAAGGCCTGCACAAAGATCTTCAGCAAAGCCCTGTTGATAATGCTGATGCTCATGCTTTCTGTGGCAACTGCCAGCAGCCAGGAACAAAGTCGGCATGTGCACATTGGTTCAAATCTGATGGCTGATGCTCGTGTGGGATATGGCTTTCTGATCACGCATAAACTAGAGATGGAAATTTTAAGTGCTCATTTTCCTTCCTTCGAGATCAGTATCTCAAAAAAAACCTTCGGTAGTAGCCGGTGGGAATATATGTATGATTATCCCATCATAGGAATTGCCTATTGGTATTCCGACCTCGGGAAATCTCCTTATCTTGGCAGTGCTCATGCGCTGTTCCCTTATATCAACTTCCCAATTACTCCAAATAATCCAACCAGGTTATATTTCAGGGGTGGGATTGGACTCGGGTACCTGACAAAAAGATTTCATCGCCTTGATAATTATAAAAACATAGCTATTGGTTCGCACCTGAATGCGGCTGTGAGCTTATCCTTTGAACTCCGTGCCAGGATCCTTAGCCGACTGTATTTTACAGCTAGCATCTCTCTAACCCACTTTTCTAACGGCTCAATGAGAACCCCGAACTACGGAATCAATATTCCATCTGTTTATGCCGGGATTGCATATAAGCTCAGCAAAGAAAACCCTTACCAGAAGAAGAAATTACTGCCGGAACTCTATCCCTATGAATTTGATGGGAAAAAATTCTTTAACATTCAGATAGGTACCGGTATCGGATACAAGAATATGGATGCTGAAATTGGTGGCAGCTACTTCGTATATTCCCTGTATACAAATATATTAAAACAGGTATCGTATAAAAGCAGGCTTGGAATTGGCTTTGACTTAAGCTACGATGGAACTGACCAAAAGATCATTGAAACGGAAAGCGGTGAAGAGTTCGAAAATATCTGGCCGGTCGTAAAAACAGGCGGAACCCTTGCCTGGGAACTGATGATCTCTAAAGTATCAATGGTCTTTAATGTGGGAGGGTATTTCAGCGGTGCTTATACAAGGGAAGGCGGTATATATGAGAAATTGGCTGTGTGGTATTATTTTAACCATAACATTTATGCAGGAATAACCCTCAAAGCCCATTATACAAGGGCTGATTATATCACTTTTGGTATTGGGTATAATCTGAATATTAAATATTACTAGAATTTTATGATGAAAAGAGCACTATTTATAGTTTTAATCTTTCTTACGGCAAGCTCCTGCCAGAAATTCGGATTCGGAGATTGTTTCAAAAATACCGGGGCCATAATTACCGAAACCAGGGAAGCATCCCCATTTACCTACCTCCACATGAAAAACAATGTGGACGTATTCCTTACCCAGAATCAGCAATATTCTATTTCGGTAAGGGCAGGAAAAAATATTATTTCGGGAATAAAAACGACAATTTCAAATAACACACTGACCATAGAAAATAATAACAGCTGTAACTGGATCAGGAGCTTCGAAAACCCGATTGAGGTCTACCTGGGTATTCCAAAACTGGACAGTATATTGTATCAGTCATCCGGAAACTTAACATCCATAAACCGGATTGTCGGAGACTCCATCCAATTGGATGTGATTGAAGGTGCAGGCAGTATTAATCTTGAAATTGAAATGAATAAGTCCAGGTTCAACCTTCATTATGGCACGGTTGACCTGATTGTGAAGGGCATTTCTCATATCAGCTATTTATATTCGGCAGGTTACGGCCCGGCCGACCTGCGTAAGCTGCAAACTGTATTCATGTATATGGGCAGCTACAGTACTAACAACTGCTACGTCAGAGCCTCCCTGGAACTGGAGGTCAATATCGAAAATGTAGGAGATGTTTATTATTACGGCAACACGCCACACATTAGTTTAAAAGGAACCGGTAGCGGTAAATTAATTAAGCAATAGAATAGAGAACATAGGAACAAGGAATAAGGAATAGTGAAGTTAGAAGTAGTGCTGCGTGAACTCCACACTTTACACTATTCACTCCAAATAGGCACCAGGAACTCGGCACTAGGAACTAGGAACTCCTAATAGGCTTTGGCAAAAACCACTCTCTGCTCAGATGCTTTGCCGCTAAAAATGCACTTACCAATTTCTTTCTCACTGTCGAGGGGAATAAGCCTGACGGTTGCCTTGGTCTTTTCCTTGATCGCAAGTTCGGTTTCGGTGGTTCCGTCCCAATGGGCATATACAAATCCACCTTTATTTTCGATGATGTCAATAAACTCATCCCAGGTATCTGCCCTGAATGTATTGTCTTCTCTGAAATTTAATGCTTTACGATAGAGATTTTCCTGGATCTGCTCAAGCAGGTTTTCAACCTTATGTTCAATATCAGCCACTTGAAGAATTTCCTTTTCCAGGGTATCACGGCGGGCTACCTCAATGGTACCATTCTCCATATCCCTGGGTCCGATTGCCAGCCTCAGTGGTACACCCTTGAACTCATACTCGGCAAATTTCCAGCCCGGCTTGTAGGTATCACGGTCATCAAATTTAACAGAGATACCACGTGCTTCCAGGGCTTTCTTAATTTCATTGGCTTTAACTGATATCTCATCAAGTTGCTCAGCTTTCTTATAGATAGGAACAATGACAACCTGTATGGGCGCCAGTTTCGGAGGAAGAACCAGGCCATGGTCATCGGAATGGGCCATGACCAGTGCACCCATCAGGCGTGTTGAAACGCCCCACGAAGTCGCCCAAACATAATCAAGATTATTTTCCTTGCTAAGGTATTTTACATCGAAAGCTTTGGCGAAATTCTGACCCAGGAAGTGAGAAGTTCCGGCCTGCAATGATTTCCCATCCTGCATCAGCGCTTCAATACAAAAAGTATCAACGGCCCCTGCAAAACGTTCACTGGCAGTTTTCAATCCTCTTAATACAGGAAGTGCCATAAACTTCTCGGCAAAATCTGCGTAAATATTAAGAATAAGGTCGGTTTCCTTTACGGCTTCATCTTTCGTCTCATGGGCTGTATGGCCTTCCTGCCAGAGAAATTCGGTAGTCCTGAGAAAAAGCCTGGTGCGCATTTCCCAGCGAACAACGTTAGCCCACTGATTAATAAGAAGCGGGAGATCGCGATATGACTTTACCCATTTTTTATAAGTATCCCAGATAATGGTCTCCGATGTTGGCCGGATGATCAACTCCTCTTCCAGCTTTGCATCCTCATCGACCACAACGCCTTTTCCGTCTTCAGCATTCTTCAGACGGTAATGCGTAACTACCGCACATTCTTTTGCGAACCCTTCTACATGATCCGCCTCCCGGCTGAAAAAAGACTTTGGAATAAACAAAGGGAAATAGGCATTGGAATGTCCGGTATCCTTGAACTTCTTATCCAGGGCAGCCTGCATTTTTTCCCAAATGGCGTACCCATATGGTTTGATCACCATGCAGCCTCTGACAGCAGAGTTTTCTGCCAGATCAGCTTTTATAACAATATCGTTGTACCATTGAGAATAATTCTCTTCCCGTGTTGAAAAATCTTTGGCCATTTTAATGTTTGGTATAGTATTTGCATTTTTCCCATTGAACGCAACAAAAATAACAAATTGAATCAAACATTACATAACAAGTTACCAAATATATACGAAAGGAGTTCAACATGAAAACTTATTTAAGCCTGCTGGTTCTCGCAGTTTTTTTTCTTGCAGCATGTTCATCGCAGAAAGATGCAAGTATAGCATACGACGATGTTTATTATTCAACTAAACAGGAAAATAATAAAACATCTCGCAAGGACAATAAAGAGGAAGCAATATATACTGCCAGTGAAGTCTATACATCATCAGAATACATTGATACCCGTACATCAAGTTCAGATGATTACAATTACGGTGAAGAAAATACTTATTCAACCACCGAATACGCTGAGAGCGAGTTTGAAATGGATGATTATTATGACTATAGCTACTCTGCCAGGATAAGAAGATTTCATGATCCCAATCCGGGTTACAGTTATTATGACAACTACTACACCAATAATTATTATTATGAATACGACCCCTGGACCTATGGCACCAGCATATATTCCGGATATAATTACGGATACCCGGGTTATGGTTATTATGGCGGCTCGTCACTATACTTTGGATTTGGCTGGGGTGGCTTTGGCCTAGGCTTCGGCTGGGGTTACCCGTATTATGGCTGGAGATATCCTTACTATGGGTGGGGATATCCTTACTATAGCTGGGGCTGGCCTTATTACGGCTGGGGTTGCGGATGTTGCGGTTATGGATACAATTACTCTTCACCATATTATTATAACAGCTACGATTACAACTCATATTATGGTCCGCGGACCAACCGTGGCTCAAACCCAAATGGAAGCGGAACAAATGGCGGAAGGGGAATAAAGAGTTTTGGAGAAAAGTATGAAGATGCACTGGCCGCTGGACGGAGCACCAGGGTTTCTCAGGGAGACTCACCCTTATCACAAGCAGATGGCCGTAAGCCCTCCAAGTCGTTTTCTCAGAGTAGAACTGAGCAAAGGAGCAAAACTGTTGTACCCGAAAATCCTTCACCACAGGCAAGATATACCCAGAAAGAAAGAACTGCTCAGACTCCCAATGATAATCCGGGTAAAGCCCGCCAAGCACCGGCTGTAAGGCAGGAAGTACCTAAAACACCGAGTGAAAGGTTTACAAAGGCCAATCCTGAACCTGCCAAAAGCAGGCAACAACAGCCAAGTCAATCCAAGACGGTTGAGCGCTATGCAAAAAGCTCCCCCGACCCAAGGACTGATAAAAGCCAGGAGAGATATTCACAAAGTCCTGCAAGGCAATACAATGCCGATAAGAATATCCGTTCCGAACAGAGGTACAGTAAGCCGAAAACCTACGAGGCACCTGATTACAGGACTTCGCCATCGCAGAGGTATAAAGCACCTGCAAATAACTCCAGAACCAATGATTCACAACAGCGTGTCTCGAACAGCAGGACCAGCGCTCCACAAAGTTGGCAATCTCGTCAGAGTAATAGCCAGCCATCGAATACCAAAACTTATTCGACTCCGTCAAGAACGCAAAGCAGAAGCTATTCACCTCCGACACGTTCCAGCAGCAAGAGTTACTCAGCACCAAGCAGGAGTAGTTCTTCCCCCTCAAGGTCGTCCGGGAGTTTTTCATCGCCAAGCCGTAGCTCAGGATCATCAGGTGGTGGAAGCCGTAGTTCAGGTGGGTCATCCGGTGGTGGAAGCCGTGGTGGCAGAAGGTAATTTGAATTTATAATCTGAAGAAACATCAAGATGAAAAAAGCTCTTATAACTCTATTCATTGCTACAATTATATCCTTATCGTGCATTGCACAGAATGCTGTTGATGCCTTGCGTTACTCACAACTATTTACCGGAGGTACTGCCCGGTATATGGCCATGGGAGGTGCTTTCGGCGCTCTTGGGGGCGACTTCACAGTGCAAAGTTCAAACCCCGGAGGACTTGGTATATACAAAAGCTCGGATTTCAGTTTCACACCAAGCATCCATGTAGGAAGCAGTACTTCTCTGTATAACGGGCACACTGCTCAGGATTCCAGGACAAATTTTGCAATTGGAAATATGGGCTATGTATTCACAAGAAGGCTATCAAGCCGCACAAGCCAACCCGGTTTCAAATACATACAATTTGCTTTCGGCTTAAATCGCCTGAATGACTACAATCGCAGGTTGATCATGGAAGGAGAGAACAGCAGCAATTCTCTCCTCGATACCTATGTGGAATTCGCTGATGGAATATATTATCAAGATATTGAGGACAATCGTGGAGGCATGTATGGTTTTGATCTCTATCCCGCCTGGTGGACCTTTCTACTTGACACAACCATAAACTCGAGTACCTATTCTTCACCAATACCGGCAGGAGGAACACTTCAAAGGAAAACTGTTGAGCAGTGGGGATCAATGAACGAATGGAACTTTTCGTTCGGTGCAAATTATAATGAAATACTTTATATCGGAATGTCATTCAATATACCCTGGATCCGCTACTTTGAGCGATCAACATATTCTGAGATCGATATTGCAGACACCATTTACGACTTTAAGCAATTCAACGTCAACGAAAGGCTGGAAACAAGGGGTACAGGCTTTAATTTTAAATTTGGGTTTATTTTACGTCCTGCAGACTTCATCAGGATTGGAGGTGCTGTACATACACCTTCCTGGTTTAACATGAGGGATTATTGGGACAACTATACAGAATCAGAGTTTGATAATGGCGACTATTATACCCAATCATCACCCTCCGGATATTACAAATACAAACTGACCACACCCATGAGACTGCAAGGCAGCATTGCATTTCTTTTTGGCAAATACGGACTTATCAGTGGTGAATATGAATATGTTGATTATTCCGCTGCTAAATTCCGTGCTTACGATTACAGTTTTATTAATGAGAATAACGCCATTCAAAACAGCTATGTGAAAGGCCATAATTTCAAAGCAGGCACAGAGTGGCGTTCAGGTCCATTTAGCTTCCGGGCCGGATACGCATATTATAACAGCCCTTACCAGGCAGGAATTAACGATGGCTCCATGAATGCCTATTCCGGTGGGATCGGATATAAGGATAAATTTTATTACATAGACGTTGCTTACGTTTATACTGTTTCAACAGAAGATTATTACTTCTATGGAACAGAGGACATCAAAGTAAACCCGGTAGTGAACGAGTTAAAAGACCATAGGTTTCTTGTAACACTTGGCACCAGGTTTTAAGCCAAAATAACCCGGAGATTTGCAAAACCGCTGCCTGATCTCCGGTGGTGATTATTTCATATGCAGGTTTTTCAAAATATCTTACCTTAGCGCATCGAATTGCTCTGTATGGAGAAAAAGCAGATTATAGAGATTATTTGCGTTATTGCCGGAATCACATTGGGTATCAAGGCTATAGACTATTTGCAATTTTTCATCACCGGCCTTTTTCAGCTCATCGAAGTTCAAGGATATACTGAATTCTACTATTTTTTCATTTACCTCACAACCATTGTCATATATTTTACCGCATCTGTTATTCTGATAGCAAGGGCCAGGGGTATCTCACGGGTGATCAGCAATAAGCTTGATCCCTCGGATATTCTTATCGACCTTGACTCACCTGCAGTTCTGGAATATGCAATCATCATTATTGGTGGAATTACATTCATTTCCGGTTTATCCAACTTGCTGTCAAACCTTATCAGAACTATAACCATGGTAGGAGAACTAACTATTTCAGGAAATATGATATGGTTGCATGGCCTTATCAAAACCCTGCTGGGCCTTATTGTGGTACTCAAGGCAAAAGCCCTGTCCGGCATGATAAAGAAGTGATTATTTTTTTCGTTTTTCGTTGATCCTGGTCATTCCGGCTTTGGCCTTTTGGCTGATACTGGTTTTATACTCTTTGTTTTTCATCCGGAGACACTTTTTATAATATTCTTCAGCCTTTTCCAAATCACCGGCGGACTCATAGATGGTAGCTGCCTGCAATGCAGCATTCGCAGCAAAATAAAAGCTTTGGCGACTCCCTGCATTCATGGTTTTTTCATACCAGTTCAGGGCCTGTTCGTATTGTCCCAGAGTATGCATGATCCTTCCTTTGCGGTATGGGAATTCAATCATATCCTTTTCGCTTTCAAGGAAACAATCAGAGCTTTCGAGAATGCTGTCGGCCAACGTATAATACCCGCCATCGAAAAGAAGCCGGGCTTTCAGCAAACAAATATTAGGAAATTCCTCATTTTCTGCTTCTGACAAAGCCAATTTATCCCCATCAGTAAAATCATCGCCATATAATTTTACCTTTTGCATATACTCCCTGTATTTTTGCTTATCGTTGTTGACAAGCCAGAACCAGCCAAGTTTCTGGTAGGCGGATTTCACATAATTGTTTCCTTTGAAATTTACTGTGAACCTGAGAAGATATTTATCGGCATCATCATCCAGTCGATTTAGTTTGGCCAATCCCGCAAGGTAGTCCAGATAGAAAAATGGAAAATAGTCATCCCCCCTGGGATAATCAACCAATAAATCAATAGCATCATCATTCAGCCCGGTTTGCATCATGATCCTCGATTTTGAAAAGATCAGCAGGAGATTGTCAGCAGGAATACGGTCATATAAAGGAAGGAGTTCATTGGAGCTGTTTCTGTCGGGTTGCAGATTTAAATCGATGAAAGTGATAAAGAAAAGGGATTCATAATAAAGATAAGGGAATCCATTTCCCTCTGCACTTTCAAGTACCTCCAGCAGTTCGTTTCTGCCCTGTTCTATTGAGCCTTCCATGGAAAAAAGACTGGCAATCCATCGAAAGTTATCAGGGATCGTGCCGATCAGGGCGTGCATAAGGCCAAGGCCTACCTTGTCAGGGAAAAATTCCGGATACTCTTCCTCGTTCTCCTTCAGTGTAACATAAGCCTTCCGTATCTCTCGTGCAGCAGTGAAATACTCTCCAAATTTCACACGTGCAAATGCCCACTGGAAATTTACCTGGGCAATTGAGGACCTGTACCACGGAGAATTGCGGTTTCCATCGCGAAGAAGTTTGAGCCTGTCGTAATGAAACTTATTCAGGCTGTCGAAGACATCTTTATCTTCACCTATAATAACCGTAAGAAAATCAATATAATTATCAAGTAAGAGAGGAATAAGGTTTTCAGGATTCTCTTGTTTCTCCTCAGCGATCAGCAGCCTTGCATCATCGAATCTGAGTGATGTAATCAGTTGATGTGCTTCAAGGCAGCGCTCAGAATAATCATACTGGCTCCTGGACTGCAGGCTTAGGATTATAAAAAATATCAGGAAAAGCTTTTTCATTTTGCAGCAAAATTCCCCTCCATTCGTTGGGGTTAGTGCACATCGACTGCATTTGCAATTTCATTATCGACCAGGATCCTGCCACAATATTCACATACAATGATCTTTTTATGCATCATGATATCCAGCTGGTGCTGTGGAGGTATCTTGTTAAAGCAGCCTCCGCAGGCATCTCTTTCAATTTTTACAACGGCCAGTCCATTCCTTGCATTCTTTCTGATCCGCTGATAGGCTGTGAGTAAACGATCTTCAATGTCACTGTGTTGCTTCTTCGACATGGTGATAAGACCGTCTTCCTCCTTTTCTGTTTCTGTGACAATGTCAGTGAGCTCGCTGTTTTTGACCTCAAGATCCTTTTTGCGCTCTTCCAACATAGTTTCGGAAACTTCAATTTCCTGTTTTTTATTTTCCAGGGACAGCTTATTTTCATTGATCTTTTTTTCAGCAAGCTGAATTTCCAGGGTTTGAAACTCGATTTCCTTTGAGAGTGAATCATATTCACGATTATTCCTGACATTCATCTGCTGATCTTCATACTTCTTGATCAGTTCAAGGCTTCTTTTAATGTTTTCCTGCTTTTCCTTGATATTTTTCTCAACAGATTCAATATCCTGCCCGTGATTGTTCACCCTGGTTTCAAGACCAACGATTTCATCTTCAAGATCCTGAACTTCAAGCGGAAGCTCTCCCCTGATGATCCTGATCTTATCAATCTGGGAATCGAACTGCTGTAGGCTGTACAATGCCATCAGTGTTCTTTCAACCTTCTGCTCAACTTTCTCCTCAGCCACCTCCTTTTTTATAGCCGGCTTCGGTTTAATAACTGCTGCTTTCTTTTCTACAGGGGCTTTCTTTGCTACAGGTTTCTTTGCTGCAACTTTCTTTGCTGCAGGCTTCTTTGCTGCAGGAGCAGATTCTTTCTTCGTTGTTTTTGCCATTTCTTTAACAATGGGTTTAAGTTCTACAAATAGTGAACCGCATTGGTATTGCATTGCGAAATTCGGTGCGCAAAGGTAGGAAATTTTTCATTAAGAATACGATAAATGAGCTCTTTTGTAAATTGTTCTGTTTCAAAATGTCCGGCATCGGCAATGATCATTCTTCCTTCTGCCTCAAAAAACTGATGGTATTTAACATCCCCGGTAATAAACACATCAGCACCCGCTGCAATAGCCTTTCCGATAAGGAAGCTTCCTGTGCCGCCGCAAACGGCAACCTTGCTCACCTTCCTGCCCCTTAATGCAGAATGCCTGATTACGCCCGTACCCAGGATCTCCTTTAAAGATCTCAGGAATGTCTGTTCATCCACAGCCTCTTCAAGTGTCCCGATCATTCCTGATCCTGCCTGATGAAAATCGTTTCTCAGGGGATAAATATCGTAGGCCACTTCTTCATAGGGGTGATTGTCAGTCAGAACTTGAATTAGATCTTGTTGCAGATATGATGGAAAGATAAGTTCGATCCTTGTTTCTTTCTCGGTATGCAACTTTCCTTTCTCACCAACATAAGGATCTGTATCCTCTCCCGCCCTGAAGGTACCGTAACCCTCCATATTAAAAGTACAGCTGTCGTAATTCCCAATATGGCCTGCTCCGGCAGCAAATAGGGCCTCACGAAGCCTGTGTGCATGATCAGCAGGACTAAAAGTCACCAGTTTGTTCAGTTTTCCACTCATTGCCTGTAGTATCCTGGTATTCCTGATCCCCAGTTTTTCACACAGCATGGCATTAACGCCGGTTTCAACATTATCAAGATTGGTATGAATGGCATAAATGGCAATTTCATTTTTTATGGCAGCAATGATAATCTTTTCTGTTTCATTTCTACCACATAATTGCTTAATGCCACCAAAGATCAAAGGATGATGTGAAATGATCAGGTCAAACCCACCTTCCAATGCTTCCTCCAGCACACCCATTGTAACATCCAGACAGATTAAAGCTTTGCCTGTTTCCTGCTCTGGGTCACCAACAAGCAAACCTGCATTATCATACGACTCCTGCAGAGAGAGCGGTGCAATTTTTTCAAGATATCCAGTGAGTTCATTTAGCTTCATAACAATACATTTTCTCTGTTATCAAAATTATGGTAATTTTTAATCGCAATAAGTGATTCCCGCATGATAATAAGGAATACACTGATTTTAATATCTCAAATTCTTGTTAATTTATAAATATTCGTTTAACTTTGAGCAATATACGTATAAGTTCTTCAATAATTGTTTTAAATATAATATTAAAAAACAAAGAATATTTAAAATATTTCGTAAATTTCCACAATGGATGTATTGTGCATGCTCCTGCTTCCTTTCGCATGGTTATACGGCTTAATAATGCTCGTAAGAGGGAAATTCTTTAAATGGAAGATCCTGCCATCCGAATCTTTTTCCATTCCGGTTATTTCGGTTGGGAACTTATCATATGGGGGTACCGGGAAAACGCCCCTGGTAGAATATATGATCAGGTTGCTCAACGAAGACAAGTACATAGCTACTCTGAGCAGGGGATATAAACGAAAAACCAAGGGCTTTGTTCTTGCCACTAAAAACTCTTTACTTGAAGAGATCGGCGATGAACCCCTGCAGTACAAAACCAAGTTCGATAGCATTGAGGTTGCAGTCCATGAAAGAAGAAGGAAGGGAATTAAGCAACTCATGTCAACATTTACTGATCTGGACGTTATTCTGCTGGATGATGCTTTTCAGCACCGCTATGTAAAACCTGGTATTTCCATTTTGCTAACTGATTTTCACAAGTTGTACATCAAGGATTTTCCTATTCCTGCAGGAACGTTGAGAGAGTTCAGATCAGCTGCGCGCAGGGCAGATATCATCATTGTTACCAAAACCCCCTCTGTGCTATCCCCTATCACCCGTAGGCGCTTGACAGGCCTGATCAAGCCAAAAATGCACCAGCAGCTTTTGTTTTCCTGCATAAACTATGACAAACCTGTTCCCCTGCTTGAAAAACACAGGAAACTTCTTAAACAAAGATATAACAGCATTTTATTATTTTCAGGTATAGCAAACTCATACCCTTTGCAGGAAAAGCTCATATCGATGTGTTACGAACTTCATGTCATGGATTTCAAGGACCATCACACCTACACCGAGAAAGACCTGGAAAAGATCAAAGGCAATTTCGATAATATGTTCACAAAGAACAAGGCTATTTTTACTACAGAAAAAGATGCTATGCGCCTTAACAAATCAGTTCTCAGCGAAGTAATCCAAAATATTCCAATATTCTATATTCCGATAAAGATCAAGTTCCATAACGGAGATAATATTATCTTTGACGACCAAATTCGCGGATATGTTGAAAAGAATACAGGAAACCACAAACTTTCTTAAACAAAAAACAGCCTTTACACCCGAATTCGGAATTATCCTTGGAACAGGACTGGGAGGACTCGTTAAGGAAATTGACATCTTACATACCATCCCTTACGGTGAAATTCCAAATTTCCCGGTTTCAACAGTTGACGGCCATCACGGAAATCTGATCTTTGGCAAGGTCAATGGAAAGAATGTTGTTGCCCTGCAGGGCAGATTTCATTTTTATGAAGGGTACAGCATGCAGGAGGTAACATTCCCCATCAGGATATTCCAGGCCCTGGGCATTAAAATACTGATCCTATCCAATGCAAGTGGCGGATTGAATCCAAATTTCCGGGTTGGTGACATTATGCTGATCGAAGACCATATCAACCTGATGGGTACCAATCCATTGGTAGGCCCGAACGAAAAAGAGTTTGGGCCCCGCTTTCCTGACATGAGTGAACCTTACGACAAATCACTCATTAATAAAACAAAAGCAATTGCAAAAAGTCTCGGTATCAAATACCGGATCGGGGTTTATGCAGCTGTTACCGGCCCGACTTTCGAAACTCCTGCAGAATACAAGTATGTCAGGCTCATAGGTGCCGATGCAGTGGGAATGTCAACGGTACCGGAAGTGATCGTGGCCCGGCAGGCGGATATTCCCTGCCTTGCTTTTTCAGTGATCTCCGACCTTGGGGTAGAAGGCAAGATCGTGGAAATCACCCATGATGATGTCATTGATGCCGCCAGCATCGCTGAACCAAAGATGACAAGTATTATCAGGAGATTTATCGAAGAAACGGATTAGGAGGTTCCTCATCCATCGACATATTCAAGACCTTAATCCTCCAGGGATTTCCAGCCTTCATTCTTTTATTATGCAGGGGTACGATCAGGTAGCTAAAAACAATAAGGCTGCCACTGATCATAACAGTATTTTTATCCACGATTGTAGGATGGCCATTAATAGAATTATTCACCACATCAAGTACAAAATATCCGGCACCGGCAATCCTGGTAACCTTCGATAAAAGCCCCAAACCCCAGCGTGGCCGCATAATCATCTCAACATCAGACAGCATGATCTCATTATCGAAATTAATGACAATGCTGGTGTCTGTAATGATATGGATGGTTCCATCATGCTTTTCCCCGAACGGTATTGTCTTGAGGGCTATATTATTACCAATGAAATATTTGTAATTTTTAAATTTCCCGGGTTTTTCAAGTAAAAGAACCCGCTGAGCATGTGCAGATGAAAGCATCAAACCCATGGCAAGAACAAGAAGGATATATGCATATGATCTCATCAATGTTGATTTTTCGATGATGAAGTTAATAATAATTTCAATTCAAAATGATGTATTGCTCACTTCGCTTAAATACTATAATTTTGCAGTTGCATTGAAAATACAATTTTTACAAGCTGAACCGTTAATTATTAACACCTGGCGTGATCATGAACCTGAATCAAAGACAGAAGAATATGATGAGAAATATATTTAGGCCGTTTATCGCAAGTATACTTATTGCCATGCTTTTCACTTTTTGCAGTCCGGAAAAACCGGAAAGCAAGAAAGTGTTCATCAAAGGGGAGTTTCCCGGATATGATGGAAAACTGACATTGAGTAAAGTCACTTCGAATAATGTCAAAGTACTGGACTCTGCTGATCTTTCCACCGACAAAACATTTTCTTTTAAGGTAAATGCCCCCGATTATTCGGTATTCCGGCTCACCACAGCAGATCTATATCCACTGATGGTGATCCTAAAGGCTGGAGACACAGTGAATATCACCGGGACGGATGACACAGCCTGGCCTTTTCGCGTACAAGGCCCTGAGGAATGCATGCTTCTGGCAGATTATCTTGAACGCCTGAACCGGGATCACTACGCAGTAGATTCATTGTCAGTGGTTTTTCATAACAGCCAGGGCAATACCGATTTTCTTGCGATCAGGAAAATGCTCAACAATAAATTCATCGAACTGCATGAAGGTCATAAGGCTTATGCACGGCAGTTCGTGACAACACATCCTTCTTCCATTGCTTCCATTATTGTTCTTAATGGTTTCTTCAAGGAGTTTGCCCTCTTTCACCAGCATAATGATTTCAATTATTATGAGATGGTTGATGCAGCTCTGACAGAACGTTTTCCGGAAAACAAATATGTGCTGGATTTCCACAGCCAGGTGGAGAATATACGTGCTGCCAGGGACTATGAACTGGAGACTAAAATGCGGCTTTCACCAGGAAGGATGGTACCTGAATTCCAACTTCCATCCGCAAGCGGTGAACAGATTGGCCCGCAGGATTTGAAAGGAAATAGTATCCTGATCTATTTCTGGGCCGCGGCCGATGCTAAATCTCGTAAAACAAATCCAATGATCAGGAAAGCCTACGATGCATATCACACATACGGTCTTGAAGTGCTGGCCATTTCCTTCGACAAGGATCCTAACATCTGGAAGGCAGCCATCCAACTCGACACCCTGCCGGGCATCCACGTGACTGACCTGAAAGGCATCCGTTCACCGGTACAGAAACTGTTCAATCTTAAAATGCAGCTTCCTGTCTTTTACCTTATCGACACAAGGGGGCGTATATTTAAGCATGGCAAAGATTTCAGCAAACTCCAGGAAAGCATCATTGATTTATACAAGCAGAAACCCGATTATTAAGCACTTTTTCATATTATTGTAAAAAAATACCCTTTGGAAGAGCAAGCTGCAGCAAACAAAAAGAACATCTACTTCGCATCCGATTTTCATTTCGGCATTCCTGACCATTCCCGTAGTCTGGAACGTGAGAAATTATTTATAAAGTGGCTGGATGAGGTAAAGGATGATGCCGCCCATATTTTCCTGATGGGTGACATCTTCGACTTCTGGTTTGAATACAAGACGGTGATCCCGAAAGGCTTTGCCAGGCTGTTCGGTAAGCTGGCAGAGATCACAGATGCAGGGATACCGGTGAGTTTGTTCAGCGGCAACCATGACATCTGGGCCTTTAATTATTTTGAAAAGGAGCTCGGCATCAGGCTTCAGAGGAAACCCATGGTCATGGATTTTTCGGGGAAGAAGTTCTACCTGGCCCATGGCGACGGCTTGGGCCCGGGAGATAATGGCTACAAGTTCCTGAAGAAAGTTTTTGAATGTCGTTTATGCCAGTGGCTGTTCCGCTGGCTGCATCCCGACCTGGGTGCCAGGATGGCCCTTTATTTTTCAAGAAAGAGCAGGCTGGCCAATGTAGCCAAAGAAGGGAAAAAAGAAACCAGCAACGGCATAGAAGATGAGATGCTGTATAAATATGGCAAGGAAATGCTAAAGTCACAGCCCGACATAGATTACTTTATCTTCGGCCATCGCCACCTGCCAACACAAATTAAGCTCAACGAGAAAACAGAGCTTATTCTCCTTGGTGATTGGATCACGAATTTTACTTACGCGGTATTTAATGGGAAGAGGCTGGAACTTAAGCAATATGGGGGTGAGGCATAGGACATAGGGCATAAGGCATAGGGCGTTGAGCGTTAAAACATCCCGCCAAGGGCCTTATTACTGCAAGAAGCCATAAATATCTGCAATATATATCAACGATAATGATATTAAAAATGCGATCATCGGGGCAAAAACCCACATCAGGAAAAATTTTCTGACCTCCGTTTTTTTGAAAATATTTTTGGGCCCCAATTTGGCAACACCAATTCCCAGGATTGCTGCCACATTCAGCTGAACCAGTGAAGATGGGATTCCTTTGGTTAATGATGCCAGCAGCAGCAGACTGGCGGAGACAAAAGCAATGATCACTGCCTCAAATTTCCCAAATAAAACAATTTCCTTGCCCGTATTTTTTACAATCTTATGCCCGAAGATAGAACTGCCAATTCCAAAACTTGGTGCAACGATCAAAGTGGATAATATCATGATCAATATGAAATTTTCATCAATAGAAATGTTAAGTTCATTGGCCGTCATCGAAGCGATGGGGCCGGCGGCATTGGCTACATTGTTTGCTCCTATCGAAAATGCGACATATAAGGACATAAATACAATAAGTCCGTTAACGACAGGTTTCGCATTCATGTTCTTCGACCTTGACATCATTTCATATCCCCTTTTTCTCATGGGTCGATAAATATATTTTCCGGCAAGGAAGCTGATTATAAATGATATGATCGGCAGAATAAACCAGGTGGGAATTAATTCAAAAAATAAAAGATCAGTATTTAATTCATGAAAGTAGATGGCCGGAGCAACAATGGAGAGCACGGTTGCCTGGCTTGTTGATTGTGGTATCCCTGCCAGGTTGGCTATCAACAAAGATATGGCAACAGAAAACAAAATGATTGAGACCACTGTAAACGACATCATTTCAGGGTTCAGCAATCCTTTACCCACCGTTGTCGCCGTTCCTTTACCGGCTATAATTGCACCCAGGAATACCATGATTCCAAATAAGCCGGGAATCAGACTTTTTCGAATAACATTTGCACCGTATGCAGCCGAAAAAGCAGGTGCTGTTCCACTACCTCCCATGGTTATAGCCAAAAACATGGCTATAATAAATGGTATCAGCAGGTGGCTAAATAAGGGAGAGACCATAATTACAATGCTTTTTAATGTAAGCTATTATTATGTTGCTAATTATCCAGTTGTTTCCAGGAACCGCCCAAGTAACAGTAGATATGATTATTAGTTGAATTAACGTAAATTTCTCCTTCTGTAGGCCCTGTAGGAGCACTGGCACGTGGAGCAAGTTTCAGGACATCGTTGATCGTAACTTTATTTGTACTGAAGTCTCCACCTATAAGAGGTGTTGAAGAACTTGAGTTATCTATATAAAGCTTATTATCTCCAGTTTCGTTAGCGCCAGCCCAATAACCCAGAAAAACATTACCAGATATATTGCCAGAACCTGTTCCCAAGCCTGCAGAGCTACCTATTATCGTATTATTGGAACCTGATAAATTATTCACTAGTGCATTATTTCCAATTGCCACATTGTTGCTACCGCTTGTATGCCACCTCATTGCTTCAAAGCCAAAAGCTGTATTATAATTTCCAGTATTTTTTCTCAGAGCCCGATATCCACTTGCGGTATTCCTGATTCCATTATTCGTTTGTAGAGACTGATATCCAGTTGCGGTATTACAGTCTCCAGTTGTATTTGCTCTCAATGCATCAATGCCAAACGCAACATTGTGATTGTCCGAACCATCGTCATTGATACCCGCATTGGAACCCAGGAAAACACTGGTAGTATCTGTTTTACCATCTGTAAGCTCATCAATTTCAGTTGCTCCTCCGTCGTCGTTCCAACTCAGAACTCCGCTTCCGTTAGATTGCAGCACCTGTCCGCTGCTGCCATCTGCTGCAGGTAAGGTATATGTGACATCCCCGGCCTGGTCTTGTGATTTAAATTTTGTAAAGTTTGTACCGGCAATACTCCGTTCATAAAATTTCAGGGATGATGCTGAAGTACCGTTGGCCAGTTCTACCTCAGCATTAAATTTCAACAAATCATTATTAAACTCACCATAGATGAGAGGTGTTGAAGAAGTTGAGCTTTCTATATAAAGTTTATAATCTCCTGTTTCAAAGTATCCGGCACTATACCCAATAAAAATATTCCCGAATTTATTATGATTTGATGCTCCACAGCCCGCACAATATCCAATCATAGTATTATTGTCACCTTCCTGATTAGAATAATTTGCACCAATTCCAATTCCAACATTGAATTCACCGCTTGTATTTTGTCCAAGTGCAGAAGCTCCTAAAGCTGTATTTGATGACCCGGTAGTATTATTTCTTAGAGCACGATTTCCACTCGCAGTATTTGCATCACCATCAGTGTTTTTATATAGTGCCTGGTATCCGTACGCACTATTAGCATAACCGCTTGTATTTGCCTCGAATGCATCAATTCCAATGGCAACATTGCGATTGGCTGTACCATCGTCATTGGTACCCGAACCGGCACCCAGAAAAACACTGGTAGTATCTGTTTTACCATCTGTAAGGTCGTTAATTTCACTGGCTCCTACATCGGAAGCCCAGCTTAATGTTCCGCTTCCATCAGATTGCAATACCTGTCCGGAGGTACCATCTGCAGTTGGGAATTGATATGCATTATTGATATCCAGGGTTCCGTTTACTCTTAACAGGTCACTATCGAACTCACCATAGATGAGAGGTGTTGCAGAATTGGAGTTATCGATATATAGTTTATTGGAACCTGCTTCGTTAGCACCTGCCCAATAACCCAGAAAAACATTAGATGATCCTGTACTATTCATGCCTGCGTTTCCTCCTAAATATGTATTGTAGTTTCCGGTAATATTATTATATCCTGAAGCACGGCCTATGAATGTATTATAAAGACCACCATTATTGTTCGCTCCTGAATTTTCGCCAAAAAAGGAATTATTTGAACCGGTAGAACCAGAATTTGCCCCCAAAAAGATATTAAAACTCCCTTCGTTGTGTAATATATCCAATCCATTAATTTTATAAGAACTCCCGCTAGATATGTCTATATCACCGGTTGCCTCGAAATCTCCGTTTACCCTCAACAGGTCATTATCAAATTCCCCATAGATAAGAGGTGTTGCAGAGTTGGAGTTCTCAATGTATAATCTGTTTGAGCCTGTTTCGTTATATCCTGCCTGACATCCCAGGAATACATTATAAGATATATTATGAGTTGATGTTCCTCTTCCTGCCTGGTAACCAATAACTGTGTTGTACGAACCCTCCTGATTAAACCTGTTTGCTTCCTGGCCAATTCCAATATTATAATGCCCTGTTGTATTGGAATTTAGTGACATGTATCCTAATGCATTATTAGAGCTACCTGCTGTATTCCAATAAAGTGATTGGTATCCAAAAGCATTATTAAACCATCCTGTTGCGTTAAACGTAAGTGTTGAAGTGCCAAGTGCTGAATTTCCTCCTCCACCTACGTTAGCTTGAAGTGAATAAGCGCCTATCGAGGTATTGTTTGATCCTGAAGTATTTGCGTTCAGAGCATTAATTCCAAGCCCAACATTGCGATTGTCTGTAGCATCATCGTTCGTACCTGCACCTGAGCCAAGAAAAACACTATTGCCTCCGGTTTTACCATCTAGAAGGTCGTTAATGGCTATAGCTCCTGAAGCCAATATTTCCCAAGAGCTTCCATCAAAACAATATAAGCCCGCTGTATTGTCAGTCTGAAAAATCATCAAGCCTGTGGCAGGACTGCTAATGGCATTACGCTGGGTCTGGGTCATCCGGGGGATGAGTACCCCCTTCGTGGTAGATACGACATCCAGCATCGCAGAATTATCCGGGTCCGCACCCGTAGTGTTAATGGCCACTCCCTGTGACAATGCATCGGAAATAATGCAAAAAGAAAAAGCTAAAAGCATAAAAGTAATTTTTTTCATAACAATTGTTTTTTATGATTTTACATCAATAAGAGTAGGATTTTAAAATCCGCCTTAAGCAGAGCATTAATATTATTAAAACCAACTAATCCCGCCATTGGTGGGATCTAATAAGGCCCTGCCCTTAAATGCCAGTGCAGGACATATTTATTTTTATTTTATAAAAGTAGTAAATATTTCGTTTGGAAAGATATATTGAGTTTCACCATCTGATAGCGGACGGGTGTGAAGTGATAGATGGGACTGTGAGACTTTGGGGCTTTGGGACTGTGAGAATCAGAGAATCAGAGAATCAGAGAATCAGGGAATCAGGGAGTCAGAGAATCAGAGGCTTAGAGAGTTTGAAAGTTTGAGTGTTTGGTAAGTGCTTCTGCAATTCCCCAAAAACCAATAGTGTGGATTACTCACAGTGAAATAAAACGTAATATCCTGATAATTAAGTCAGGAAGGCCTGACCTTACATGTGAATTTTGTTTTTTCTTTTCCCAAAAAAGCCAATCACAAGAAGGATTACAAAAACGATGAAAATCAACAACATCTCAAGCCAATATTTTCCGGGTTCTATCCAAATTTCTTTGAAAAAGTCCCACCGGCCAAGGATTTCTACAAAATTCCAGAAAATGATTACGGTGGGTATTGCATATCTGATGGCATAAGCCACTTTAGATATTTTGATGAGCCTGGTAAACAAATACAATGACCAAAACAATGAACCAAAAGCAATGATATAAGTTACAGGGTGACGATCGCCAAGGAAATTGCTGTCATAAGCGAAAAGTAATACCAGGTAAAAAGTCCACAGCAGGGCAATCAACTCCATCATTGTAGTCATTGCAAAATTATGCGTTGCCGGTTTCAGTTTTACAGTATTACGGACTTTCAATTTTTTCTGAAGCCAGTTAAAAAATTTACAGCCCGATTTTGAAGCAAATAAGTAGAACATGATCAGTATCACCCAGAAACCAATGGATGATGGCATAATTAAATATTCAGGTTTTGTAACGATTTCACCGTTTAGCATGAGTGGCTCTACTCCAAACCTGTTGGCATAGTACACATAGGCAAATTCAATCCAGCCGGTCCAGATAAATAAACCGCCAAAAAGGCCAAGAAAAGTGGATTTTGTTTCTTTGTTAATAAGCGTACCCCAAACAACCAGGATAAAACCTATTGTGCCCAAAATTATGGCCGCATGATAGATATATTCATAGCCAAATGATTTCTCCATGATGATCATGGCCGCGTGGCCGAGTGGCATTGTAAGCAATACGATCACAAAGGCCAGGATTCCAACAAAAGGCTTTTTTATATACATTCTCATCGAATTTCTAAGCATTAAACAAATTTTTCAATCAACTCCACCAGGCGGTTTGCATATCCCGTTTCATTATCATACCAGGCCACAACCTTTACAAATTTGTTTTTATCGCCAAGAACAGAGGTGAGGCCGGCATCGAAGATAGCGGAGTGGGTGTTTCCGATCACATCGATGGAGACGATAGGATCCTCTGTGTATTCGAGGATGCCTTTAAGATAAGTGCCGGCGGCTTCTTTGAACGCAGCATTGATCGCCTCAACACTGCTTGGCTTTGCGAGGATACAGGTGAAGTCTGTCAGGGAGCCATCGGGAACAGGAACGCGAATACCGGCACCCCCCAGGTTGTTTTCCAGGTGGGGAAAAATGCGGGTGGCCGCCTTCGCTGCTCCTGTGGTGGTAGGAACAATAGAACAGGCTGCAGCCCTGGCCCTTCTCAAATCCTTGTGCGGAGCATCCAACAGGTTCTGGTCGCGTGTATAGGAATGTACCGTGGTGATGAAGCCTCTTTCTATCCCCCATAATTTATCAAGGATCATGATGAGCGGTGCCACATTGTTGGTCGTACAGGATGAGTTGGAAATGATCAGATCATCCCTGTTGATCAGCTCGTCGTTTACTCCAAGTACAATATAAGGCACGCCATCGCTTTCTCCTTTTGCAGGCGCCGAGATGATCACCTTGCGCGCACCTGATTCCGTTACATGGCGGATGGCTTCCTCCCTTTTCACAAATAAACCTGTTGATTCTATGACCACATCTATATCGAGCTCCTTCCAGGGTAATTTACCGGGATCTTCTTCCTTAAAGACTTTAATCTTGTGCCCGTTGATCTCAAGATGATCATCTCCCCAGGAAACTTCGCCTTTAAAGCCTCCCTGGATCGAATCATATTTGAACAGATGTCCCAGTGTGGGGGGACAGCTCAGATCATTCACCGCAAGCAATTCCATATTCTCATGCTTCAGCATTGCCCTGTAGGTGATCCTTCCGATACGCCCAAAGCCATTTATTGCTACCCTGATTTTTCTCATCCTGATATAATTTATTTGTTAATTTGCAAAAATATTGAATTTCAGCATGCATTAATCTCTAATTCATCAGATATTGTTATTTTTGGCAACCTAAAACTGGATACTGGATACTGGTTACTGGTTACTGGATACTGGATACTGGATACTGGATACTGGATACTGGATACTGGAT